>JAXDGY010000304.1:0-18097 GCA_034664785.1 Solirubrobacteraceae bacterium
GTCAGGCGCTGCTGCGCCCCGTCGTGGAGGTTGTGCTCGAGCCGGCGTCGCTCGGTGTCCGACGCGGCCACGAGCCGTGAGCGGGACGCGCTGAGCCCCTCGGCGAACCGGCCGCGCTCGGAGACGACGGCAGCCAGGCACAGCGTCGAGAGCGCGGTGATCGCGATGTAGAGCTGGGCGCTGGAGACGCTCGTCGTGATCGAGTGGAAGACGAACGGGCCGTGGAAGTGGGTGGTGTTCCACACGGTGAACCCGGCCGCCACGGTGATCGCGAGGGTGGCGCCTTGCTGGCCGAAGCGCAGCGCCGCCCAGATCAGCGGAGGGAAGGCCAGGTAGGTCAGCGGGTTCTCGCTGCCGAACGCGATCTGGCTCAGGCCGGCGACCGCGACGAGCATGAGCACCGCCTCGAGCAGGCGCGCGTCCAGCTTGGGGCGCAGCCGCGGCGGCGGCCACCAGGCGACCGCCAGCGGAACCACGATCAGCGCGCCGGTCGCGTCCCCCAGCCACCAGGTCCGCGCGATCTCCGGCAGGTCATGGGCGTCGATCACCCCGCCGGCCCACAGCGAGAGCGGGCCGACCGTCGCGCTGACCGCGGCGCCGCTCACCAGCGCCACGAGCATGCGTCCGAGCGTGTCGATGCCCTGCAGCGGCGACCTGTCGGGGACGAGGCGCCGCAGCAGGAGCGAGGCGACGAGCACCTCGAGGACGTTCCCGCCCGTCTGGCCGAGCGCCGAGCCGAACGGGAGCGCCGAGTAGTCGTTCGCGAGCAGGTCGCCGACCAGGACACCCGGCCACAGACCGGGCCCACCGAGATACAGGACGGCAGTGCCGACCCCGACCGGCAGCCACACGATCGCGGCGACCGGACCGGCGAACTCGAACGCGTAGCCGACCTTGGCCGCCCCGTAGTAGAGGGCCGCCAGCGCCGCCATCGCCAGCAGGCGGCGCCCGCGGAGGCGGGACGCGAGGGCCGGCGCCCCGACGCGCCCACGGACCGCCCGCTCCGCCGCGTCGCCGCCGACCATCACAACTCCACGATGTCACCGTGCGACCGACCCGCCTAGCGGACCGCTCAAGGCCGCCTGCGCGCACCATCGCTCGGGTGGTGCGCGCACCACCGCTCGGGTGGTGCACGCACCACCGCCGCAGGGCCGTCCGTTGCTGTGTCGATCCGGGCACGACCGTACGCACAGGGCGCGGCGGACCGCATCACCCCAAGGGGGTGACGCGCGCCGCGGTCCGGTCGTGCGCACCCCCGGGGACACGCGGGCACGCCCCCTTGCCGCGCCCGCCCTCCGGGGTGAAGGTCTAGGGCGCTGCCATGCACCGCGATGCCGCCCCCACCCATGTCCCGACCGCGCCGCGCAGCGGCGGCCGGCCGCTGCGGATCGCCGCATGCGCGGAGGGCGTGGGCAGGACGGACCCGGGCTCGGAGGCCCCGCTCGCGCACACCGGGCACGTCGACCGGCCCGACCTGGTGGCCCGGCTGGAGGCCAGCACGGCGCCGCTCGCGCTCCTGGTCGCCCCGGCCGGCTACGGCAAGACCACCCTGCTGGGCGAATGGGCGCGGCGCGACGCGCGCCCCTTCGCGTGGGTGACGCTCTCCGCCCGCGACGACGACCCCGGGCACCTGGCGGGGTCGATCGTGGGGCAGCTGGACGCGATCGAGCCGCTCCCGCGCACGACCCGCCCGGCCACCGCCACGAGCGACGTCCTCGCCCGGCTCGTCCGGGCGCTCGGGCGGGAGCGGCCTCCGACCGTGCTCGTGCTCGATGGCGCCGAGCTGCTCTCCTCGCCGGCGGCGTCGGACGTGGTGAGCACCACCATCGACCACCTCGGCCCGGGCTCGGTCGTCGCGGTCGCGTCCCGGACCGAGCCCTCGCTCCGCGTCGGCCGCCTGCGCGCGCAGGACGACGTCCTGGAGCTCCGCGACGAGGACCTCGTCATGAGCGAGCACGAGTCGGAGCTCCTCCTCCGCGGGGCCGGGCTGTGCCTGGACGCCGCCGAGGTCACCACGGTCGTCCGTGACACCGAGGGCTGGCCGGCGGGCCTGCACCTCGCCGGCCTCGCGCTCCGCGGGCAGGAGGACCATGTCGGGGCCGTCGCGCGCTTCGCGGGCGACGACCGCATCGTGGCCGACTACCTCCGGGAGGAGCTGCTGGCCGGCCTCGCACAGGACGACGTCGAGCTGCTGACGCGCACCTCGCCGCTCGCGCGCCTGTCCGGGCCGCTGTGCGACGCCGTGCTCGGCGGCCGTGGCAGCGGCGAGACCCTGCGTCGGCTCGCGCGGTCCGGCGCCCTGCTGTCGCCCCTGGACCGCTGCGAGCAGCACTTCCACGTCCACCGGCTGCTCGGCGAGATGCTCCAGGGCGACCTGCGGCGCGCCGAACCCGCCGCGGTGTCCGACGTCCATCGCCGCGCGAGCGCGTGGTATGAGTCCGAGGGCGACGGCGACGCCGCGACCGACCACGCGATCGCCGCCGGCGACGCCGACCACGCGGCCGAGCTGGTGTGGCGGCTCCTGCCGGCGCGCGCGGCGCACGGGCGTGTCGCCGTCGTGCAGGGCTGGCTCGACCGGCTGTCCGAGGCGCAGGTCGCGTCGCGCCCGGCGCTCGCGATCGCGGCCGCCACCTGCCGCCTCATGGTCGGCGACCGCGATCTCGGCGAGCGATGGCTCGGCGCCGCCGAGCGCGGGATCGCCTCGGCGCCGGACGCCGAGGGGCGCCCGTTCGCCGCTGCGGCCAGGACGCTGCGCGCGGCCCTCGGTCGCGACGGCGTCGCGCGGATGGGCGAGGACGCCCGGGGCGCCTACGCCCTGGCCGCGGACGACAGCCCCTGGCGGACGGCGGCCTGCCTGCTGGACGGCGTCGCCGCCCATCTCACCGGCGACCGGGACCGGGCGCAGGCTCGCCTGGAGGAGTGCTCGCGCCGGGCCGCCTCGACGGCGCCGGTGCTGCGCGCCCTCTGCCTGTCCCAGCTCGCGCTCGTGGCGCTCGAGGAGCCCGATCTCGACGCCGGGACGTCGCTGTCGGATCGTGCGTGGGACGGCGCCGACCGCTCCGGCATCGGCGACGTGCCGGCCTGCGCGCTCGTCTTCGCGGTGTCGGCGTACGCGCGGGCGCACCTCGGCCGCGTGGACGAGGCGCGCCTCGACGCCGTGCGGGCACGAAGGCTCCTGGGAGCCGTGGGCGATGCGCCGCCCTGGTTCGAGGCCGAGGCATGCCTCGCGCTCGCCCGTGCCGAGCTGCGGCTCAGCGACTCGGCCGCCGCCCGCGCCCTGCTCGCCCAGGCCTCCCGCGCCCTGCGGCGGGTCCCCGAGAAGCTCGTGGTCCAGACGTGGATCGACGATGCGTGGGGTCGCGCGGACACCTTCGCGGAAGGCGCCGTCGCCGGACCGTCGACGCTGACGACCGCGGAGCTGCGCGTGTTGCGCTTCCTCCCGAGCCACCTCTCGTTCCGCGAGGTCGCCGAGCGGCTGCACGTCTCCGGCAACACGGTCAAGACCCAGGCCCACGCGGTCTACCGCAAGCTGGATGCCTCGTCGCGCTCCGAGGCGGTCCGCCGCGCGCGCGAGGTCGGCCTCGTCGACGGCTGAGCTCGCCTCACCCCGTTCGGGCGATGCCACGAGGGCGAGGCGCGGCTACGGTCGCCGGATCGCTCACCAGGCCATGGACCTCATCGAGCTCCTGCAGCGCCTCGCGCTGAACGACGAGCACGCCGTGCGCCTCGCCATCGGAGCCGCCACGGCTCCGCGGGCCGGCGCGGCGCTCGACGGCAGGACCAACGCGCTCGTGCAGCTGGCCGCGCTGCTGTCGCTGGGAGCGGCCACGTGCTCCTGCCGCGTCGCGGTCGAGGTCGCCCGCACGCACGGCGCCACCGATGCGGAGCTCGTCGGGGTCCTCGTGGCGGTCGCGCCGGCGCTCGGGGGCGCCGGCGTGGTGGCGGCAGCACCGCGGCTGGCCCGGGCCATCGACCACGACGTCGAGGCCTGGGACGCGCCGCCGCGCTGAGGAGGCAGGCCCGCGCGGCCAACACGCCCGGACCACACCGGCCTGCACCATGGCGGATCGGGCACAGGTCCGGCAGCGTGCGGGGGAGTCATGAGCCTCGGAGAGCTGGACACAAGCCACGCCGACATGCTGGCGCTGCCGGACGGCGAGCCCGTGCCGGGCGCGTCGCTGATCCGCGCGCACGGCCGGGTGGCGCTGCAGGAGACCCGCGTGATCGAGCGCGAGGCGCTCGAGGCCGCGGTCGCCGGCCGGCGATCCATCGTCCTGGACCTCACGGACGTCACCCAGCTCGGTCCCGGGCTGCTCGGCGGCATCCTGCGCATGCGCCGCGGCCTGGGGGCGATCGGCGGGCGCCTCGTGCTCGTCGTCGACGGCCCGCCCGCGGACGCGCTCGTGCGGGTGAGCGTGATCCAGGCGCTCGTCGACGTCGTCCGGACGATCGAGGACGCCGCCGCGCTCGTCGCGCCCGAGGACCCGCGGTTCCGGCGCTCGGGCTGACGCGCTGCTCTAGACGCCCCCGGCCCGCGGCCCGGCCGGGGTCCGCCGGGGTGTGTCGCCGGTCGGGGGGACAGGCGCCGCGCCGCCCGCCGGCGGCGCCGCCGGGGGCGCCGCCGGCGAGGCGTCCGGGGCCGGCGCAAGCCGCGCCGCCGTGACGTAGGCCACGACCACCGCGACGATGACGAGGGGCATCGCGCTCACCCCGTCGCTGCCGAGCAGCAGGGTGGCCAGCAGCGTGGACGTCAGCGGGAGCGTCAGCATCACGGTGCACATCGCCCCGATGCCCATCGCGACGGCGGGCACCACGGAGAGCCCGGGGAGGTGCGAGGCGGCCACGCCGCCCGCGGCGCCGAGGAACATCGCCGGGAAGACCGGTCCCCCGCGGAAGCTGCTGAGCGACAGGGCGTAGGCGATGCCCTTGCAGAGGACGAGCAGCAGGAGGGTCGCGACCGACCAGCCCACCCCATCGCTCAGCAGCGGGCCGAGCGCGGACTGCCCGGAGAACAGGACCTGCGACACGGGGCGACCCGTGGCCTCGGCCCAGCCGATCGCCAGCGCCGCGATCGCGAGGCCCACCACGGGCATGAGCAGCAGCCTGCGTGCATCGACGTGGGGACGAGCCGCCAGGGCGAGCCACTGGATGCCGCGCCCCACCAGCGGCGCGGCGAGGCCGATGGCGATCGCCCAGCCGAACATCGCCCCCGTCGGTCGATCGAACGGCGGCAGCCCCGGGATCGCCAGGGACAGCGTTCCGAACCCGGTCAGCGAGTCCAGCCCGATGAACACCAGCGACCCGATGCCGGCGGCGAGCAGGCCCGGCACCAGCACGAGTCCGACGACGGGCCCCGCGAGGCCCGACGCCTCCAGCAGCAGGAACGCGCCCAGCAGCGGGGAGCCGAGGAGCGAGCTGATCGCCGCGAAGCTGCCCGACGCGGCGATCACCGGCGCGGCGCTGGGCGGGGCGCCCGGCGCGGCGAGGCGCACCGCCAGCACGCCGAGCCCGCTGCCCATGAGGATCAGCGGGCCCTCCGGACCGAGGACGACCCCGAACCCGAGCGTCGCAACAGCGGCGAGCAGCACGCCGGGCAGCTCGATCGGCGGCAGGGCGCCGGCGGGCTTGAACCCGTCGGCGGGCGAGTGCCCGCCGGTTCCCGGCAGCCGGTCGATCGCGAGCGCCGTGAGCAGGCCGCCGACCGCCAGGATGGGCAGCGGCCACCACATCGGGGCGTGCGCGAACCCGAGACCGTCGGGCAGGCGGGTGAAGACGAGCTCCTGGAGCTCGTCGACGAGCTTGAGGAACCCGTAGGCCGCGGCGGAGACGGGCACGCCGATGATCGCGGCGAGGACGAGCAGCTTCAGGTAGGCGCCCGTCCGCAGGAGCGCGGCCGGATCGGTGGGCGTCGCGGGCGGAGGGGCCTGGACGGGCATCTCGTCGCTCCAGTGTCCGCAACGCCCCCGCGGCGGCGGCGGTCAGGCGCGCCTGATCGCCGGCGGGGCCCAGCGGCCGTCGAGCACCTCCGGCCGGGGCGCGTAGAGCCGCATCGTCACGCCGAGCGGGCCGCGCGGGGCCGGCAGCCAGTTGGACTCCTTGTCGGCGCCCGGATGCTCGTGCTGCAGGAGCAGGTCGAGCGAGCCGTCCGCATCGAAGCGGAGGTCGTCCCGGTCGCCGATCGCGAAGCGGTTGATCGCATTCGCCGCCTGGTACCCCTCGGCGTCGTACATGGTGACCGACCAGAACGCGTCCACCGGCGGGAGCTCGTCGTGTTCGAAGTGCAGGACGTAGGCGTGGTCGCCGTCCAGCGGCTGTCCGCCGGCGTCCGCCATGCTGAGCGGGTAGACCGCGTCCTCGGTCGGGTTGGCACCCAGCCCGGCCATGGTGACGACCGCGCGCTTGAGGTAGTAGTCGCCGTACACGCCCATGGTGTCGGTGTTCATCTGCCAGCCGTCGACCACCCGGGCGAGGGTCGGCAGCTTGTCGCGCATCAGGCGCTGCGCCTCGGCCGGGACGTCCTTGAGCGCCGCCGCGACGTCGGGATCGAGGCGCTCGGCCGAGAAGCCCTCGCCAGGCCGGAGGCCGATGCGCCGCATCCGGGCCAGGACCGACCAGTCCGTCAGGTGCGGGGGATGCGGCTTCATCAGTGCCGAGGCGAGGTCGAAGAAGTCGACGGCGGACATCGCGTCGACCTGCTGCGGCGGCGGTGTCTCCATGTCCACTGCGGGGTCGACCGCGACCTCCGGCGGTGCCGGGGCCTGTCCCCATCGCGACAGGGGCGTGATCGACATCCCGTCCTGGACCTCGTGGACGGCGTCGTAGTCGCCGGGCCCGTTGGTCTGGGTCCGCCCCACGATCCAGACGCCCGAGGTCGGGGACTCGATCGCCTCAATGCCTGCGGGCAGGACGCCGGTCCAGCCCGGGGGGATCAGCGCGTAGCTCGCGGCACCCGTCCCGCTCGTGCGCTTGCCCGGCACCGCGAACGCGTCGGTCCACATGTCGTACAGCGGCAGCAGGTAGTAGCGCCCGCCGGTGTCCGGGACCGACACGATCAGCGGCTCGGTGCTGAGATCGAGCCACGCGACGGAGTAGAGCGTGTCGAAGTTCGGCCGCACGACGGCCTTGAAGTCCGCCGGCGGGAACTCGCGGACGTGCGTGAAGGCGTTCATCGGTCCGAAGCCCGGCTTCTGCCCGGGCGGGAGATTCGTCATCTGGCGCCGCGTGAGCTCCATCACCACGAGGGGATACAGGTAGACGTAGGCCTCGACGCCGATGGCGTGCGCCTCCTCGGCGGAGACGGCGGTCGCCGTGGCGCGCTGGCTCACCGCGTGCATCTTTGTCCTCCTCGATCGGTTGACATCGCCGGGCGCAGGGTCCGGACCCGTCACGATCGGGCGTGAGGCAACGCGGCGCATCCTCCCGATGGGATGAGGCCCGGTCGCCCGCGGCGCGTGGCCGCCGGCTCAGCCGAACAGGCCGGGGTCGGGCGGGTTGGGGTCGCGCGCGTGCACAGTCGCGCTGACGCGGTGGACCACCACGTCGCTCGGCCGGGCGAGCAGCGGGCCCACGTTGTCGCGGTAGTGGCGGTAGGCGACCGTCCGGTAGTGCGCGCGCAGCGACGCCTCGTCGCGCCACTCCGCGAGGAGCAGGCGCTCCCCCGGCTCCTCCGCGGACAGGACGCGGAAGCTCACGCATCCGGGCTCCGCGCGCGCGCCGGCGGCGAGGTCGGCGAGCAGGTCGCGCAGCTCGGGGTCGCGGCCGGCCAAGCCGTGCAGCTCGGCGACCAGGATCAGTCCGGAATCGCTCACGGGATCAGTCTGCCTGCTGACGACCCCCGAGCGCCACCCCGTCGAAGAACCCGCGCTGCGCCCGCTCGAGGCCCTCCTGCAGGTCCTGGATCTGTCCGGCATCGAGGCTCCCGGTCCGGGCCCCGCGCCGGAGCGCCGACACCATCTCCTGCATGCACCGGCGGATCTCGTCGTAGCGCTGGACGACCTCGTGCTCCGCACCCAGGTGGGCGGCCATCCGGATGCCCGCGGCGTCGACCTCGCGCGCGGCCTCGTCCAGGCGCTGCGCCTGGTGCCCGGCGTCCTGGTGACGAACCGTCGTGCCGGCGCCGGGCGAGCGCTCGGACGCGCGGACCAGCGCCATGCACGCCGCATCGATGACCGCGCGGAGCGCGTCGAAACGCTCGTCGCGCCGGCGGGCCTCCTCGCGGGCCTCCGCTCGCCGCCGCCGCGCGGACGGACGCAGGCTGCCGGTGAAGCCCAGACCCATGCACCGGATAGTGGCAGGACGATCGCCACTGCACCCGACCCTTCGGGGGGTTCAGACGCCGGGACGTCGGACTGCCGGCCGCCCGGTGGCCACGAGGTAGCACCGCTCCCCGCGCAGATGCAGACCGGACTCCAGCCCGCTGAACGCCCCCGTGATCGCGCCGTCCCGCGTGGCGGCGACACGGCAGTCGCATCCGGCCTCGACGAGGTGGCCGACCACGCGCTCGGCGCTCGCGCCGGCACGCGACAGCGTGTCGCGATCGTGGAGCTCCACGAAGACGTCGGTCCTCCCCCGCGCCAGCGTCCTGCGGGCCCCGGCAAGCGCACGCTCCTCGAAGCCCTCGACGTCGACGAACACGACGTCCGGCTCGCCGAAGCGCGTCGCGAGCTCGTCGATGGTGGTCGCCTCGACCGCGACCTTGCCCGCGCGCCCGCCGGGCTGGACGGTGCCGTTCAGCCCCTCCGAGAAGAAGATCCGCCCGGGCCGATCCGAGATCGCCGCCGGGATGACCGTCAGGTTCCCGGCGTCGTTGAGCGCCTTGTTCTCGAGCGCGACCTCTGCGTTGTGCGGCTCGGCCTCCACCGCGACCACGTGCCCGTGCTCCCCCACCTCGCGGGCGAGCAGCAGGGCCACGACCCCCTGGTGCGCGCCGACGTCGAACACCAGCGCCCCGGGCCCGAGGCGACCCTGCTTGAGCAGCTCGATCTCCGCCTGCAGACCCCAGTCGTGGTCGTACCACCCCTCGGCCAGGGGATCGCGCAAGGCGACCCTGAGCCTGTGGCCGCCGTACTCGTGCTCGACGACCCGGGGCGGGAACGTCCGGATCTGGCGACGGACGCTGTGCCGGCGCAGGACGCGGTGGGCCGGGGCGGGCAGCACCGCCCGCGCCACGTCCCGCAGCCGCCCGGCCCCCGGCCGGCGCGTCACGGCGCCGCCCGCCCTCTGCCGTAGACGGTGAGCGCCTGGGCGCGCGCCCGCGTGGCGGTCCACATCAGCGTGCCGACCCGCCGGCCGCGCAGCGTCTCCACGAGCGCGCAGACCGGTCCCGGCGCCTGCGTGCTCCCGACGACGACGCCGTAGCCGAACGCGATCGGCTTGCGCCACCACGGGAGGCCGCGGAGCAGGCCGTAGGTCTGGTTGAAGACCTCGTCGGCCAGCGCGGCGGACGTGAGCAGCCGGCGCCGCGGCTCGTCGTGGCGGGGCGCCGGGAAGTGGTCGACGGCGATCTCGGGGTCGTAGATCAGCGTCCATCCCCGCCGCCGCACCGCGAGACACAGGTCGACCTCCCAGTGCGCCTGGGCGCCGCGGCCGCGGAGCGCCGGCGAGATGCGGGTGCCGTCGAGCGCCCGGCGGCGGAAGGCCATGTTCACGCCCTTGAGGACGTCGACCTCACGGGGGCCGCCGGTCCCCAGGTGGTGGTCGCCGACCAGCCGGCCGAACCAGCGCACCTTGCCGACGCGCCCGGCGCGCCCGTCGACGAGCCGGCCCTCGTGCCGGACCCAGTCGCGGCCCCCCACCCCGCCCGCGCCGGGTCGCTCGGCGAACGTCCGCACGATCCGCGCCAGCCAGTCCGGGCGCGGGACGGCATCGTCATCGGTGATGAGGACCACGTCGCCCGTGGCGGCATCGAGGCCGGCGTTGATGCTCGCCACCACGCCGGGGACGTCCACGGGCACCGCCGTCGTCCTGATCCGGCCCTCCGCCGCGAGCGACGCCACCGCGGCCCACGTCTCGTCGTCGTCGCGGCGGGCGACCACGAGGATCTCGCCGGGCATGAGGGTCTGGGCGGACAGGGCGCCGAGGCACCGGCGCAGGTCCTCCGGCCGCCGCCAGGTCGGGACGAGCACGGTGGTCGTGGTCAACGCTCAGCACCGTCGCCGGTGGCCCGGCGCACGAAGAAGGCGTCGGCGTCCAGGGCGAACCCCGTGGCGGGGTCGACGTAGTTCGAGCGGACCCCGACCGGGGTGAACCCCGCGTCCCACAGGACCGCGAGCAGATCCCGGAAGGACCCCTGGCCCTCGTACAGGGCGACCAGCGGCAGCTCGCACTCCAGGAGCACCACGCGCTCGAGGGTGCGCGCGGCGCCCCGGAGCACGGCGGCCTCGTGCCCTTGGACGTCGAGCTTGAGCGCCAGCAGGTCCTGCGGGCTCGCGATGTCCCCGATCACGTCGTCCAACCGCTCCACCGCGACCTGCTCGACCATCACCCGCGCCCCGGTCATCAGCCGCGCGCCGGCGGAGGTCGTGTCCTGCAGCGAGCTCAGGTCGCTCTGCCCGTCTGGGACCGTCATCGGCAGCGTCGCGGAGCGGTCCGAGAGGCCGTACGGGTAGGTCGTCCACGCGTCGTCGCCGCGCGCCGCCCGCGCGGCCGCCTCGAAGCTCGCGCGCACCGGCTCGAACGACGCGATCCGCCCGGTGTAGCGCGTCCACCGGCGCAGGTGGATGCCGGCGTACTGCCCGACGTTCGCCCCGGCGTCGACGACCAGCGTGACGGCCAGGTGCTCCAGCAGCAGGCGCCGCTGCTCGTGCTTGTCGGTCTCGGCGCCCACGCGGCGCACCTCGAGTCCGAGCCGGCCGGCAACGGCCTGCAGGGCGGTCACCGCGCGGTTGGGCACGCGGCAAGGCTACGGGGAGCCGCGGCCGCGGGCCAGGACCGCGCGCAGCAGCCGCGATGCGCGCTCGCGGCGGCGCGTGCGCCGCAGCCGGCGCCGCGCCGCCGACCAGTCGACCATCGCGTCGTTGAGGTCGAAGTCGCCGCGCTGGCCGTCGGGCACGTCGCCGGCCTCCACGCGGGCGATGATCGCGGGCAGGTCGCGCAGGAACGCCTCGGTCCGGAACGGCGGGTGGAGCACCCACATCCCCGGTCCGCTCCCGAGCAGGTCGACCCGCGTGAGGTGGTGCTCGGTGAGGGCCCGCGAGAGGGCGGTCTCCAGCGGCGCCGGGCCGGGCGAGACCGTCGAGAACCGCGGCGGGCTGGTGGCCTCCACGCGCAGCGCGCCCACGGTGGCGCGGAAGCGGTGGAGGTCGATCAGGAACGACCGGGTGCTCAGGTGCGAGAACTGCGCCGCGGGGAAGCCGAGCGCGAGCGCGGTGGGCGCGGAGCCGTAGCGCTGGGCTGCCGCGTGCCGGGCCGCGACGGCGGCGGGGATGCGCCCGTCGTGGAGGGGCGGCCCGGGGTAGGGACCGGCGGCGAGGACGTCCTCCCGCGTGCGGAGCACCTCGAGCGCCTCACGCATCCAGGTCGGGCTGCCGCCCCCGTAGAGCATGTCGGCATCCGCATGCAGGACGTACTGCGCGCCCGCGGCGAGCAGCCCGAAGAGGTAGGCGTGGAACGGAGCGCCGTAGGAGTCCTTGACGGGCACGTCGGCGCCGCCCAGGAACGCCGCGGAGAGCGCCGCGGACGCCTGCGGCGAGTAGTCCACCTCGACGACGCCGACCTTCGGGTCGCCGGCCGTCACCGCCGCGAGCAGCGCGCCGAAGTCCCGCTCGTGCCGCGCCCAGCCCTCGGCGTACCGCCCGCTGCCCGGCCGGGTGTCGACGGTCAGGAGGATGCGGTCGACCTGCTCGCGCCAGCAGCGGATCTGGTGGGGCAGGATGTGGCGCGCGTGCGGGAAGTCCACCGGCGCGAGGTTCACCTGGAGCACGACCTCGCCGGCCGCAGGCGGCGGGAGTGGCCGCGCCGACGGGCTCATGTCGGGCGCCACTCCCCCGGCGCCGCCTCCAGGCGCGAGCCCCGTCGCAGCCCGTAGGCGAGCCCGGCCAGGGCGACGAGCACCTGGACGGCGTTGGTGATGATCAGGAACGTCACGACCCCGGAGGTCGCGGAGACGTCGAGCACCAGGACGGAGAGGACCTGGACGAGGATCACCCCGCCGATGAGCGCGGCGCTCAGCCACCAGTAGATGAACGCCCTGGCGCTGTTGATGGTGAACACGATCGCCGACAGGAAGCCGAGGCTCGCGGCCCCGACGTACGGGCCGATCTCCGGTCGCAGGTTGCTGTAGGTCCCGCCGAGCAGGACGAGGAACACCCCGGGGAAGGCGACCGCGAGCAGCGTCACGGCGACCGCGAACGCCGTCGCCGTGCCGATCGCCACGCCGACGATCGCCGTGACGCGCGCGCGTGGGGCGCGCGCGACCCTGGGCAGCACGAGGAGGCCGTTGACGATGCCGACCACCGTGAACAGCTGCCCGAGGCGGGACAGCGCGCCGACCTCGGCGATCGAGCGCGTCGCGCCGACCACGGAGATGACGAACACGGCGACCTGGCTCTGGAACGCCGTGTACACCATCATCGGCACGAGCGGGAGGGCGTAGCGCGTGAGCTCGCGCTGGCGCTCCCGGCTCCGGTCGGCCCCCGGCACCGGACCGCTGCGGCGCCGGTAGGCCAGGGCGGGGACGATCGTCAGGACGCTGGAGAGCAGCGCTGCGACGGCGCCGGTCAGCGTGCCCGTCGCCCGTGCGGCCGCCAGGGCGGCGAGGCGGATCACGCCGCTGACGACCTGCGGCCTCAGGTACGACGCGTGGGACTCGCTCATGATCAGCGGGAGCCCGTAGAAGTCCTGGAGGCTGCGGAAGCCGACCGTCAGCGCGACGCTCGCGAAGAGGGCCAGCCGCACCCCGAGCGACCATCCCTTGTCCGCCGTGATCGCCATGAAGACGGCCCCGGCGACGGGCAGCACGAGCACCATCGTCACGTTGCGCATGCGGCGCGCGGACGCGATGTAGGACCGCACCAGGCGCTGGTCGCCCGTCCGCTCGCCCACCAGGGCGATCACCGCCTGCCCGAACCCGAGGTCGATCAGCAACGAGGTCGAGGACGTGAAGCCGAAGGCCAGCGTGTACTGCGCGTAGCCCTCCGTGTCGAGCCAGCGCAGCAGGGCGAACCCGGCGACGAGGCCGAGCGCCTGGGTCGTCGCCTGCCAGACGAGCAGCCGTGCCACGACGGCGGCCAGCTGCCGCGCCCGCCGCGTGAAGGCTCGCTGCGCCATCCGCGCGGCTACGCCGGCCCGCGGGGACGGGCGGCCCGCTCGAGCACGAGGTGGAGGCGCTCGGCGACCGCGCTCGGCGAGAACAGGCGCTCGGCCTCCGATCGGGCCAGCGCCGCGACGGCGCCGGCGCGCTCGCCGCGCGCACGGGCCACGGCGAGCCTGACCGCCGCCTCGAACGCGTCCAGGTCCCCGTCGGGGAAGGTGGTGCAGCACCCCTCCGCGACGTCCTCGCAGGCGCCCACCTCGTCGCTCGCCACGACCGGGACGCCGCAGGCGAGCGCCTCGGCGACGGTCAGGGCGAACGGCTCGAACCGGCTGGGCTGGACCAGGAGGTCGGCCTCGCGGTACAGGCGCGCGAGCTCGGCCGGGGCGACGTGCGGGCGGTAGCGACCGATCCCGGAGTGCAGGTCTCCGAGCAGCGGGCGGTAGTCCGACCACAGGGCGTGGTTGCCGATCGCCTCGAGCTCCACCTGGCCCTCGAGGTCGGCGAGGCGATGCGACAGGGCGACGACCAGGTCGACGCCCTTGCGCACCGCCATGCGCGACACGAACAGGATCCTGACCGGGCCGGCGCGCCCGCCCGCGGGGCCGGACGCGTTGAACTGCGTGAGGTCGATGCAGTTGGGCACGACGTGCAGCGCCTCGGGGCGCAGCCCGTAGTCGCGGCGCAGGTGCTCGGCGAAGATCCGGCTGGGCGCGATCAGCGCGTCGACCGCCCGCGCGTCCCGGCGCTGCACGACCGCCCTGGTGGCGAGCATCGTCGCCGCCGCGCCCCACGCCGCACGCGACCCGCTCCGCCAGGCGAGGTCGCGCTCGCGCAGCAGCCAGCGCAGCTCGCCGGCCGCGTGCGTCTCCGGGTGCACGACGACCGGCGGCAGGACGGACCGGTGCCGCCGCAGCCCGACCAGCTCGAACTGGGAGAACTGGTAGACGACGTCGTAGGACCGCGTCGCGTGGTGCTCGGCCAGCGTCGCCGCCAGCCGCTGCTGCGCCTGCGCCCGGGCGCGTTGCCCCGACAGGAAGCGCGCCGCTGGCGATCGGCCGTCCTGACCCGTCGCGTCCCACGCGATCGGGACGGCGGTCGCCTGGATGCCCGGGTGGTCGAGCGGCATCGTCTCGAGCCCGCCCGTCGCCATGAACGCGTCGATCTCCACCCCGCGCTCGGCGAGCGCGCGCAGCATGACCCCGGCGAGCTGCGGCACGCCGCCACCCGCCAGGGGCTGCGGCCCGATCCACGCGATCCTCACGGCGCCCCGGCATCGACGCGGAGGCACGTCGCGGTGGCCACGACCGTGGCGCCGACGGTGACCGCGGCCCAGCGCCCGAGCCGCGACGGCGACCAGGACCCGCGGCCCCGCTCCGCCCGCAGCAGCCGCAGGCGGGCGCGCAGCAGGCCGGCCACCGGCCGCAGCCGCGGCGGGAGCCGGCCGTAGTCGGGGTACAGGTCGGGATGACGGCTGCGCAGGACGACCTCGCTGGCGACGCGCCGCGCGCGCCGGATCTCCTGCCAGGCGCCCAAGGGCCGGGGCGGGTGGAGCACCGACATGCCGGCCGCGAAGCCGACCTCGCCCGCCCTGGCCAGGCGGAAGCCGAGGTCGAGGTCCTCGCAGTGGGCGTACGGGAAGCCCTCGTGGAAGCCGCCGTGCTCGGCGAAGGTCGCGCGCCGGTAGGCGACGTTGCAGGTCAGGAAGGCCCCCTCCCGGTCGTTCTCGACGCTGTGCTCGGTCAGCGCGTCGAACGGCGTGGAGCGCGTCGGACCCTCGACCCCGACGTGGCCGGGGTGCGCGGCGAGGTGCGCGGCGGCCGACCCGACCCATCCGGGGTCCGGGATCGTGTCGTCGTCGGTGAAGACGAGGATCGCCCCGCTCGCCTCCGCGGCGCCGAGGTTGCGTGCCGCCGCGGGACCGCGGGGCCGGTCGGAGCGGACGATCCGGGTGCCGGGAGGGGCCGGCGGGGGCGCGGAGGCGGGCGGCTCGCCGCCGTCGTCGACGACGACGACCTCGAAGTCGACCGCGGGCGTCTGGGCGGCGAGGGCGGCCAGGCACCGGCGCAGCTCGGCGGGGCGACCGTGCGTCGGGATGATCACCGACAGGGCCGGCGCGACCGGCCCAGCGTGCTCGGACGCAGGTGGCTTCGCCGCGCGGTCGCCGGACACGCGCCGGATCCTAGACCGATCGCCCCCGTAGGATCGCGGGCGGTGACCCCGACCCACGCGCCAGCCCTCACGACCGTCGCGCGGGCGCTCAAGCACCGCCTCCTGCCGCGAGGGACGGCGTTGCGCCGCGTACCGCTGGGGATCGGCGCAGGCGCGGTCGTCCCGATCGACTTCGCGCGCCACACGCGCCTGTACCTGGGCCTCTACGAGATCGAGCTCAACCGCCATCTGCGCACCTTCTGCAGCCCGGGGCTGCGGTCCTTCGACGTCGGCGCGCAACTCGGGTACGACGCGCTGATCCTCGCCCGCCTCACCGGGGCCCCGGTCGTCTCGTTCGAGGCCGACGCGGCCCTGGCCGGGGCGATGGCCGCCACGTTCGCCGCCAACCACGACGTCGCCTCCCTGCTCTCCGCGCGGCACGCGACGGTCGCGCGGGCGACGGACGGCGCGGGCCGGGTGGCGCTCGACGACGTGGCCCGCGAGGAGGGCTTCATGCCCGGGCTGATCAAGCTCGACGTGGACGGCGGCGAGCTGGAGGTCCTCGAGGGCGCCACCACGATCCTGCGCGACGGACGCCCGCACCTGATCATCGAGACCCACTCCCGCGAGCTCGAGCGCTCCTGCGCGCTGCTCCTACGCGACGCCGGCTACCGGCCGAGCATCGTCCACCAGCGGCGGCTGTGGCCCGACCACCGGCCCACCGACCACAACCGCTGGCTCGTGGCCCGCGGCGCGCCTCAGGCGGCGTCCAGCTCGTCGTAGAGCTCCAGGTAGCGCTCCACCATCGCGTCCCACGAGAACGCCGCGGCGGCGCTCCGGGCCGCCGCGCCCATGCGCCCGGCAAGCGCCGGGTCGGCCTCCAGCTCGCGCAGCCGGCCGGCGATCCCGGCCCCGTCGGGGGTGATGAACCAGCCGTTGCGCCCGTGCTCGAGGACGTCCTCGACGCCGTGCACGCGCGTGACGAGCAGGGGCAGGCCCGCGGCCGCCGCCTCGTAGGTCACGAGCGAGAACGTCTCGTAGGCGGTCGGGAGGACGAAGGCGTCGGCGGCCGCGTACAGCGGCGGCAGGTCGCTGCTCGCGCCGAGGACGTGCACGCGGTCCGCGATCCCCATCCGGGCCGCCCGGGCCAGCAGCGCCTCGGCATCGCCGTCCCCGGCGACGGCCAGCTGCCAGCCCGGCGCCTGCGCGAGGGCGTCGAGGACGTGCCGCAGGCCCTTGCGCTCCCAGTCCCCGCCGACGAACAGCGCGAGGCGGCTCTCGCCGGCGAGGCCGAGGCGCGCCCGCACGCGCCGGCGGGCCTGGGGATCGGGCCGGAACTGCGCGGTGTCGACGCCGTTGGGCACGACGCGCACACGCGAGGCCATGGCCGGGAAGCCCCAGCGCAGCTCCGACGCGAGGCCGCCGGACACGGCGCACAGCACCCGCGCGCGCTCCGGGCGGTAGGCCCACCACTCGCCCGCCCGGCTCAGCCGTCCGGAGATCGCCGCGTTGAGCGCGTACGCGCGGCCGGCCCGGCGCGCGCGCGGGGCCGTCAGCGTGCGCGCGGCCGCGCGATGGCAGTAGTGGACGGTCGACAGGTCGGCCCGGGTGGCGATCAGCGCGCCGGTCGTGTGCACGAGGGCATCGCCACGCCGCGCGGCGAGCATCGAGGCGAGGAGGAAGAACGCGGGGTAGGCGGCCGTGAACGGGCGCCGGGGGCCCGGCACCCGCACGAACCGCAGGCCCTCACGCGGCTCCACGGCGCACGTCCGGGCCACCACGGTGACCCTGCGCCCCGCCGCGAGCAGGCCGAGCACGAGGCGCTCGAGCTGGCGCTCCATCCCCCCGAGCCCGCCGACGTCGTTGGCGACGAGGACGACCTCCCGCGGGCGTGCCGCGCCGCTCCCGCGCGCCCGGCTCACGAGCGTCGGACGAAGGCGTCCATCGACCCGGCCCACGCGCTGCCGGCCGGCACGTGGTCGAATCCGTGGGCGACCAGGCGCCCGACGAGCCCCGGATAGTCGACGACCAGCGGATGGAACTCGGCGATGATCGCGTCGACCCGGTCGAGCCAGCCGAGGTCGCCGCCGGTCAGCAGCTCCTGCTCGCCCCCTTCGATGTCGAGCTTGAGCAGGTCGACGCGGCGGCCTTCGGGCAGGAGCCCGAGGACGGTGTCCATGCTGACCTGCGGCACGGGCCGGCCGCCGTCGGCCAGGCGTCCGAGGTTGGAGGCGGTGTCCGGCGCGAAGAGCCCGACCCCGTCCCGCGGCCCGACGGCGGCCCGCACGATCCGCGTGCCCGCCGGGACGTTGTGCTCGAGCAGCCGGTTGTTGGCCTCCGACGCCTCGACGGTGAGGAGGCTGCGGGCCCCGAGGCGGTGGTGCAGCCACCGCGTCGTCAGCCCGATGTTGGCCCCGAGGTCGACGACGACGTCGGGATGGATGTCCATCGGCGGGCGGTACACCTCGTCCATCCATACCTCCCGCAGCGACTGCAGGTCCCCCCGGTTCAGCCGGTAGCGCAGCGGCCGCCCATCCGCCAGCACGATCGCCCGGGGCGCGTCGGACGGTTCGCGCCGCGTGAGCCGGGCGAGCCGCAGGGCGACGAGGTCGCCGCACAGCCGGAGCGCGGACCGGGTGCCGGCGGTGATCCGCAGGGCCCCGCGGAGCTCGCGGGCCAGCGCGCGCGCCGCGCGGG
>JAXDGY010000305.1:0-2902 GCA_034664785.1 Solirubrobacteraceae bacterium
TCGCGCGGGACGTCGGCGAGCGTCAGCGGGTCGGCCGACGCCCGCGGTGCCAGGCGCGTCACCGGCCCGTCGTCGGCCATCCAGCCGCGCGCCGTCCAGCCCAGCAGCACGATCGCGAGCACGAGGATCGCGCCGAGCACCAGGGGGCGGGTGACGTCGCGGGGAAGACGGAGGGCCATGCTCCCCTCCCATCGGCCGCCCGCGCCGAACCTTGAGGGTCAATATCCGAGTGTCTTGTAGGACACGTGGCAGCGCCCCGTCAGTCTGTATCCCGGTCGACTGCGACGGCTCAGGAAGACGGTCACACGGGAGGACTCGCAGTGGATCTCGCCACGCCCGAAATGGGCGTGCACGACGTCGCGGCCGCCGCGGGTGTGGATGACGTTGCGCCCGTGCGAGGCGTAGATGAAGTCGTTGCCCGGGCCGCCCCACAGCTGGTCGGTCTGGCTGGTCGGCTGGCCGCTGGGCTTGTAGTCGCCCCACAGCACGTCGCCCTGCTGCCCGGCGTGGATCGTGTCGTTGCCGTGGCCGCCGAGCAGCTCGTTGTGGCCCGTGCGCCGCAGGCGGGCCGTGCGCCTGCTGCGCCCACGGTGGAACGTGACGCAGGACTTCGAGGAGTGGATGCCGTCGCACGAGTACGACGGGTCGGCGCCGCCGAAGGGGTCGGCACCCGGCCGGGCGTCGAGCGGCCGGTCGCGGTCGAGCTTGTTCATCAGCAGCACGCCGGTGATGTCGGGCCAGCCGGCGTGGCTGGTGTTGGCGGCCGCGGGGCCCGCTGGGACGAGGAGCCCGGCGGCCACCACGGCGGGGAGCAGCTTCAAGCGCGTGCCTCCTCGTCGGTGGGATCCGGTCCACAACACAAGAGCGCCACCGCGGCTGCGGTGGCGCTCTCGATCAGAACTGCTCCGTGGCACCGGGAGCCGGCGCGGCGGGCTGACGGCGGGCGCGGCGCGGGGCCTCAGGGAGGACCCAGCGCCGACGCCGTCAGGAGCCAGCCGGACAGGCGCGGGGGCCGCCGGACGGCTTGCGCCGCCAGGAGGAGAGCCCGCCCGGTGCCCCGGTCATCGCCGCGTGACGCGCTCGCAGTTGCGGAGCACGTCCACCTTGTCGGCGGTGACGCTGTCGCGGCCGGTGCCGCAGTCGACGGTGTCCTTGCGCTTGTTGCGCGAGTTGACCTTGTCGACGCCCGGGCCGGCGCTGATGCGGTCGCCGCCGTTCGGGCCGCCGAGGATGGTGTCGTTGCCGGACCCGGTGGTGATGCGGTCGCTGCCGCCGCCGCCGCTGACGTAGTCGTTGCCGGCACCGGCGTCGATCGTGTCGTTGCCGAGGCCGCCGTACAGCTTGTCGACGCCGAGGCCGCCGAACATCTTGTCGACGCCCGCGCCACCCGAGACGCGGTCGTTGCCGGCGTCGCCGTACAGCAGGTCCTTGCCCGCGTTGCCGTTGACGATGTCGTTGCCGGCGCTGCCGTAGCCCTTGTCGTCGCCGTTGCCGCCGGCGAGCGTGTCGGCACCCTCGTCGCCGATCATCGTGTCGTTGCCGTCGAGGCCGAACAGGCAGTCGTCGTTGGCCTGCCCGCGCAGGTAGTCGTTGCCGGCCTGGCCGTACTCGATGTCACCGTTGTTGGAGCCCTCGATGCGGTCCGCCGCGGCGGTGCCGATGAACTTGGCGACGCACTTGCCCGTCGGCGTTGCGCCGAGCAGCGAGGGCGCGATGTTCGGCGCCTGCGTGCCGGCGGGAGCCTGCTGGATGACCGGCAGGTTGAGCGGTGCCGGGGGCGGGGTCGAGCCGCCGCCCGAGGGCGGGGTCACGGGGACCGGGGTCGGAGCAGGGCTGCCGGGAGGCGGGGTCGCCGGGACCGGCAGGATCTGCACGCCCTCGTTGAAGACGGTCTCGCACCCGTTGGTCGCGGTCGAGAAGCTGTCGCGGCGGTCGAAATCCACCTTGTCGTTGCCTGCGCCGCACGAGTCGACGACGTCCTTGTCGGTGCCGCGCAGCCTCAGCTGGTCGTCGCCGCCGCCGGAGTTCTTGATCGTGTCCGTCAGGCCTCCACCGTCGATGACGGTGTTGATGGCGGTCTGGTTATCGAACGTGTCGCTCAGCGCGCCGAGGATGAAATCCATGCGCTGGACACCAGGATCGCAGGAGATGGACTTCTTGTTGAGGCCGGTGCCGTCGGTGTACGCGCACTTCAGGCCGGGAGTCATGTCCGTGGTGGCGTCCTGGATGACAACCTTCCCGCCGGACTCCGTAACCGTGACGTCATTCTGCTCCTGAGCGGCCTTCGACCCGACGACGGGCTTGTTCGTGGCGGGATCGATCGGGCGCGACTCCGTGAACAGGATCCGCCAGACACCGGTCGTGTTGTCGAGGTCGTGGCGAACGGTCGCCGCGGACGCCGGGGTCGCCGAAGCGCCCACGGCCGCGAGCGTCGCAAGCGCTCCAATGAGCACTCCGTGCTTCTTCATGGTCCTGCTCCTCCTATGGTCAAGCGGTGACGGCCCCCATGGACGTCCCTCGACGAACACAAACGGGGCGCCGCGTCCCCGCTTCACGCGACGGAGGAGAGTCGCGACCTTCGTACAGGTCTCGGTGTAGCCGTTCCGACCGGCGGAGGCCGGCGTTGCCTGGCGCTAGCGGGGCGCCGGCCAGCTCGCGCGCGGGTCCGGCAGGGGCGTCAGCGCGGCTTCCAGGCGGGCGCGCTGCGGCTCGAGCTGCGGCGGGAGGATGATCTTCCGCCCGAGCTCCTCCAGGGGCGCGTCGATCGTGAAGCCGGGGCCGTCGTCGGCGATCTCGAACAGCACCCCGCTCGGCTCGCGGAAGTAGATCGAGTGGAAGTAGGTCCGGTCGATGATCCCGGAGGTCCGCACGCCTCCGGCGCGCAGGCGCTCCTCCCACTGCG
>JAXDGY010000306.1:0-3808 GCA_034664785.1 Solirubrobacteraceae bacterium
CGAGCTCGCGGCCGTGCACGGAGCGTCGGTGAGCGTCGCGAGCGCGCCCGGCGCCGGCAGCACGTTCACCGTTCGCGTCCCGTTCGGCACCGCGCACCTGCCGCAGGATCAGGTCGGCCACGAGGACGTCGACGATGTGGCCGAGGTGCAGCGCTACGGTGCCGGCTACCTCGCAGAGGCCACCCGGTGGTTCGACGCCGCCACTCGGGAGCAGGACGAGACATCGGTCGATGCGCGTCCGAGGACTTCCCGGCCGCGGCTTCTCGTGGTCGACGACAACGCGGACATGCGCGACTACGTCAGCGGTCTGTTGCAAGACGAGTACCGGATCGAGACGGCCCGTGACGGCATCGAGGCACTCGACGCGGCCCGCACGCGGCCGCCCGACCTTGTGCTCACCGACGTGATGATGCCGCGCCTCGACGGCTTCGGGTTGCTGACTGCACTGCGCGAGGACGCGGCGACCATGCACGTGCCGGTCATCATGCTGTCCGCCCGGTCGGGGGACGAAGCCACCGTCGCCGGTCTGGAGGCCGGCGCCGACGACTACCTGGCCAAGCCCTTCGCGCTCGAGGAGCTCCTTGCCCGGCTGCGCGCACTGCTGCGCCGCTCCGGATGGGACGGCGATCGCCAGGTGCTGCGCTTCGGCGACCTCGAGCTCGACCCCCACGCCTACGAGGTCTTCCGCGGCGAGCGCCGCATCGAGCTGACACGCACCGAGTTCCTGCTCCTCGAGCTGTTCCTGCACCACCCGCGCCAGGTGCTCACGCGCGAGGTGATCTTCGATCGCGTGTGGTCCTACGACTTCGGCCCGGCGTCCAACTCGCTGGAGGTCTACGTCGGCTACCTGCGCCGCAAGACCGAGGCCGCGGGCGAGCCGCGCCTGCTGCATACGATCCGCGGCGTCGGCTACGTGCTCAAGGACATGGCGATCCGATGACGATCCGCCGCCGTATGGTGCTGCTGTCCGCGGTCGCCGTCGCCGCCGCGATCGCGATCGTCTCGGTCACCGTCTACGTCCTCGTGCGAGGGAACCTGCGCGGCCAGGTCGACGAGGCGCTCCGCAACGACCAGGCGAAGGCGTTCTTCGTGGCGACAGGACCGGTGCCGCCCGCCGCGTTGAAGGCGGGGGCTGCGCGGTCCAGGGTCGTGACGGTGACGCAGGCCGGGACGACACCGAGCGGCACTCCCGGCAAGCGCGACACCAGCGAGAGCGTGCGCGTGGCGCTGCCACCGGAGAAGTTCGGCGGGGCGACCGGGGTGGCACAGCTCGTCACCCCCGGCGGCGGCGTGGTGGCGCCCGCCGGCGCCTTCGCGAGCAAGATCCCCGTCACCAACGCCACCTTCGCGGTCGCGACCGGACACAAGCAGGCGGTCCTCGACGACCAGCACGTGAGCGGCGTGCACCTCCGGGTGCTCACCGCCAGGCTCCCCGGCGGCGAGGTGCTGCAGGTCACGCGCCCGCTGACGGACGTCGACGGCACGCTGCGCATCCTGCTCTGGGTGCTCGTCGCCGTCACGGTCGGCGGCATCGGGATGGCGGCCGGGCTGGGTCTCGTCGTCGCTCGCGGGACGCTCAAGCCGGTCCGCCGCCTCACCCACACCGCGGAGCACGTCGCCGCGACCCAGGACCTGAGCCATCGCCTCCCCGAAGGCGGCCGGGACGAGCTGGACCGGCTCGGAGCGTCGTTCAACACGATGCTCGCCGCGCTCGAGTCCTCCCGGGAGGCCCAGCGTCAACTCGTCGCCGACGCGTCGCACGAGCTGCGCACGCCGCTGACGAGCGTGCGTGCGAACGTCGAGCTGCTTGCGCGCGCACCCGACCTCCCGGAGTCGGAGCGCGAGCGGATCGTCACCTCCGTCGGCGGCCAGGTCGAGGAGCTGACCGTGCTGGTCGGCGACCTCGTCGACCTCGCGCGCCCGGCGGTGGGCGGCGGCGGCGAGGACCTCGAAGAGGTGCGGCTCGACCTCCTGGTGGAGGATGCCGTCGCGGGCGCGAGGTCGCACGCGACCGACCGTGAGTTCACCGTCGACGCCGTCCCGTGCGTGGTGATCGGCTCGCGCCCGCGCCTGTACCGAGCCGTGCGCAACCTGCTCGACAACGCGGTGAAGTGGAGTCCGCCGGGGGCGCCGGTCGAGATCGCCGTGTGCGACGGTGAGGTGGTCGTCCGCGACCACGGGCCAGGCATCGCCGACGAGGACCTCCCCCACGTCTTCGACCGCTTCTACCGCGCGCCGTCCGCGCGCGGGCTGCCCGGATCGGGGCTGGGCCTCGCCATCGTCCGCCAGGTGGCCGATGCCCACGGCGGGACCGTCTGCGCCGAGTCGGTGAGCGAGGGCGGCGCGCGGCTGCACCTCCGGCTTTCACCGACCTCCTAACCCCGGTTCAGCAAGCTCTCAGGCTGGCCCGGCTTGATGGCGGCCATGACCAAGAGACGGTGGGTTCCGACCATCCCGGCGGCCGTGACGGCGGCGCTGCTGCTCGCGGCCTGCGGCGGCGGCGGCTCGGAGAAGGATCCCTCCACCGGGCAGCCCGATGACGCCAAGCGGCTCGCCTTCACGCAGTGCATGCGCAAGGCCGGGTTGAACATCACCGACCAGACGTCGTCGGGCGGCCGCCGCGACACGAGGATCGAGGCTCCCAAGGGCATCTCCCCGGCACGGCTGCAGACCATCCAGCGCGACTGCGCGCGCAAGACGGGCGGCGGCCCCCGCGAGCCGAGCAAGGCCGAGCAGGCGAAGTTCCTCGATCAGGCGCTGAAGTTCTCCCGGTGCATGCGCGCCCACGGGGTCGACCTGCCCGACCCGAAGGCCCAGGGCGGCGGGATCGTCCTGCAGCAGCGCTCCGCCGGCGGTGGCGGCGAGATCGATCCCCGGAGCCCCGCGTTCCAGCGCGCGCAGAAGCAGTGCGAGTCGTTCATGCCCAAGGGCAAGGGCGCAGGGATCCAGAGCAAGAGCGGCGGCGGTCCGGACAAGGGCAAGCCGTCGCTGAGCGGGAGCACCGGGTGACGCCGCGACGCACGGCGATCGTCGCCCTGCCCGTCCTCGCCCTCGCGGCGGTCGGGGCGATCGTGGCCACGGGCCTCGACGGAGGCAGCACGCCCGACGGCGCGCGCGCCGCCGGCGGCGCGTCGAGCGGCCGGACGGTGGCGGTCGCACGCCGCACGCTCGTCGCCCGCCAGCGCGTCGACGGCACGCTGGGCTACGCCGGCGCGCGCGCGGCGACCAACCGGCTGGGCGGCACGGTCACGTGGCTGCCGCACGTGGGTCGGGTGGTCCAGCCCGGTCATGCGCTGTTCCGCGTCGACGGCGAGCCCGTCGTCCTGATGGACGGCGCGCTGCCGGCGTACCGGACGCTGAAGCGCGGGATCGACGACGGGGGCGACGTGCGCCAGCTCGAGCGCGGCCTGAGCGCCCTCGGCTACGACCCCGGGACCGTGGACGCGACGTACACGGCGTCGACCGCGGCGGCGGTCCGCCGCTGGCAGGGCGATCTGAGCCTCCACAAGACGGGGGAGGTGGAACTCGGTCGCGTGGTCTTCCTGCCGGGCGCGCGGCGGGTGACGGACGTCAAGGCGTCGCTCGGCTCGGCGGCGAGCTGGTCGCCGGGCGGCGGCGACGCCGGCGGCAGAGCGCAGTTCGCGTCGTTCACGGGGGCGACCACCACCCCGACCACGCCCGCCACGCCGACGACCCCCACCCCGACCACGCCCACCACGCCGACGACCCCCACCCCGACCACGCCCACCACGCCGACGCCGACCGCGACTACGCCAACCACCACCACGCCCACGCCGACCACACCGAC
>JAXDGY010000307.1:0-5620 GCA_034664785.1 Solirubrobacteraceae bacterium
GCGACGTCTCCGCCGAGCAGGCCGAGGACCTCGTCGAGCAGCACGCCGAGGGCCGGATCACCGGCGGCGCGCTGAAGCTCGGCGTGGGCTACATCCCGCCCAAGCCCAAGGACTACGAGGAGCAGTCGCGCAAGCTCGACGAGGCGCGCTGGGCTGCCGGCCGCGCGGGCGGCGGCTCGGGCTCCGACGACGGCGCGGGCGCCGAGCAGCGCGAGTGGGAGTCCGCGGGCGCCGCCTCCACCGCCGCGCCGCGCGCCGCCGCCCAGCGCCCGGCCCGGGGACCCGCCGGCGAGGGGGACGAGGTGCGCGCCGAGGACCTCGACGCCTATGTGCTCGCGCTGCTGCTCGCCCGCGTCGCGGGCGACGAGCACCGCGCCAACCTCGGGATCGCGGGCGAGGAGGTCGCCCAGCGGTACGCGTTCTCGCTGCGACCGGAGGAGCGGCTCGGGGCGCTGCGCAGCCTCGCCGCCGAGCTGCTGGCCACGGACCCGCATCCGCCGCGGGCGCTGAGCGCGCTGCTCGCCGCCTGAGCGGAGGCTTGCCCGGGCCCGGCGCGGGCCTAGGACCAGGGCCGTGCCCGCATCGAGGCGGACCATGCCGCGCATCCTCGGCACCATCGGAGCCGTCGTGGTGGCCGTCTCCACCTTCGTCTCCTGGTACGAGTTCGACGTCGTGCTGCGCGTGGGCCGCGCCGTCCAGGTCTTCCGCGTGCCGGTCGACCTGTGGGGTCCGTCGCCCGTGGCCGGCCTCGTGCTCCTGGCGGCCTCGGTCGGCGCCGTGGCGCTCCTGAACCTCCCGGTCTCGGTGCCGCCGCGCCAGGCGGCCGTCGCCGCCGCCGTGGTGGGCGCCGGGATCACCGTCTTCGCCGTCGTCCGCCTCTTCGACGTCCCCGACCTCGGCTTCTCGACGCTCGCGCCCCCCAAGACCGCCGTGCGCGCCCGGACCGACCTCGACGGCGGGCCGTTCCTCGCGCTGGGCGGCGGCCTGATCCTCACCGCGGGCGCCGTCGGGGCGCTGCTCGCCGCGCCGGCGCGTCCGCGGGCCGCGGGGCGGGCGCGACGGCGGCCGCGCCGGGCCGGGCGCGGGACGCGCGGGCGCCCGACGCCCACGCGCGGCGGGGCGGATCGATGAGCGTCGGGTCACCCGCGGCCTCGCGTGCCGTCGGCTCGGTCGGCGCCGCGGGGCCGGCGCCGGGTTCCGCGGCGGCGCGCGAGCCCGCGCGCGCCGCGCCGGCGGTGGAGGCCGGCGACCGCCGCGGCGCCGGGAGGCCGTTCGGCCCGGGCGGGCGGGATAGGGTGCCGCATGGCCAAGAACGGCGGCTCGGCGGTGAGGACGGCGGCTGCGACGCGCGTCAGCGACCGGCTGCGAGTGCCAGCGGACCATGTCGACCTCGACAGCATCGACCCGCGGGGGACGCCGGGCTTCGCGGGCTCCAAGCAGGACGCCGCGGCCGCGCGGGCGGCGCTGGCGGAGCGGCTGTCGACCCTCCAGGAGCAGCTCTACGCCGAAGGCCGGACGGGCGGCAGGCGCAGCGTGCTGCTCGTCCTGCAGGGCATGGACACCTCGGGCAAGGGCGGGACCGTCCGCCACGTCGTCGGCCAGGTCGACCCGTCCGGCGTGCGGGTCACGGCGTTCAAGCAGCCCACGCCCGAGGAGCTCAAGCACGACTTCCTCTGGCGCATCCGCATGCGGCTCCCCGGCCCCGGCGTCCTGGGCGTCTTCGATCGCTCCCACTACGAGGACGTGGTCGCCGCCCGCGTGCACCGCCTCGTCGACCGTCGCACGTGGATGCGGCGCTACGGGTCGATCAACCGCTTCGAGGCCGAGCTGGTCGAGAGCGGCACCCACGTGGTCAAGTGCTTCCTGCACATCTCGCCGGACGAGCAGCGCAAGCGACTGCTGGCCCGCCTCGACGACCCGACCAAGCACTGGAAGTACAACCCGGGCGATCTCGAGGACCGCAAGCTGTGGCCCGAGTTCATGGCCGCCTACCAGGATGCGATCGAGCGCTGCACCACCGAGGTCGCGCCCTGGCACGTCGTCCCCGCCGAGCGCAAGTGGTATCGCAACTGGGCCATCACCATGCTGCTCATCGAGCAGCTCGAGGCGCTCGCGCTGCGCTGGCCCGAGGCCGGCTTCGACGTCGAGGCGGAGCGTGAGCGGCTGCTCGCGATGCCGTAGAGGCCGGCTCGCTACCCGGCCGGCGGCGCCTGCTGACCCTGACGCGAGACCACCGAGCTCCACAGCGTGGCGTGGATCGGGAGGCGGACGCGGGCGGCCGGGACACCGTGGCGCGGCGAGGCCATCACCTGCGTGGCCTCCCCGCTGGTGGCGAACCGGCGCAGCTCCAACGCGCCGGTGAGGCAGTGCCCCTCCGGCAGCGTGCTCGCGTACCAGCGGTCGGCCACCGGCGTGCCGCGCACGTCGAGCCGGCAGATCGCGCGGCGCTGCACCGCCGGCATCGCCGCGTGCCAGAGCGCGAGCATCACGCCTTCGCCGGAGGCGACGGCGTCGAGGGCCGCAGCGTCGCTGGGGAACGCGCGGACGTCGGGCGGCGCGATCCGGCTCCGGGCGAAGTACTGCGCGGCCGGCCCGGAGCGCTCCATGGCGCCCGGACCGACCGTCCATCGCTCCCGGGCCAGCTCCGCCGGGGCGATCCCCGCGCGCGCGGCGAGCCGGTGGCCGCGGCCGGCGACGACGATCATCCGGTAGCGCAGGAAGGGCACCGCGACGACGTCCGGCGCCTCCGCGAGGCCCGGCCGCGGGCCCAGGGTGATGTCCGCGCGGCGGCGGTCGAGCAGCTCGGCGAAGCGCCCGGGCGACTCGACTTCGACCGCCGCCTCGACGCCCGGCGTGCGGTCGGTGAACGCCGACAGCAGCGCGGCCGCCACGTGCTCCTCCACGGCGCTCGTGACCGCGACGTGCAGCACCCGTACCCCGGCCGGCTGCGTGTCCTCGAGCGACACGCGCGCGCGATCGGCGAGGTCGCAGATCTCGCCCGCCAGCGACGCGAGGCGCTCGCCGCCCGCGGTGAGGACCAGCGCGTGGCCCGCGCGGAGGTAGAGGTCGTCCCCCAGCTCGCGGCGCAGCGCGCCCACCGCGGCGGAGACGGCCGGCTCGCTGACGCCGAGCTCGCGCGCGGCGGCCTTGACGGAGCCGAGGCGCGCCACGATGGCGAACTGGTGGAGCTGGCGAAGGGTCACCTGGATTAAGCGTTCGGTTCATCGACGCTTGTCCCCCGACTCTACGGGCGCCAAGGTCCTCCGTGCGAAGGCCGGGTCGAGACGGAGGAGCGCTGCCCATGCAGGTACCAGCACCGTTCGAGTACGAGCGTGCGACGAGCGTCGAGCAGGCGCTCGAGCTGCTCCAGGCGCGAGGGCCGGAGGCGCGGCTGCTCGCCGGCGGCCACTCGCTGCTGCCGATGATGAAGCTGCGCCTGGCCGCGCCGGAGTTCCTGATCGACATCGACGCGCTCGCCGGCGAGCTGGGCTACATCCGCGAGGCGGGCGGCGAGGTGCGCATCGGCGCGATGACGCGCCACCGGGCGCTGCTCGAGTCCGAGCTGATCGGCTCCCGCCTGACGATCATCAACGACGCCGAGCACGTCATCGCCGACCCGGTGGTCCGCAACCGCGGGACGATCGGCGGCGCGCTGTGCCAGGCCGACCCGGCCGAGGACCTCTCGTCGGTCTGCGCGGCGCTCGGGGCGACGCTCGTCGTCCGCGGCCTCGACGGCGAGCGCACGCTGTCGATGCAGGAGTTCCACCGCGGGCCGTACGAGACCGCGGTGGGTGACGCCGAGATGCTCACCGAGGTGCGCATCCCGCTGCGCGACGGCGCCGGCAGCGCCTACGAGAAGGTCGAGCGCCGCGCGGGCGACTGGGCGGTGGCCGCCGCCGGGGCGGCGGTGAGCCTGTCGGGCGGCGCGTTCGACCACGCCACGATCGCCCTGACCGCCGTCGGCGGTGGCGTCACCGAGCCCGAGGCCGGCGCGTCGCTGGTCGGGCAGGCACCGTCCGACGAGGCCTTCGCCCGGGCGGCGGAGCTCGCCGCCGAGGGCTGCTCACCGAACGAGGACCAGCGCGGGTCCGTCGCCTACAAGCGCCATCTGGCTCGGGAGCTGACGCTGCGCGCGCTGCGCAGCGCGTCCGCCCGCGCCCTGCGAGAGGAGGCCTGATGCAGGTCACGATGACCATCAACGGCGAGGAGCACAGCCGTGATGTCGAGCCGCGCACGCTGCTCGTGCACTTCCTGCGCGACGACGTCGACCTGACGGGCACCCACTGGGGCTGCGACACCTCCAACTGCGGCGCCTGCGTCGTGCTCATGGACGGCGAGCCGGTCAAGTCGTGCACCGTCCTGGCGGCCACCGCGGCGGGCCATGAGATCCGCACCGTCGAGGGCATGGAACAGCACGGCGTCCTCGATCCCGTGCAGCAGGGGTTCATCGAGATGCACGGCCTGCAGTGCGGGTTCTGCACGCCCGGGATGATGCTCACCGCCCGCGCGCTGCTCGACGCGAACCCCCACCCCACCGACCACGAGATCCGCGAGGCGATCTCGGGCCAGATCTGCCGCTGCACGGGTTACAAGAACATCGTCCGCGCCGTGCAGTGGGCGGCCGAGCATCCCGCGGCCACCGCCGCGGCCCAGGAGGCATGAGCATGGCCACCGCCGAAGCCAAGCCGATCACGGGCTACGGCCCGATGAAGCGCAAGGAGGATCCGCGCTTCGTCCGCGGGCAGGGCCGCTACATCGACGACCTCAAGCTGCCCGGCATGCTGCACGGCGCGGTTCTGCGCAGCCCGCTCGCGCACGCGCGCATCGTCTCGATCGACACGTCCGCCGCGCTCGCGCACCCGAAGGTGCGCGCGGTCATCACCGGCGCCGACCTCGAGGGCCTCGGCCTCGCGTGGATGCCGACGATGTCGGCCGACACCCAAGCCGTGCTGGCCACCGACAAGGTGCGCTTCCAGGGTCAGGAGGTCGCCTTCGTCGTCGCCGAGGACCGCTACGCGGCACGCGACGCGCTCGAGCTCATCGAGGTCGAGTACGAGGAGCTGCCTGCGGTCATCGACGCGCGGAAGGCGCTCGACCCGGACGCGCCCGTCATCCGCGACGACAAGGAGGGCGCGAGCAGCAACCACATCTTCGACTGGGAGGCGGGCGACGCCGCCGAGGCCGACGAGGTGTTCGCGCGAGCGGACGTCGTGGTCTCCCGCGACATGATCTACCCGCGCTGCCACCCCGCGCCGCTGGAAACGTGCGGCGCGGTCGCCCAGATGGACCCGGTGATGGGTCAGCTGACCCTGTGGACGACGACGCAGGCCCCGCACGCGCACCGCACCGTCTACGCGCTCGTCGCGGGGATCCCGGAGCACAAGATCCGCATCATCCCCGGCGACATCGGCGGCGGCTTCGGCAACAAGGTCCCGGTCTACCCCGGCTACGTCTGCGCGATCGTCGGCTCGATCCTCACGGGCAAGCCCGTCAAGTGGATGGAGGATCGCGCGGAGAACCTCACGTCGACGGGCTTCGCCCGCGACTACATCATGCGCGGCGAGATCGCCGCCACGAGCGACGGGAGGATCACCGGGCTGCGGGTGGACGTCATCGCCGA
>JAXDGY010000308.1:0-10089 GCA_034664785.1 Solirubrobacteraceae bacterium
CCCTCGACGAGCACGTCGAACCCGCACGAGCAGCCGACGACGTCGACCCGCTCGACGGCGACGGTCGCCGCGCGGCCGGCCACGAGCACCGGCCACCGGTTGCCCTCGACCAGGGTGTCCATGAGGAACGCCTCCGACGTGTCCGTCTGCACCCACGTGCGCGGCGTGGGCCGCCGCGTCCGCTTGACCCCGAGCACCGTGGTCAGGTGCAGGCCGGCGTCGGCGTGCAGCGCGCGGCCCGGCTCGACCTGGAGGGTCATGCCGCGCGGCGCCACCCCGCGGGCGGTCAGCCCGTCGCCGAGCGCGGCGGTCAGCACCTCGGCGTACTCGTCGACATCGGGCGCCAGGGCGGCGAGGTCGCCGTCGTGCTCGGGGCCGCGGACGAGCGGGTCGCGCGGCGTCGCGAAGCCGCCGCCGACGTCGAGCTCGCGCGGGCGCCAGCCGTCCAGGGCGGCGACGAGCTCCGCGGTCACCGCGGCGACGCGGTCGGCCATCGCCGCCCAGGTCGCGAGGTCCGCGCGGTGGCGGCCCAGGTGGACCATCACGCCGGCGAGGTCGACGCCGGGCTCCGCCAGCAGCGCCCGGGCCAGGTCCGTCGCCTGCTCGGGCGGGATCCCCGCCTTGTAGGCGTGCGCGCTCTCGGCCACCGGGCGCCCGTCGGCCTCGAACGCGGACGGCGCGGCCAGCGCGGTGTAGTCCGGACGCAGGCGCAGCCGCACGGTCGCGGTCGCGCCGGCGCCCGCGTCCGCGATCGCGGCGCGCAGCGCGCCCAGCTCCGCGGGGTCGTCCAGCGTGATCCGCGCCCCGGCCCGGATCGCCCGGCCGAGCAGCGCCCGGTCCTTCGCGGGCCCGTTGAGCGAGATCGCGGGCCCCGGGACGCCGCAGTCCAGCGCCGCGCGCAGCTCCGCCGCGCCGAAGACGTCGCAGCCCATCCCCTCCGCGGTGAGCACGCGGCGCACGGCCAGCACGGGGCACGCCTTGAAGGCGGGCAGGATCTCGACCGGGCCGTGCGGCCAGCCCCGCGCGAACGCCGACGCGAAGCGCCGCGCGTTGTGGCGCACGCGCGCCTCGGAGATGACGTGCAGCGGCGTGCCGAAGCGGCGGGCCAGCTCGACGGCGTCCAGGTCCTCGACGACCAGGCGCCCGTCGCGGACCGTGCCGGGCGCCGCGTCCCCCGGAGTGTCGACAGGGGTAGGGCCGATGCGCCGGAGCATGCCAGAGGCTCCGGCGCGCCGGGACCGCCGGTCAGTGAGACGGCACCCGGGCCTCGTGCTGGGCCACCACGACGGTGACGGGCAGCCCGAGGTCGGCCACCCGGGCCGGCAGGTCGATGCGGAGCCAGTGCGAGACGCGATGGGGCAGCGTCGAGATGATGATCTCGTCGACGTCGCCGCCCTCCACGGCGGCCTGGACGACGTCGAACGGGTTCGGGACGCTCGACACCCACCCGTCGACGGGGGCCCCGGCGGCCTCCTCCATCAGCGGGAGCGCGAGGGCGAGGACGGCCTCGCCCTGGCTGTGCTTCCAGTCGAGCTGCCGGCGCCCCGGGAACAGGCCGTCGACTCCATTGGGGACGACGAGGGAGAAGCGGCACGGGCTGCGGTTGGCCCGGTCGTGGATGGCTGCGAGGAGCGCGGGCGTGGCGGCCGTCCTGTGGGCGACCACGAGGACATGCACCGGCGCTTCGGAACCCATGGGGGAACCCCTTTCTCCTGGTATGGGCAGTATTCCACCCAACAGGCTCCGGCGCCATGGGGATCGTGTTGCACGTCGCCGGCGGCTGCGCGGGGGCCTCGCAGGGCGCGGGCCCCCGCCGCGGCGATGCGCACCTACGACGTCGCGGTGATGACGCCGATGACGTGGCCCTCCGGGTCGTTGAAGAGGCCGATCTCGACGCCCTCCATCACCTTGTCCGGACCCATCATCCGCGTCCCGCCGAGGCTCTCGGCCTTCGCGAGCGCGGCCTCCGCGTCCGGTACCTCGACGTAGAAGGTGACGTGCCCCTCGTAGCCCTCCGGGGCTCCGGAGATGCCGCCGCCGATCCCGACGCCTTCGGCGGACGTGTTGCCGTCGCGCTGCACGACCCCGTAGCCCATCGGGTTGCTCGCGTCGATGTCCCAGCCGAACAGGTCGGCGTAGTAGCTCTGCAGGCGCTTCCCGTCCTTCCCGATGACCTCGAAGTGGACGACCGGCTGTCCCATGTTCGCTCCTCTCCGCGCCGGCAGGCGGCGCCCGGTGACGATGCTGCTCATGAGACCACGGGCGACCGCGGAAGTCACCCGTCGGGACGGCTCATCGCTCGGCCCGCTCCCGGCGGCGGCGGGCGTCCTTCAGCCGCGCCTCGGCCTCGCGGAGCTGGGCCCGGCGATCGGCCAGCGCCGACTCGACCTGCTCGAGCGCCCCGCGCGCCGCCGCCACGGCCTGCTCGGCCTCCGCCTCCCCCTCCTTGGCGCGCCGCAGCTTCTCGCGCCGCCGCGCCTGCTCGCGCTCGGCCGCCGACCGCGCCCGCTCCTCCTTCGCACGCCGGCGCTCATCGGCGGCCCGGTCCGCCTTCGCGCGGGCCGGCCGCCCGGCGGGCTTCGCCTCGGCCGTCGGTGCGCGGTCGCGCCGCCGCGCTGCCGGCCTGCGCCCCGCCGCGCTTCCGGCGCCGGCGGCGAGCAGGGCCTCCAGTCCGCCGAAGCCGCTGGCCGCCCGCTCGCGCTCGACGCGCCCGGCGACCACCTCGGCGAGCACCTCCGGATCGACCGTCGCCGCGTGCAGGGTCGACCGGACCTTGTCGGCGGTCGCGTCGCCCGACCGGGGCGCGGCCCCGGCGAGCGCGTCGACCGCCGCCCGCGCCTGGTCGGTGGCCTCGCGCAGCGCCGACGCGTCGCCGCCCGCGAGCAGCTCCTGCTGGGCGTCGCCGAGCAGCCGCGCCGACTCCGCCAGCGCGCGCGCCCGGTCGGGGTGCTCGCGAACCGCGGCGTTCACCGCCCAGGCGGCCCGCGTCGGCTTGGCGAGCTTGCGCACGGCGTCGGCGCCGGCCCGGTCGCCCTCCGCCCGCAGCGCCTTGGCCAGGGCGTCGCGCTCGGGGACGAACCGGTCGAACGGCAGGCCGTACAGCGCGTCGACATGGTCCTCGGGCGCGGGCATCGCCCGACGCTACCGACCGGCGGATCGCCGACACTGCTCGCATGCGAAAGACGACCGCCGCCCCGTCGTTCGCCGGCTTCGGGCCCGAGGCGTTCAGCTGGTTCGCGGGCCTGGAGGCCGACAACTCCAAGCCCTGGTTCGCCGCGCACCGCGACACCTACGACCACGCGGTCCGCGGCGCGCTGGAGGCGATGCTCGACGAGCTCGCCGGCGAGCTCGGCGGCCAGGTGAAGGTGTTCCGCCAGCACCGCGACGTCCGCTTCTCCGCCGACAAGTCGCCCTACAAGACCACCACCTACGGGCTCATCGTCGAGCGGCCGGGCAGCCTCGCCGCCCTCTACGCCCAGCTGTCGGCGACGGGGCTGTTCGCCGGCACGGGCTACTACGCGCCGGCCGCCGACCAGCTGACGCGCCTGCGCGACGCCGTCGCCGACGACGGGACCGGCCCCGCGCTCGAGGCGGCGATCGCCACGGCGGAGGCCGCCGGCGTGGAGACCTTCGGCGAGGCGCTGAAGACCGCGCCGCGGGGCTACCCGCGCGACCACCCCCGCGTGCGCCTGCTGCGCCACAAGTCGCTCATCGGGGGCCGCCGCCTGCCCGCCGGCTCGGCGGGCATCGCGCGCGACGCCGCGCTCGGCCACGCGCGGGCCACCTGGGCCGCCTGCGAGCCGATGAACGCCTGGCTCGACGAGCACGTCGGCCCGAGCGCGCTGCCGCCGCCGACGCGCTACGGCCCGGGCCGGGGGTCCTCGCGCGCCGGGCGGTAGGGGGCGCTCAGCGCCGCCCGCACAGCGCGTCGCCCTTGGCCGTGCGCGCGTAGACGACCCGGTGGCCCTCGCGGCGCCCCGCGACCAGGCCCGCCCGGCGCAGGACGCCCAGGTGCTCGCTCACGCCCCCGGCGCTGGCGCGCAGGCGCCTGGCGAGCTCCTGGGTGGAGGCGGGGCGATCGAGGGTGAGCAGGACGTGTGCCCGCCCGCGCCCCAGCAGCGCCTCGAGCGCGGCGTCGTCACGCTCCTCGGGCGCCCACAGCTCGGCAACTCCGGGCGGCGGGTACACGAGCGCCGGCTGCCACGGGAGATCGACCATCGGCCAGACGGTGGGCCAGGAGAACGCGGCGGGCACGAGCAGCAGGCCGCGGCCGGCGAGCTCCACGTCGGCCGTCGCCTTGCGCCGGGTGACGTGCAGCGCCCCGTCGCCCCAGCGGACCGTCTCGTGCAGGCCGGCGAACGCCGCCTGCGGGCCGACCGCGGCCAGGCGCCGCGCGCGCCAGGCGATCTCGGCCTCGAGCAGCGCGACGATGCGGTCCCAGCGTGGCGCGAGCACGGCGTCCCAGAAGGCCCGCATCTCCCCCACGAGCACGCTGACGGCCCGCGCCGGGTCCTCGAGGAACAGCTCGCCCCCGCGCGGGAGACCGCCGTCGTGGGCCCGCGCGATCTCGGCCCTGACCTGCTCGTGCGGCGTGGCCAGCACCCGGCCGAGCTCCTCCTCGAGCTCGGCGTGCGGGACCGACGGCGGGGGCGACACGAAGTCGGGGTGCCACGGCGTGTCGAGCGGGACGGCGACCTCGAGCAGCCCCAGGTCCAGCCCGGCGATCCGCGGAGCCGCCCAGGCCGCCCACGGCTCGTGGACGGCGAAGCGCTCCGGGGCCCGGACCGCGTCGAAGGCCCCGACGAGCTCCATCAGCGGCGAGATCGCGAACCGGGTCCGCAGCAGGTCCTCGTGCCCGAAGCGGTAGTGGACCACGGATTCAGCGTACGCCGAATGCCGGGCCCGGCCCGGTTCACAGCAGGGCGAGCTGGCGGTGCACCCACACCGAGGACGGCTCGACGCCGGCGGCCACGCAGCGCTCGAGGTCGAGCAGGGCCTGCTTGCGGTGCAGTCCCCCGCCGTAGCCGATGAGCGCGCCGTCGGCACCGACCACCCGATGGCACGGGACGATGATCGGGACGGGCGTGCGCCCGATCGCGGCGGCGGCGGCCCGCACGCGGTCGGGACGGCCGATCGCCTCGGCCACCCGCCCGTAGGTCGTGGTCGTGCCGTAGGGGATCGTGAGCAGGTGCTCCCAGACGGCACGCTGGAACGGCGTCCCGCGCAGGTCGAGCGCGAGCTCGAAGCGCCGGCGCGACCCGGAGAAGAACTCCTCCAGCTGCCCGCTCGCGGCGGCGAGCGACGCCGGCTCACGGTCGCGCTCGTCGAGCGGGCCGCCGCGACCCGGGAACCGCAGCGCCCGCAGCCCGCCGCGGTGACCCTCCAGGGTCAGGGGTCCGAACGGGCTCTCGTAGACCGCCCAGCGGCCGGTGGCGCTCATCGCGCGTCGTGGAAGATGATCCCGAGGGCGGTCCGCTGCCCGCGGGTGACGGTGCTGACGCCGTGACGCAGCCCGACCCTGTGGTGGCCCCGCCTGCCGGCCTGCGGGCGGTGCTGGGTGGGGAAGATCACGAACGCGCCGCGGGCGCTCGCGACCACGTGGGCTCGGCTCTGCGCACGCGGCCGCTGCTCGAGCAGCACGAACTCGCCGCCGTCGTGGTCGGCGCCCGGCTCGGACAGCACCGTCAGCACCTGGAAGGGGAACGCCACGTCGCCGTAGAGGTCCTGGTGCAGCGCGTTCCAGTCACCCTCGCCGTAGCGGAGGATCAGCGGCGTCGGGCGCTCCTGCCCGGCCCGCCGGCAGCGCGCCAGCAGCTCCTCGTGCTCCGGCGGGAACGCGTCGCCGGGGCCGCCGAGGAGGGCCGACCAGTCGTTGGCGATCGGGGCCAGGTGGCGGTAGAACGTGCCGCGCAGCTCGGCGATCGGCTCGGGAAGCGGATGGTCGAAGTAGCGGTAGCGGCCGTCGCCGAAGCGGTGGCGGGCCATGTCGATCGTCGACCGGAACCGCCCTGCGTCGAAGAGGTCCGACAGCTCTGTGCACTCGTCCTGGGCGAGCAGCGGGTCGGTGACGGCGAAGCCCCGGCCGTCGAGCTGCCGGCGCAGCTCGCCCCACGGGAGGGCGTCGACGCGGTCCTCGAGCGCGGCGGGGCGGGCGGACGTGATGGTCGTCATGACCCTCAGACGCCGCGACCGCCCGGGACGTGAGGTCGGTCGTCCGCGCGGGCGGTCGTGGCGTCCCAGCCGGACCGGCCCGGCGGTGGGCCGGCGGGCTCGCGGCGGCCACGCCGCGGCCGGAGGCGGGCGAGGGTCGCAGGCGTGAAGAGCATGGCCGGCGACCGGCGGCGCGAGCCGGTGGCCTCGAAGGCGTCGTAGACGTGGTCGTCGGTCGCCGCGGCGCGGTACATCGCGCGTTCCAGCGGGTTGGCGCGCCGCCCCGACGCCAGGTCGCTGATGACGAAGTGGTGCGGGCCCAGGCGCCGCCGGTGGCGTCGCCGGTAGCGGGCCAGCGCGGCGTCGAGGTCCCCGCCGCCGAGCAGCGCCCCGGCGGTCTCGGCGACGAGCCAGTCCGCGCTCTGGAACGCCCAGCCACAGCCGACCCCCCACAACGGGTCCGACGCGGTCGCGGCGTCGCCCACGAAGGCCAGTCCGGGGACCGCCGCCGGCCGGCTGACGCTCGGGAGGTCGAGCTTGCCCAGCAGCTTGGACTGCTGGGTGGCACCACCGAGGTCCGGCGGATCCGGGAGCGCTGCGAGGAAGCGCAGGTAGGCGTCCTGGCGACCCCCACGGAACTCGAGCAGCCGGTCGCGGTGCGGGCCGGCGAGCACAAGGCACAGCCCGTCCTCGTTGGGGAACGTGTACGCGCAGTCGGGCTCCATGAACCACATGCGCGAGCGCCCGTCCGGCGACGGCACGCCGGTCCAGTAGGCCCAGTAGAAGAAGCGGCTGTGCGGGCGGACCCGGCCGCGGACCCCGGCCATCCGGGCGAGGCGCGAGTCGCGGCCGTCCGCCGCGACGACCAGCCGCCCACGCAGCTCGCGCCGCGTGCCGCGTGGATCGTGCACCACCACGCCTTCGGGGCGACGCGTGCCGAGCAGCTCGGTTGCGGTCCAGCCCGCCAGCAGCTCGACGCCGCCGGTCTGGGCCGCCAGGCGGCGCAGCAGCGGATCCATCACGCGGCGCGTGACGTTGTAGCCGTGCGGCCTCCCCTCGCGGGCGCGGATCCAGCCGCCGTACGGCGTCCAGAAGTCGATCGAGTTGTGGACGGCGCCGTGCTCCTCGAGCAGCGCCGCCAGGCCGAGCTTCTCGATCGTCGGCGTGGCGCTGGACTGGATGTAGTGCGTGCAGACGGTCTTGTAGGCGTCCGGATCCGGGCGCTGCTCGACCAGCGCGACGCGCGCGCCGGCCTGTGCGTACAGCCGCGCGGCGGTGCATCCGGCGACGCTGCCGCCCACGACGACGGCGTCGAACTCGTCGCCGCTCATCGCGCGCGCCGGCGCAGCCCGCGCGCCTGCAGCCGCTGCAGCGCGACCATCGCCTGCTCGGCGCGGCTGCCCGGGGGCGGCGCGATGCCGAGCCGGCGAGCGACGTCGTTCATGTCGTAGAAGGCCCGGTAGCGGCAGATCCGCCCGTCCCGCAGGGTCCACAGGTCCACCCCGTCGACCTCCATCGCCCGTCCGGTCGGCGCGAAGCCGGGCGGATCCAGCGGACCGGTCATCGTGCCGCGCATGCGCCAGCGCCACGCGACCTGGTCGCCCTCGACGCTGCGGTGCGGACGGTCGGAGGCGTCGAAGCGCAGGTCGGGGAAGCCGGTCCACGACGCTCGCATGAACTCCTGGACCTCCAGGACGCCGCGCGCGGGCTCGGGCAGTGCCGGGTCCTCCCACACGACGTCGTCGGTCAGCAGCGGCGCCATGGCGATGGCGTCGTGGTCGTTCCAGGCCGCCAGGTAGCGGGCACAGAACGCCTCGAGGGCGGGAGCGGAGTCGATGGTCGACATGGGCCGACGGTAGGCCGGGCCGCGAGACCCGATCAAGCGCCGAACGGCCAGGGTTCCTGGGGGATGAGTCCGTGGGCGTACCCCCGTCTCAGGGATGACCGCAGGACGGACGACGAGAGCGAGGAGGCGGCGATGGCACTGGGCGACACGGGCGTGGCGACGAGGCTCCCTGCGCAGGACCTCGCGCGGGCACGGGCGTTCTACGCCGACAAGCTGGGGCTCGAGCCGAGCGAGGAGCGGCCGGGCGGCCTGCTCTACCGCTGCGGGGGGTGCGAGTTCGCGCTGTTCGCGTCGGGCGGGGCCCCGTCGGGGCTGCACACGCAGATGGGCTTCGAGGTCGACGACCTCGAAGCCACCGTCGCCGAGCTCCGGGCGCGCGGCGTGGTGTTCGAGGACGTGGACCTGCCGGGCCTGGCCACGGTGGACGGCATCGCGGAGGTCGCCGGCAACTACCCGAGCAAGGGAGGCATCGGCGAGCGCGCCGCGTGGTTCCGCGACAGCGAGGGCAACATGCTCGGCATCGGCCAGCCCGTCAGGAGGGACGGCCCGTGACCGTCCCCGCCGACACGGGCCGCTCCCGGATCACACCGGCGACGACGGCCGCGCCATGCCCTCCGCGAGGTCGCCGAACCCGGGCGCGAGGATCGCCCCGGGCTGGCCGATGATCTGCTCGGCCACGACGGCCTCGGTGGTGAGCAGCAGCGCCGCGACCGAGGCGGCGTGCTGGAGGCTCAGGCGCGTGACCCTGACCGGGTCGATCACCCCGGACTCGATGAGGTCGCCGAACGCGCCCGTCAGCGCGTTGAGGCCGTGGCCGTCGGGCATCGCCCGGACCTGGTCGACGACGGCCTGCCCGTCGTAGCCTGCGTTCGACGCGATCCAGAACAGCGGGTCGGCGAGCACCGAGCGCACGACGTCCACGCCCGCGGCACGGTCGCCCTCGAGCTCGACGCCGTCGAGCGCCCGCGCGGCGCGCAGCAGCGCCGTGCCGCCGCCGGGCACGATGCCCTCGGCCATCGCCGCGCGGCTGGCGGCCAGGGAGCCCTCGGTGCGGCGCAAGCGCTCCTTGGTCTCGACGTCCGTCGCTCCGGCCACGCGGATGACGGCGAGGCTGCTCGACAGGCGCGCGCGGCGCTCGCGCAGCGCGTCGATGTCGGTCTCGTGCGTGGCGCGCTCGAGCTCCACGCCGATCTCGTTGAGCCGCGCCGCGACGGCCTCCTGCGTGCCGGCGCCCTCGATGAACGTCGTGGCGTCCTCGGTGACGATCACGCGGCGGGCGCGACCGAGCGTCTCGAGGTCGACCTGGTCGAGGCTCAGCCCGGCCTCGGGGGTGATCACCCGGCCGCCGGTGAAGGCGGCGAGGTCCTCGAGGTAGGCGGCGCGCCGGTGGCCGAACCCGGGGGCGCGGATCGCCGTGGCCTCCATCGTGCCGTGCTGGTTGTTCTGCACGAGCATGCCGAGCGCGGCGCCGTCGACCTTCTCGGCGAGGATGACGAGCGGCTCCGGGCGGCGCATGACCTGCCCGATCGCGCCCATGAGCTCCTGCACCGACGAGATCGGCTGCGTGGTCATCAGCACGTACGGGTTGTCGAGGACCGTCTCCATCTTCATCCGGTCGCGGATGAGGTACGGCGACAGGTGCCCGTTCTCGACGTGCAGGCCCTCGACGAACTCGACGGCGATGCCGGGCAGCGCGCTCTCCTCGATGCTCACGACGCCGTCCTCGCCGACGCGGTCCAGCGCCTCGGCGACGGCGCTGCCGATGCGCTCGTCCTCCTTGGCGGCGATCGTCGCGACCTGGCGCAGGTGATCGACGCCGGAGACCTGGCGCGCGCTGCGGGCGAGCTGCGCCACGACGAGCTCGACGGCATCCTCCATCCCGCGGCGCAGCTGCATCGGGTTCACGCCGTCGGCGAGCACGCTCATCCCCTCGCGGATCAGCGATTGCGCGAGCAGCGTCGCCGTCGTCGTCCCGTCGCCGGTCAGCTCCGACGTCTTGTCGGCGACCTCGCGCACGAGCTGCGCGCCCATGTTCTGGAACTGGTCGGCGAGCTCGACCTCGCGCGCGATCGTCACGCCGTCGTTCGTGATCG
>JAXDGY010000309.1:0-3309 GCA_034664785.1 Solirubrobacteraceae bacterium
GAGGGCGTCGACACACGCGGGGCGCGACTCGTGTGTCGTCAGCAGCTCCCGCAGCGTCCGCAGGTCGACCACGTCGGAGAGGCCGTCCGAACACAGCAGCAGCCGGTCGTCGGCGCAGGCGGCGAGCGTGCTGATCGCCGGCCGGCGATCCGGTTTGCCGTCGAGCGCCTCGAGCACGAGCGAGCGCGACGGGTGGCGCCGGGCCTGCTCGACGGTCAAATGCCCTTCGTCGATCATGTGCTGGACGAAGCTGTCGTCACGCGAGAGTTGCTTGAGCTCGCCGTCCCGCAGGAGGTAGGTGCGCGAGTCGCCGATGTTGGCCAGCGCGTACGTGCCGTCGTTGGCCAGCGCGACCGCCGTCAGCGTCGTGCTCATGCCTGACATCTGCGGGCGGTTTGACCCCACGAAGCCGATCGTGTCGTTGCCCCACGCGATCGCGTCGCGCAGCGCGTCGTCCAGCGGCCCGCCCAATCGGGACTTGTCGAGCTGCTGCAGCGCCTGGATGATCCACCCGCTCGCGACCTCGCCGGCGGCCGCGCCACCCACCCCATCGGCGACGGCCGCGAGGCGCGGGCTGGCGTACACCGCGTCCTCGTTGTTCTTGCGCCGTCCGATGTCGCTCCTGGCTGTGCATTCCAAGGTGAGCTCCGACATCCCGGCGAATCGTACGCCGCGGACAACGGGCTGCAAGCCTCTATTCCGGAGTGACGTACGCGCCCGACAGGCCGCCGTCGACCATGAAGGTCGATGCGGTCACGTAGGAGGACTCGTCCGAGGCCAGGAACAGGGCCGCCGAAGCGATCTCCCGCGCCGCCGCGAAGCGACCCATCGGCAGGTGGATCAGCCGCCGCGCGGCCTTCGCCGGGTCCGACGCGTACAGCTCGCGCAGCAGCGGCGTGTCGACCGGGCCCGGGCAGAGCGCGTTGACGCGCACGCCGCGGCGGGCGAACTCCACGCCCAGCTCGCGCGAGAGCGACAGCACCGCGCCCTTGGACGCCGTGTAGGAGATCTGCGACGTCGCCGCGCCCATCACCGCCACGAACGACGCGGTGTTGATCACCGACCCGCCGCCGGACTCCAGCAACAGCGGAATGCCGTGCTTGCAGCACAGGAAGACCGAGCGCAGGTTCACGTCCTGCACGCGCTGCCATGCCTCAAGCGTCGTATCGAGCACCGAGACATCGTCGTCGGGCGAGATCCCCGCGTTGTTGAAGAGCACGTCGAGGCGCCCGTACTCGGTGACCGTCCGCCGCAGGAACTCGACGACCGCGTCCTCGGACCCCACATCGGCCGCCAGCGCCAGGTCGACGTCACCGAAGTCGTCGTGCAGATCCACGCCCACGACCGTCGCGCCCTCGGCGCGGAACAGCGCCGCGCTCTCCGCGCCGATGCCACCCGCGGCGCCGGTGATCACGCAGACCTTGCCCGCAAGTCGCCCCCTCACGCTCGCGCCGCCTCGACCAGCGCGGCGATCTCGCGCGCCGCGGGGTCCGCCTCCGGATGCCACTGCACGCCCAGCGCAAAGCGGCGCGACGGATCCTCGAGCGCTTCCGGCAGCTCATCCACGACCGCCCACCCGGTCACCTCGAACCCGTCTCCGATCTGGTCGACGCCTTGATGATGGTGCGACTTGGTCGGGTGCCGCAGCTCACCCGCCGCCCGCGCGGCCAGGGAGCCGTCGGCCAGCCGCACGTCGTGATCGCCGAACGCGCCCGGCACGAGCCGGTGGTCCTCGTGCCCGACGACGTCGGGCAGGTGCTCGATCAGCGTGCCGCCGCGGGCGAGGTTCATCAGCTGCATCCCGCGGCAGACGCCCAGCAGCGGCAGGTCGGCGTCCAGCGCGGCCAGCCCGAGGGCGATCTCGAACGCGTCACGGTCCGGCACCTCGCCGTAGTCGGCGCCGCCCGCCAGGATCAGCCCGTCGAGGAAGCCGAGATAGGACGAGGGGTCGCGCAGATCGGGATCGGGTGGCAGCATCACGGCCATGCCACCCGCCCGCTGGACCGCCTCCGCGTACCCGCGCGGGAGCAGCACCGCCTCCTGGTCCCACGCGCTCCAGCGGGCACGCTCGACGGCCGCGCACAACCCGATTACCGGCCTGCGACTCACTGAACCCCGGCACCGTCGTCGAACTCGACCGTGCGGACCGGGCCGGTGAACGTGTGCTTGGCGCGCACCGACCACCAGACGCCGACGATCAGCAGCACGGCGCCCACGGTGATCGGCGCGTAGTTGACGTACTTCCAGTCGAACTCGTCGCGCCACGGCACCGCCGCGGGCGTGAACGGCAGGCAGAAGATGATCACGCAGATCGCGACCCAGATGATCGCCGCCGGGTTCACCCACTTGTACTTCTTGCCCAGCGTCCACGGGCCGGGCACGAAGTCGTCGCCCTTGCGCCAGCGCAAAAAGATCGGCAGCACGTAGGCGATGTAGAGCCCGATGACACAGATCGAGACGACGGCGAAGAACGCGTACGGCGCGCCGTTGGCGTCGCCCTCGAGCGCGGGCAGCGTCATCACCAGCGCCGCGACGCAGGAGAAGACGACGGCGTAGGCGGGCACGCGGTGGTGGTTGAGCCGCGTCCACATCCGCCAGCCCGGCACCGCGCGGTCGCGCGAGAACGCGTAGGTCATGCGCGAGCACGATGTCACGCACGCCATGCCACAGAAGAGCTGGCCGATGGTCGCGATCAGCACGACGACCTTCTGCCAGCCCTCCGGCAGCGAGGTGGCGAAGACGGCGAGCGAGGACCCGGCGCCCTTGTTGATCGCCGCCACGTCGGTGGCGGCGAACGTGATCGCCAGCAGCACGATCCAGCCGCCCACGCCCGACCAGAAGACCGCGCGCCAGACGCCCTGGGCGGCGGCCTTGGCCGCGCCGTGGGTCTCCTCGGAGATGTGCGCCGAGGCGTCGTAGCCGGTCTGGGTGTACATCGTCAGCAGGAAGCCCAGAGGCAGCACGTAGAACCAGAACATCCCGCCGCCGAAGCCCGAGTTGTTGATCGTCTGGGTGAAGACGAAGTCGACGCTCTGGTGCGTGTCCGGCACGAAGGCGAGCACCAGCACGATCGCGGCCACGCCGGCCACGTGCCAGAAGACCGAGATGTTGTTGAAGAGCGCCACCAGCGGCGACGAGTAGATGTTGATCAGCGCGTGCAGGGTGAGGATCACCATGAACAGCAGGAACGTCTCCGACAGCACGTGCGCCGAGTCACCGAAATTCGCGAAGCCGAGGTTCAATCCGTACAGCCCCAGGGTGGCGTTCATGAACTGTGCACAGCCGTAGTCCACGGAGGCGACCACGCCG
>JAXDGY010000310.1:0-7857 GCA_034664785.1 Solirubrobacteraceae bacterium
CCGAGAACTGCATGTCCTTGACCGGGCGCGGCACGTTGTTGTCGCCCGGGTCGTAGGCCCAGCGCGGGCCGCCGACGTCGCCGAAGCCCTCGGCGTACGGCGTCTCGCCGACCACGACGACGCCGACATCGCTCGGGCCGATCGGCTTGCTGGCGTTCTCGCTGAACGTCACGCGACCCGACTTGGCGGCGTTGCGGATGCCCTGCAGGATCGTGGTCCCCGGGACCTTGTTCGTCGAGCCGCCCTGCCAGGTCAGCGTCCAGCCGCCGGCCTGGTTGCCGATGTTGTCGGCGTTGCTGCCCGCGACGTAGACCTTCGACGACGCCTTCAGCGGCAGCGCGCCCGACGCGTTCTTGAGCAGAACCTGCGACTCGGCGACGGCCTTGCGGGCCACCGCGCGATGCGCCGGCGAGCCGATCGACGACTGGTTCGTGCGGTCCGTCAGCGGGTGCTCGAAGAGCCCCAGCTCGAACTTCTTGGCGAGGATGCGGCTCACCGCGTCGTCGATGCGCGCCATCGACACACGGCCCGCGTTGACCTCGTCGATCAGCGTCGCGACGAACTGCGGCGCCGCCCCTTCGGACTCCATGAACATGTCGATGCCGGCGTTGACGCCCGTGCGCACCTGGGTGGCGAAGTCGCCGGGGATCTGGTGGATCCCCTTCCAGTCGCTGATGACGAAGCCGTCGAAGCCCATCTGGCCCTTCAGGACGTCGGTGATGAGCTCCTTGTGGGCGTGCATCTTGAGCGGGTTGCCGACGCCGTCCTCGGTCCAGTCGACGCTCGAGAACGACGGCATGACGCTGCCCACGTGGTGCTGCTGCACGGCCGGCACGTACTGCTTGAGCGACGTGTTCCAGAAGTCCTCGTGACTGGTGATCGAGACGCCCTGGTCGATCTTGTAGTCACCCGACGCCGTGCCGTACTGCGTGTCGCCGTCGCCCGCGTAGTGCTTGGCCGTGGCAAGCACGCGATCGGAGTTGCCGAGCTGGCCCGGCGCGCCCTGGAACCCGTCGATGGCGGTCTCCATCTGGATGACGAGGTTCGGGTCCTCCCCGAAGCTCTCGTACGTACGGCCCCAGCGGTCGTCGCGCGCGGCGCAGAGGCACGGCGCGAAGGTCCACTGCGGCCCGACAGCGCGGGTCTCGATCGCGGTGACGTGCGCGGCGTCGCGCACGATGGCCGGGTCGCGCGTCGCGCCCAGGCCGATGTTGTGCGGGAAGATGGTCGACCCGAGCACGTTGCCGTTGCCGTGCACGGCGTCGATGCCGTACAGCAGCGGGATGTGCAGCCGGGTCTTGAGCGCCGCCTCCTGGAAGCGGTCGATCATGTCGGCCCACGCCTTCGGGGTGTTCTCGGTCGGGGTCGAGCCGCCGCCCGAGAGGACGCTGCCGTAGCCGAGGTCGGTGATCGGCGTCGCGTCGGCGTAGACGTCGCCGCGCTCGGCCTGCGTCATCTGGCCGACCTTCTCGGCGAGCGTCATCCGCGCCAGGAGGTCGGCGACGCGCTGCTGGGTGGGCAGCGTCGCGTTCTCGTACGGCAGCGGATCGGCGGCCGGCGCACCCGGCGCACCCGCCAACCCCACGGTGAGCGCTACGGCGGCAGCGGCCGCGGCGATGCGCGGCAACCGCAGCCCGCGCGTCCTGAGCCTGGACATAGGCGATCGTTCCTCTCCCACGGCTCTTCAGCCGTAGATTCCCGTGCGACCGCACCTGGTCGCAGATCGATGGCGCCGGGCCGCGCCCCGCGCCTTGGATGAGTGCCCGTGAACGACCCGAGTCGTTCCTTCACGAACATGAGATATTCATCTCCGACTCGCGCAGCTTTCGTCAGGTTGGTGGAGAAAATGTGGAGCTATCCGAGATGACCGTCGAAGGACGGGACACGCCGAAGCGTCCCGGCGGCGCGCTGCGCGAGGCCAACCGGCTGCGCGTGGTGGACGAGCTGCGCCGCCATGCGACGCTCAGCCGCGCGGATCTGGCGCGCCTGACTGGGCTCTCGCCCACGACGATGACGGCGCTCGTCGCGGAGCTGCGCGCGAGCGGCGTCGTGGTCGAGCAGGCGGTGCGCGACGGCGCCGCCGAGCCCGCGGGCCGCGGCCGGCCGCCGGTCCTGCTGCGGCTGGATCCCGCAGCGGGGGGCGCGCTGGGCATCGACTTCGGGCACCGCCATCTGCGGGTCGTGCTGGCGGACCTCTCGCGCACGGTGCTGGCGGAGCGCTCGATGGAGATGGACGTCGACGCGGCGGCCAAGAGCTCACTCGACGCCGCGGCCGCGATGGTCGACGAGGTGCTCGCGGAGGCCGGGATGGACCGGCGGCGGGTCATCGGCGCGGGCGTCGGGCTGCCGGGCCCGATCGACGTGCGGACCGGCGCGGTGGGCTCGTCGGTGATCCTGCCCGACTGGGTGGGCCTCCTGCCGGCCCAGGAGCTCGAGCGCCGGCTCGACGTCTCGGTCACCGTCGACAACGACGCCAACCTCGGCGCGCTCGGCGAGGTGGCGTTCGGCTCGGCGCGGGGTCTCTCGGACATCCTCTACGTGAAGGTCTCCTCCGGGATCGGCGCCGGGCTGGTCCTCGGCGGGCACCTCTACCACGGGGCCACCGGGCTCGCCGGCGAGCTCGGCCACGTCCACGTCCGCGACCAGCGCGCGGTGTGCCGCTGTGGGAACCGCGGCTGCCTGGAGACCGTCGCGGCGACCGGCGCCGTGCTCGCCGCGTTGCGCCCCGCGCACCGGGCGGACCTGACCGTCCGCGACGCGGTCGGCCTCGTGCGCTCGGGCGACCTGGGCGCGCAGCGCGTGATCGCCGACGCGGGCCGCGCGATCGGCCGCGTGCTGGCCGACCACTGCAACCTCCTCAATCCCGCCGCCATCGTCGTCGGCGGCGAGCTCAGCGCCGCCGGCCACCCGCTGCTGGACGGCATCCGCGAGTCCGTCGACCGCTACGCCCAGCCGGCCGTCGCGGCGTCCGTCGCCATCCTCGCGGGCCAGCTGGGCGAGCGTGCGGAGGTCCTCGGCGCGCTCGCGACGATCATCGGCGACACCGAGCGCGTGCGCTCGGCGGGACTCATCGACCTCTAGGCCTCAGCAGACGTCCGGCCCGCAACGGCTTCGCGGCGAGAGGAACGCCCATGCCGCGTCCGTCGCGCGGAACCCGGTGGGGTCCGCCGCTGAGCGCCGGGCGCCCGGCCAGAGGTGGCGCGTCCCGCGCAGGACCACGCGCTCGACGGGACAGCCGCGCCACGCCGTCCGCGTCACCCCCGGGCGTGGGTGCGTCACGACGGCGCGCGCGGGGCAGCCGTCGCGCACCCGCCATTCGCCCAACAGCCGCGGCACCGTCGCGAAGTACGGATCGCTGTCGCCGTGGATCTCCATGAGCGCGACGCGAGGGCCCCGTGCCGGGCAGGCATCGGTGGCGCGGTAGCTGCCGCCGACCGCGACCACCGCGGCCACGCGCGGCGCCGACTCGCAGGCCAGGCGCGTGGCGAAGCCGGCGCCGTTGGAGAAGCCGGCCAGATAGACGCGGGCCGGATCGCTGCAGGCAAGCGCCTGCAGCCGATCGAGAAGCCGCCGCATCCGCGCCACGTCGTCGCTGCCGCTTCGCCGGTTGAGCTGCCAGGTCGCCCGCCCGGCCGGCAGCTCGGGGGCCGCGAGCACCACCCCGCGGCGATCGGCGAGCCGCGCGAGGCCGGTGAAGCGCGCGAATGGCTGCGCACCGTCGCCCACGCCGTGAAACAGGACGACCACCGCGGGCCTGCGCGGCGCCCCGGCCGGCACGTGCACCCAGGAGCCGTCGATCCGGTGATCCCCCGCGGCAGGGGCGGCGCAGGGGGCAGGGGTGGCGGCGTGCCGGCGGGTGGCGGTGCGGCCCTCGCCGCAGCCGAGTACGGCGAGTGCCGCGAGCGCGGCGGGGACGCGTCGCCGTGCACACCCTCGTAGCGCGTCGTAGGTCGATCGGCCGATGGCCCATGGTGACCGCCCACGTCAACCACCGCATGAACGCCGGCGGACGTCGGCTACGGCCCGAAGAACCCGCCGCCGCCTCCGCCCTGACCCTGGACGTCCGGAACCGCGGAGCTGCCGCGCGTCCCGTCGGCGGCCTTGAAGCCCAGCTTGTCGAGGGCCGACTGCAGCGAGGCCTCATAGCTGGCGCTCGTGAACGTCGCGCCGCTGACCGCGTCGATCGCGGCGCTCTGCTTCGTCAGCGCGCTCTGCCGCAGATACGGTTCCGCCGAGCTGCTGATCTGCACCGACCTGGGGTCGTTGCCCTGGAGCTGGATGGCCTCGATCTTGGTGATCTTGCCGCCGGACACCGTGACCCGCACCTGGGCGTTGCCGTAGCGGGTGGCGATGGCATCGCCCGTCGCGGTCCTCGTGCCCGCGGTCGACGTCGCCGAGCTGGAGCTCGAGCCGGCGGAGCTGGAGCTGGAGCTGGGGCTCGAGCTCGAGCCAGACACGCCGGCGCTCGAGCTGGCGGCCGCGACGGCCGGCAGCTGCGGCTCGCGCGGCTTGAAGCCCAGCACGGCGGCGACGCCGGCGACGGTGGCGGCCAGGACGATGGGGGCGCGGCGCAAGGGGGACTCCGATCTCAGAAGGCGAAGGACTCGTGGTGGATGCGGGCCGCGGGCACGCCGGCTTCCCGGGCGGCCGCGTCGATCGCCGCGGTGAAGCCGTCGGGCCCGCAGACGAACACGTCACGATCGGCGAGCCCAGGAGCGAGCGCGCGGAGGGCCGCTGCGTCCAGGCGGACGCGCTCGCGCGGCCCGACCAGCTCGAGCAGCCGCCCGCCATGGCGGCCGACGTGGGCGGCGACCTCGTCGCGGAGCACGAGATCGTCGCGGGTCGAGGCCCGCAGGACGACGACGACGTCCGTGCCGCGGGGAAGCTCCTGCAGCAGCGCGCGGATCGGTGTGATGCCCACGCCGGCGCCGATCAGCAGGACGCCCTCGCCGGTGCGGGCGTCCGACGTGAACGCCCCGTACGGGCCCTCGATCGCGACCCGCGTGCCGGGGCGCAGCGTCATCAGGGCGGCACTGTGATCGCCGAGGTCCTTGACGGTGATGCGCAGGTGCCGGCGACTCGGCGCGGCCGACAGCGAGTACGGATGCGCCTGCCACCAGAGCCCTGGACGGAGGAAGCGCCATTGCAGGAACTGGCCGCCTGCGATCGGCAGGCGGTCCAGCCGCCGCCCCTCGAGCAGCACCGAGTACACGCCCGGGCCCTCGGGATGGACGCCGACGACCCGCACGCGGTGACGGACCGACCGCCACACCGGAAGCCCGATGCGGCAGGTGACCACGAGCGCGAGCGTCCCGATCCACAGCGCCGTCCAAAAGGCGCGCGCCCACGGGTGCCCGACGAACGAGGCCCCCGTGGCGACCTGATGCGAGAAGGACAGGTACAAGGCGAGGTACGTGTAGAGGTGCACCGACCACCACGTCTCGTACGCGAGCCGGCGGCGCGCCAGCCGGTAGGAGGTCACCCCGGCGGCGATGAGCAGGATGGCCCCGGCCGCCGAGGCGAGGATCCCCGGATAGGTCCACACCAGCTGCCCGAGCTGGTGCAGGAGCCCGTCGTGCGCCGCCTGCGCGTAGCCGACCGTGATCAGCACCCCGTGGGCGACCAGGAGATACAGCGGCCACGGGCCGAGGCGACGATGCCAGCCGACGAGACGGTCCTGCCCGATCGCGCGCTCCAGCGGCGGTAGCCGCGCCACGAGCACCACGACCACGACCATCGCGTACGCGGCGAGCAGCCCGGCCAGGCGTCCGAGCGCGGTGGCGACGCCGCCGGCCGCGCCCAGCGAGCCGGAGCTCTCGGCGGAGATCGCCAGCGCGATGGTGATGCCCAGCCCCAGGCCGCCCAGGGCCGCGAGGACGTCGACGACCACCGGGCGCGGCCGCGCGGGCAGGCGGCGCGGGTGCCGCGCCGGGCGCGCCGGCGACGCTGCGACCGGCTGCGTCCGGTCCGGCTCGACCGGATCGGCCCACAGCGACGGCGTGCTCACGTCGCCGGGTCCTGGCCGGGGAAGCCGGGCGTCGCCAGCACCGTGTCGTCGGCCAGGATCGTCATCGCCTCATAGCCCCGCAGTCGCAGCGTCCACGCGGGACCGCCGAGGCCCATCGCGAACGCCGCGGTCGAGTAGGCGTCGGCCGTCCCGAGGTCGGGTCCCGTCACGGTCACCGACAGCACGCCGCCGGGCGGGCGGCCGCTGCGCGGATCCCGGACGTGCGCACCGCGCTCGTAGGCTCCGGAGGTCGCGACGGCCAGGCTGGTGGCGTGCAGCGTCGCGGCGATCGCCTGGCGATCGCGCGGATGCTGGATGCCGACACGCCAGCACGCGGCCGGGCGTGCTCCGCCGCGGACGACGAGGTCGCCGCCGGCGGTCAGGCAGAAGTCGGTGATCCCGGCGGCGCTGAGCCCGTCGGCCGCGCGCTGGACCGCCCACCCCTTGACGAGCGCCGAAGGGTCCAGCGCACCCGGCGCACCGGCCTCGAACCAGCCGTCGGTCTCGGCCCGCAGGTCCGCGCAGCGGGCCAGGATCGCCCGCACGTCCGGCGAGGCGGCATGGAGGTCGAGATCGCGCCGGTTGATGCGCGAGATCTCACTGTCGGCGCGGTAGGTGCTGAAGCGGGCATCCACGTCCCGCAGCCAGGCCATGGCCGCGCCGCCCGCGGCGACGACGTCGGCGTCCGGATGGGCGGCGCGCACGTCGAGCGAGACGACGGTTCCCATGATCCGCTCGACGCGAACCTGGCCTGCGGCGGGCGCGAAGCTCATCGCCAGACCATCGGCACCCACGCTAAGACGCGCGTCAGCATCTCCTGAGAGCAGGCTGAGCGTGGGGCCGTACGGGCCGCGTTCCCCCATCCGGCAATACCGGCGCAACGACGGCGGCGGATAATCAGCGGCGTGGACGCGCCGCAACATGGCTGGCTTCGTTCCACCGGCTCGGCTCGCGTCGCGGTACCGCTCCTCGTCGTCCTGCTCAGCGTGGCGGGCTTCGTCGTGACGAACCGAGCCGTCGGGGAGGAGCGCGCGAACGCGGCCCACCGGCGGGCCGAGGCCCAGGCGGTGGAGGTCCAAGGGCAGCTCCAACGGGTCCGTGCGTTCGCCATCGGGCTCGCCAACGCACTGCAGAGCGAGCCCGTGCCGAACGCCCGGCGCTTCGCGGCGCTGGAGGGCAGCGCCACGACGACCATCGGGCTCACAGCCGCCATGTGGGTGCAGCGGGTGACCGAGCAAGGGCGGCCCGCCTACGAACGCCGGATCAGGGCGCCGATCACCCGGCCGCCCGGGCAGCAGGGCGCCGGGCCGGCGGCGACATATCTCCCGGCGACGTTCGTCACGGGTGTCGCGGTGCGCCGCGGCGCCGACATGGCCCGCGTGCCGGCGCTCGCCGCGACGCTGTGGGACCCCACGTCTGTCTTCGCCGGCACGGCGACGCCAGTCGCATCGCTCGCCGGGCAGCGCGGGTTCTTCGTGGTCCAGGGGGCGCAGTTCGGTCGAGGCCCCGGAAGCCAGGGCTTCATCGTCGTGTTCGTGCCCGCGGACTGGCTCAGCGTGTCTCTGAACTTGAATCCGCGCCGCACAGCGGTCGGCCTGGACGGCCGCCCGCTCAGCGGCGCGCTTGCCACCGCCCCCGCCGCCGGCAAGAGCTTCGACGGGCTTACGCGCCGGTGGCGAGTGGAAGTGGCCCTGGAGCCGCCCACCGCGCTGCAGGCGACGCTGCCGTGGCTCGTGTTGGCCTGGCCGCCGGCGACCGCGCTGATCGTCTACCTGCTGGGCCGGGGAATGCTGCGGCGGCGGCGCGCCGAACGCCAGGTGGACGACATCTTCGACCTCTCGCTCGACTTG
>JAXDGY010000311.1:0-18991 GCA_034664785.1 Solirubrobacteraceae bacterium
CCTCGGCGGCGAGCTGCGCGTACTTGCCGCCCCCGGCCAGGAGGTCGGCGTGCGTGCCGCGCTCGACGATCCGCCCGCGATCGAGGACCACGATCTGGTCCGCGTCGCGCACGGTGGACAGCCGATGCGCGATCGCGATCGTCGTCCGCCCTTCGGCCAGACGGTCCAGCGCACCCTGCACCGCGCGCTCGGTCTCGTTGTCGAGCGCGCTCGTGGCCTCGTCGAGGACGAGGACGGGCGGGTTGCGCAGCACCGTCCGGGCAATCGCGATCCGCTGCTTCTCCCCGCCCGAGAAGCGGTATCCGCGCTCGCCGACCACGGTGTCGTAGCCGTCGGGCAGGCTCGCGATCAGGTCGTGGATCTGCGCCGCGCGCGCGGCCTCCTCCAGCTCCTCGTCGGTCGCCGTGGGCCGGGCGAAGCGCAGGTTGTCCGCGATCGTCGCGTGGAAGAGGTAGGTCTCCTGCGACACGAGGCCGACCGTCCGCGCCAGCGAGGCGAAGCCCAGCTCGCGCACGTCCACCCCGTCGATCGTCACGCTGCCGGCGTTGGCGTCGTACAGGCGGGACACGAGGTAGCCCAGCGTCGTCTTGCCCGAGCCCGTCTCCCCCACGATCGCCGTGGTCGTCCCGGCCGGGACCTCGAAGCTCACGCCGTCCAGCGTCGGCGCCGCGTCGGCGTCGTAGCCGAAGGACACCTCGTCGAAGACGACGTCGCCCCGCGCGTCGCCCAGCTCGACGGGGTCCTCGCGCTCCTCGATGTCCACCCGCAGGTCGAGGTACTCGAAGATCCGCGTGAACAGCGCGAGCGAGGTCTGGATGTCGATCCCCACGCTGAGCAGGGACTGCAGCGGGAAGAACAGGCGGGTCTGGAGCTGGGTGAACGCGACAAGCGTGCCGATGGAGATGGCCGTCGAGCCCGAGGCCAGCGACATCCCCGCGAACCAGTAGACGAGCGCGGGCATGACGGCGAAGGACATCTGCACGCTGGACATGCGCCAGCGGCCGGCCATCCGCGACCGCACCTCGAGGTCGGCGAGCTCGGAGGACTCCTGCGTGAAGCGCTGCGCGAGCTCGTCCGCGCGGCCCATCGTCTTGCCGAGCAGGATGCCGCTGACGCTCAGCGACTCCTCCACGAGCGAGGACATGTCGGCCAGGCGCCCCTGGCGCTGGGTGGTGATGCGCTTGCGCTCCAGCCCGACGCGACGCGTCAGCCAGACGAAGAACGGCATGAGCGCGAACGAGAAGGCGGCGAGACGCCAGTCGAGCAGGACCATCGCCACGACCACCGCGAGCACGGTCGTCACGTTGGAGACGATCGACGTGGCCGTGGAGGTCACGACGTTCTGCACCCCGCCGATGTCGTTGGCGATGCGCGACTGGACCTCGCCGGTCCTGGTCCGGGTGAAGAACGCGAGCGACAGCCGCTGCAGGTGGCGGTAGACCTGCGCGCGGAGGTCGTGCATGACCTGCTGGCCGACGACGTTCGACAGCCACGTCTGCCCGACGCCCAGCACGCCCGTGGCCACCGAGATGGCGACCATCCCCGCCACCAGCCACGTCAGCAGCGTGGTGTCGCCCTGCGGGATGGCGGTGTCGAGCAGGTCGCGCAGCAGGAACGGCGACACCATGCCCAGTCCCGCCGAGAGCGCGATCAGCGCGAGCACGGTGAACAGCCGCGGTCGGTAGGGCGCGAACAGCCTGGCGATGCGCTTGAGCTCGCCCCGGCCGGTGCGCTGGGGTTCGTGGTCCACCCCGGGGAGGGTAGCGTCAGGTCGTTTGCAGTCTCAACGATTCTCGCCGAGGGCGAGGCCGGCACCGGCGCCGGCGGCCTCGTCGAGCACCCCGGCCACCGCGCCGGCCACCGCGGGCCAGGCCCAGCGGGAGACGGCCTGGGCCTGCGCGCGCTCGCCGCGGCGCTCGCGCTCGGGCTCGTCCGTGAGGGCCGCGCGCAGGACGCGCGCCAGGGCGGCCTCGTCGTCGGGCGGCACGAGCCAGCCCGTGCGGCCGTCGTCGACGATCTCCGCGGGGCCGAGGCGGTCGACGGCGACGGCCGGCAGCCCGCAGGCCATGCCCTCGACCAGCACCAGGCCGAACTGCTCGCGGACGGAGGCCAGCGCGAGCAGGTCGCCGGCGTTCAGGAACCCGGCGAGCGCGTCGTGGTCGTGCCAGCCGGCGAGGAAGACGCCCTCGGCGCCCGTGGCCTGCACGGCGTCGTAGGGATGCTCGTCCTCCCACTCCCCCGGGTGGCCTCCGATCAGGACGAGCGAGGCGCCGGGCACGTCGGCACGCGCGAAGGCGCGGACGAGCAGCCCGAGGCGCTTGACCGCCGTGAAGCGCCCGACGGCCAGCGCGATCGGCCCCGTCGCCAGCCGGGCGACCTCGGTCGCGCTGTAGGCGACGCTGCCCGCGCTCTCCCCGGGACGCCAGCCGCGCGGCTCCTCGACGAGCTGCCGGTGCCAGAACGCGGCCCGGTCGACGGGTTGGGGCTGGAACAGCTCGGGGTCGAAGCCGTTGGAGGCCACGGCGCAGGCGGACGGGCTCACGCCGAGCAGGGCGACGGCGCGCTCCACGAGCGCGCCGGTCGGGAGCAGCAGGCGCCGGCAGCCCTGCGCCCAGCGGCGCATGCGGCGCGCCCAGGCGGCGGCGTGCGTCCAGTGGGCGGGCGCGCCGCGGGCGATCTGCTCCAGCATCAGCAGCTCGGTCCCGTGGAGGTGACCGACGACCGGGACGTCCGGCGCCACGCGCGCGGCGGCCTCGTGCAGCGGCGTGAGGTGGTGGAGGTGCAGGACGTCGGCGCCGGCCGCGTCGGCCCGCTCGAGGGCGGCCGACCAGGCGGCGACATGCTCCTCGTAGGCCTCATCGTCGACCATGGCGAAGCAGAGGTCCTCGGCCCCGGGCCGGTCCTCGTAGGAGGGGTGCATCGGGGCGTCGCCGGCGCTGAAGTCCACGGGGACCACGTCGAGCCCGTCGTAGAACGCCTCCGCGTCGGAATGACGCGACGGCAGCGAGCCGGCGACGACGGTCACGTCCCACCCGTAGCCCGGCAGCGCGTCGGCCAGTGCGCGGGCGACATGGGACGATCCACCTCTAGGGAAGAACATCAGACCACTGAGCACTCGACGCTGCACTTCCATCCAGCGTACTCGGGAGGAGGGGATTCACGCGCCCAGCCGCTCCGGGCGGGGGCCCTCCGCCTACCGCGGCGCGAAGACGACGGCGCTGGTGATCGCCCGGCCGCCCTCCAGCGCGTGGCCGTGCTGCTCGCGGGGGACGTTGACGAGCTCACCGCCGCAGACCAGCGACGTGGAGCCGCCGCCGTCGAGGTTCAGGGCCGAGCGGGCGCCGAGCGCGACGAGCGCCTCGGCGAGCTCGACGAGCGTCAGCCCGGCCTCGTCGCCGGCCCGGCCGTCGCAGGCGACCGCCAGCAGGCGGTCCGGGGCGACGCCCAGGGCGGCACGCGGGTGGCGGCCGTCGGTGATGTCGGAGTCGAACTGCCCGGCGCCGGCGCGGAAGCCCTCCTCGTCCCCGAGGACGACGCTGCCGCCATGGACCAGCAACGGGCCCGCCTGCAGCAGGTCGCCGCGGGGCTCGGCGGGCAGGCGGTCGCGGCGGTCGACCACCACGCTGGCGCCCTGGACGTGCAGGCAGGCACGGACATCGCCCCAGGGGGCGTCGAACGGGACGTGGCCGCGCGCGAGCCCCCGCGTCCGGAGCTCGCCCAGCGGGGCGCCGGACGGGCGGACGTAGAAGCCGCCGACGAGCGCATCGGACAGCCCTCGCCGCGCACAGAACGCGGCCAGGGGCTCCTGGCGCCGCAGCCGGACGACGCGCAGCGCAGTGCGGGCGGGCGCGTAGGTGGCCACGTGGAGCGTGGTCTCGGCCCCGTCGGCGAGCCGCAGCCGCAGGCGCCGGACGTGGGCGGGCGCGAGGACCTCGGGCGCCGGGACTGGATGCGGGAAGTTGGCCATGGCGTGGTCGGTGGGAGCGTGGCGGCCTCGGTGGCGGCCCGGGTCAATGTTCTGTGACCAGGTCCACCCGTACACCGGGATCGCTGACTGGTAACGGTCCGAGCGGCGCTAGATTCCCGCGCATGGCCAAGCAGAGGCAGGTCCGCATCGAGCAGCGCGGGGCGCTGGCGGCGATGCAGCAGCTCGAGACGCGCAGCGACGAGGAGCTCGAGCGCGAGCAGAAGTTCAAGTCCGCCGCGCAGGCCATCCTGGGCGCACGGGCCGCCGAGCGCTACGACGCGCCGAGGGCGCGCGAGCACTTCCGGCGGGCGCTCGCCAGCGCGCGGCCGCAGGAGCGCATGCAGATCCGCCGCATGGCCGACGCGTCGCTGGCGCTGGCCGAGCGGCGCCCCGACGACCTCAAGGAGGCCGTCCAGCGGCTGGGTCAGGCGCCGCCGAGCGGCCGCCAGCTCCTGCTGCTGCGCGTGATGGGCCTCCTCGCGCCGCCGGCCGGCGCGTCCCTGGCCGTCCGCCTGCGCGGGATCGCGCTCATCGTGGCCATCATCGTCGTCCTGATGGCCCTCGGCTTCGGCGTCGCGAAGCTCATCGCGCTGCCCTTCGGCGGCGTCGGGACCGCCTCCGGCCTGATCCTCGGCCTGCTCGTCATCGTCGTCGTGCTCGGGGTGCTCGCCCTGCTCGGGCGCCGCCGGCAGGCCAAGGCCATCGCGGCCCGGGGCTCCGGCGGGGGCTAGCGGATGTGCGGGCGCTACGCGATCGCCGGGCCCGACCCGTCGCAGCTGCGGGCCCGCTTCCCCGTCGGCGAGTCCGTCGAGATCCGGCGCCGCTGGAACGTCGCGCCCACCGACGAGGTGCTCACCGTCACCACGACGCGCGAGGGCGAGCCGCGCGGCGAGCTGTTGCGCTGGGGCCTGGTCCCGCACTGGGCCAAGGACCCCGGGATGGGCGCGAAGATGATCAACGCACGGGCGGAGACGGTGGCCGAGAAGCCCGCGTTCCGCGACGCGTTCGCGGGCCGGCGCTGCCTGATCGTGGCCGACGGCTTCTACGAGTGGCGCCGGGAGGGCGGCCGCCCGCAGCCCATGTGGATCACCCGCGCCGACGGCGAGCCGTTCGCGTTCGCGGGCCTGTGGGCGACCTGGCACGGCCCGGACGAGCAGGTCCTGCGCACCTGCTCGATCGTCACCACGCGCGCCAACGACGCGCTGGCGCCGATCCACGACCGAATGCCGGTCATGCTCGCCCCGGAGACCGAGGCGGACTGGCTGGACCCCGCCGCGCCGCCCGAGCTGCTCCACGAGCTGCTGCGTCCGGCGCCCGACCGCGAGGTCGCCCACCGCCCGGTGGGCTACGCGGTCAACAGCGTGCGCAACGACGGGCCCGAGTGCCTCGAGGCGCCGGAGGCCGAGGCCCCGACGCTGTTCTAGTGTCCTGAGTCCGAAGTTCGCCGGCAGTCTCCGGACGTATGACTCAGGACACTAGCCCGCCTTCAGGGTCGCCTTCGAGATCACCACGGGCTGGGACGGCGGCCCGTCGGCGCCCGGCTGTCCGAGCGCCGCGATGCGGTCGACGACGCCGAGGCCCTGCGTGACGCGCCCGGCCACCGCGTACTCGGGCGGCAGGCCGGCGTCGGCACCGGTGACGATGAAGAACTGGCTGCCGGACGCGCCCGCCGGATCGGTCTGGGTCTTGGCCATCGCCACGACGCCGCGGCGGTACGTCGTGCCCTTCGGCGGCGCCTCGACCACGGTGTAGCCGGGGCCGCCGGAGCCGTCGCCGGCCGGGTCGCCACCCTGGATGACGAAGCCCGGGACGACCCGGTGGAAGCCCAGGCCGTCGTAGTAGCCGCGTTGCGCCAGGCGCCCGAAGTTCGCCGCGGTCTTCGGGTCGCGCGCGGTGTCCAGGCGGATCTGGATCGTGCCGCAGGAGGTCGCCAGCGTGACCGTCCAGGTCTTCCCGGCGGCGAGGCGGGCCGTCGGCTTGGCCGTCTTGCCCGCGCGGCCCTTGGGCGCGGCGACCTGCTTGCAGCCGCCGGTGGTTGCGGCCGGTGTGGCGGTGGTCCCCGCCGGGGCCGAGGCGCCGCCGGCGCCGCCCGAGGCGCCCGAGGCGCCCGAGGCGGTGCTCGTGGACGTCGAGTCGGAGGATCCGCAGGCGGCGAGACCGAGGACGGCGACGGCGAGGGGCAGGGCGAGCAGGCGGCGCACGGCGCGCCACGATAATGACCTCACGTGCCCCTCGCTCCGCTCCTGGCCGCCTACGACCATGTCCTGCTGGACCTCGACGGCTGCGTGAGGGTGGGCGACCAGGCCACGCCCCGCGCGGGCGAGGCGGTCCTCGCGCTGCGGGACGGTGGCAAGGGCGTCGTCTTCGTCACCAACGACCCGGCGCGGGCGCCCGAGGAGGTCGTCCGCCAGCTCTGGGGCATGGGCGTCCAGGCCTCCGTCGCCCAGGTCGTGACCGTCGGCTCCGCCGTCCAGCATGTCTGCGCCGAGGCGCCGCAGCTGCGCACGGCCTTCGTGATCGGGCCGGCGGCCGTCCACCGCCACGTGATCGACGCCGGCCTGCGGGTGCTCAACCACACCGACCTGGCGACGCGATCGGATGTCGTCGTCGTCGCCGCCCACTCGGAGTTCGACTACGCCGAGCTGCGCACCGCCACCCAGGCCGTGCTGCACGGCGCGGCGATCCTGGCCGCGGGGCGCGATGCGACTTTCCCGATGCCCGACGGCGAGTGGCCGGGCACGGGCGCCGTCGTCGCCGCCCTGGAGCACGCCACCGGCGCGGTGGCGGAGTCGGTGGGCAAGCCCGAGGCGCCCCTGTTCCGCACCGCGCTGGACCGCCTGGGCGCGGTGCCCGGATCGCGGGTCCTGGTGGTCGGTGACCGCATCGACGCCGACGTGGCGGGCGCGCGCGCCGCGGGCCTGGACGCCGCGCTCGTGCTGACGGGCGTGACCGGCGCCGAGGCGGCCGCTGCCCTGCTGGAGGCCCCCGACGGCGGGGTCGTCGCGGTCGCGCCGACCCTCGGCGACCTCGTGCTCGGGCCGTGATGGGCAAGATGTGCCGCTCGTGAGCCGCCGGTACGTCCTCATCGTCAACCCCTCCTCCGGCGGCGGGCGGGCCGCCAAGGTCCTGCCCGCCGTCGAAGCGGAGCTGCGGGCCCGCGGCCTCGAGTTCCGCACGGCCACCACGCGCGACCTGCCCCACGTCGGCGACCTGGCGCGCGAGGCCGCCGCGGCGGGCGAGACGCCCGTCGTCCTGTCCGGCGACGGCTGCGTCGGCGCGGTCGCGGGCGCCCTGTCCGGGAACGGGGCCGCGGTCATGGGCGTGCTCCCCGGCGGGCGCGGCAACGACTTCGCGCGCGTGGCGGGGATCCCGCGGGACCCCGTGGCCGCCGTCGCGGTCCTCGTCGACGGCGTCGAGCGGCCGGTGGACCTCGGCGAGGTCGACGGGCGGCCGTTCATCGGCATCGCTTCGCTGGGCTTCGACTCCGAGGCCAACCGCCGCGCGAACGACGCGCCCGCCCGCCTCGGGCCGCTCGTCTACGCCTACGGGGCGCTCGGCGCCCTGGTCACCTGGCGCCACGCGGCCTTCACCGTGACGGTGGACGGCGAGGAGCGGTCCTTCGAGGGGTGGAGCGTCGCGGCGGCCAACTCCAAGGCCTACGGGGGCGGCATGTTCCTCGCACCCGACGCGTCCTTCGCGGACGGTGCGCTGGACGTCGTGCTCTCCCGGGCTTCCAGCAAGGCGCACTTCCTGCGCATGCTGCCGCGGGTCTTCAAGGGCACCCACGTCGCCGACCCGCAGGTCGAGGTGCTGCGCGGGGCCGTGGTGCGCGTGGCCGCCGACCGCCCGTTCACGGTCTACGCCGACGGGGACCCCATCGGCGAGCTGCCCGCGACGATCCGCTGCGTGCCCGCCGCCGTCCGGGTGATCCTGCCGGCATGAGGGGCGGCTGGAAGGCGACCGTCGCGCGGACGGCGGGCAGCGCGTCGCGGCTGGCGGGCCGCGGAGGCACCTCGCTGCCCGGCAAGGTCGCGCTGCGGCTGGACCCGCACGCGATCCGCACGCTGTCGGGCGGCCTGAGCCGCACCGCGGTCATCTCCGCGACCAACGGCAAGACCACGACGGCCGCGATGGTCGCCGCGATCCTCGCCCGCAGCCGCGCCCGGCTGGTCTCCAACACGGCGGGCGCCAACATGGCCGGGGGCATCGCCGCCGCGCTGCTCTACGGCGAAGGCGACACGGGCCTGTTCGAGGTCGACGAGTTCTGGCTGGACCGCATCGTGCCCGAGCTGCGGCCCGACGCGCTCCTGCTGGCCAACCTGTTCCGCGACCAGCTCGACCGCTACGGCGAGCTCGAGACGATCGCCGACCGCTGGGCCGGCGTCGTCGCCCGCGCCACGGACACGACCCTGGTCCTCAACGCCGACGACCCGCTCGTGGCCGATCTCGGCCGCGACCGGCGCGACGCGGTGCACTTCGGCGTGGACGACCTGTCCATGGCGATGCCGGGCCTGCAGCACGCTGCGGACTCGACCCACTGCCGGCGCTGCGGCGCGCCCTACGTCTACGACGCGGTCTTCCTCGGCCACCAGGGCCACTACCACTGCCCCAACGGGCATGCCCGCCGTCCCGAGCCCGCCGTCGCGGCGACCGGCATCGTGCTCGACGGCGTCCGCAGCGCCCGCTTCACGCTGCGCACGCCGGACGGCGAGGCGCCGGTCGCCCTCCCCCTCCCCGGGCTCTACAACGTCTACAACGCGCTGGGCGCGGCGGCGCTGGCCCACGCGCTCGGCGCCCCCCTGGCCGACATCGCCGCCGGCCTGCACGACGTCGCCGCCGCCTTCGGGCGCGCCGAGACCGTGCGCATCGGGCCCCGCGACCTGTCGATCCTGCTCGTCAAGAACCCAGCCGGGGCCAACGAGGTCCTGCGCACGCTCGCCCTCGAGGACGGCGAGCACGACCTGCTGGCGGTGCTGAACGACCGGGTCGCCGACGGGCGCGACGTCTCGTGGGTGTGGGACGCCGACTTCGAGCTGCTCGCCGGCCGGCTGCGGCGCGCGACCTGCTCGGGCACCCGCGCGGCGGAGATGGCGCTGCGCCTGAAGTACGCCGGGGTCCCCGCGGACCGCATCGTGGTCGAGGACGAGCTCGCGCCGGCGCTCGACCGCGCGCTGGCCGACGCGCCGGACGGCGGGCCGCCCATCCCGCCGCTGTTCGCCCTGCCGACCTACACGGCGATGCTCGCCCTCCGTGAGGAGCTCGTCCGCCGTGGCGTGGCCGGGAGCTCGTTCGGATGAGCGCCGCGGAGCTCGAGGTCCTGTGGCACGACCTGGAGTGCGGGGGCTACGCGGAGGACCTGCCGCTGTGGCGCGGCCTCGCGGACGAGACCGGGGGCCCGGTGCTGGACGTCGGCGCCGGGACCGGACGGGTGTCGCTCGACCTCGCCGAGCACGGACACGAGGTCGTCGCCCTCGACGTCGCAGAGCCGCTGCTGCGCGCGCTGCGCCGGCGCGCGCGCCGGCGGCGCCTCGACGTGGCGGTCGTGGCGGCCGACGCGCGCGAGCTCCGGGTCGCCCGGCGGTTCGGCACGATCATCGTCCCCATGCAGACCCTCCAGCTCCTCGGCGGCGCCGCAGGCCGCGCGCGGTTCTTCGCCGCCGCGCGCGAGCACCTGCGGCCGGGCGGGCTGCTGGCCGCCGCGCTGGCCGACGCCCTGGAGGGCTTCGACGCCGAGCACAGCGAGCCGCCGCTGCCCGACATCCGCGAGGTCGGCGGCACGGTCTACGCCAGCCGCCCCATCGCCGTCCGCGAGGCCGAGCACGCGGTGAGCATCGAGCGCATCCGCGAGACCGTCGACCGCGCCGGGCGCCGCACCGCGGAGGGCAACGTGATCTGGCTCGATCGCCTCGACGCCGCGCAGGCCGCCGCCGAGGGCGCCGCGGTGGGCCTGACGCCCGAGCCCGCACGCAGCGTCCCGGCCACGGACGAGTACGTCGGCTCCCAGGTCGTGGTGCTCCGTGGCTGACGGGCCAACCCTGCGCGTCTGCGCGCTGTACCCCGACCTGATGAACATCTACGCCGACCGGGGCAACCTGCTGATGCTCCAGCAGCGCTGCGCGTGGCGCGGCCTCGGGTTCGAGCTGACCGGCGCGGGGATCGGGGAGCACGTGGAGCCCGACGCCCACGATCTCTTCTACATCGGCGGCGGCCAGGACCGCGACCAGATCCTCTGCGCCGAGGATCTCGTGACGCACAAGTCCGCCGCGCTGCACGCCGCGGCCGACCGGGGCGCGGCGATCCTGGCCGTCTGCGGCGGCTACCAGCTGCTGGGGCGCTCCTACGAGCTCGCCGACCGGACGATCCCCGGCATCGGGCTGGTCGACCTGGAGACCATCCGTCACGACGGCCCGCGCCTGATCGGCAACATCGCGATCGAGCTGGAGCTGCCGGGCGTCGACGGCCCGCGGGTGCTGGCCGGCTTCGAGAACCACGCCGGGCGCACCCGCCTCGGCACGGGCGAGCAGCCGCTCGGCCGGGTGCTGCGCGGCCACGGCAACACGGGCGGATCGGGCGCCGAGGGCGTCCGGCGCGGGAACGTCATCGGGACCTACATGCACGGGCCGCTGCTGCCCAAGAACGCCTGGTTCGCCGACTGGCTGACCGCGGCGGCGCTGGGCCTCGAGGGCCCGCTGGAGCCGCTGGACGACGCCTTCGAGGAGGCCGCCCACCGCTCCGCTCGCCGCGCCGCCGGCGTGTAGCGATCGTTCGCGCCAGACCCGGGTCGTGGTCCCCGGGGCTGTATAGGATCGCGCCTCCCACCATGAGAACGCACATGAGCGGCCGCCTGGTCATCGCCGCCCTGGCAGCCATCGCCCTGCCCGCGGCACTCGCGGCCTGCGGCGGCGACACCAGCTCCTCCGGCGACACGCGCTCGAGCGCCGCGACGACCAGCGCCGCCACCGCCAACGCCATCCGGCCGAACGCCGCCAACCGCGGCAAGACGGTGACGATCGGCTCGAAGAACTTCACCGAGTCGATCACGATGGGCTACATCTACGGCGAGGCCCTGAAGAAGGCGGGCTACACCGTCCGGTACGACCTCGACCTCGGCCGCGAGCAGGTCGCCAACAAGGCGCTCAGGACCGGGAGGATCGACGGGTACCCCGAGTACACGGGGACCGCGCTGACCGCGCTGCTCGGCGTCAAGCCGAAGGACATCCCGAGGGACGAGACCGCGGCCTATCAGGAGGCCAAGCGGCTCTATGAGCGCAAGTTCGGCTTCACGGCGCTCCCCCAGACGCCGTTCAGCGACTCCAACGCGCTCGGCATGACCGCCGAGAAGGCCAAGGAGCTCGGAAACCCGAAGACGATCTCCGACCTCAAGGGCAAGTCGCAGGACCTGACGCTCGCCGCGTCGGCGGAGTGCTTCAAGCGCACCGACTGCGCGCTCGGCTTCAAGGCCGTCTACGGCCTGACGTTCAAGAAGAAGCTCACGATCGACGTGGCCGAGCGCCACGAGGTCATCGTCAAGCAGCAGGCCGACCTCACCATCCCGTTCACGACGGACGGCCAGATCGCGGCGAACAGGGAGGTCATCCTCGAGGACGACAAGCACCTGTTCCCGCCGTACAACGTCACGTTCGTGATCCGCGACGACTCGCTCCGGCGGCTCGGCCCGGACCTCGAGAAGGTCGTCACCAAGGTGCAGGAGGGCTTGACCACGCCGGTGATGTCGGAGCTGAACTCGCGGGTCGACCTCGACAAGCAGCAGTCCCTCGCGGTGGCCGACGAGTACCTGAAGGCCGCCGGCTACGTGAAGTAGCCGGCCCCGCCGTTCGTCCGCGGTCGCCACTACGGTGGTCATCCATGGCGATCGCCGAGACCGTCTCCGAGCTCGACGTCAAGCTCCTGCACCCCGACGCGCAGCCGCCGGCGCGCAGCCGCGACGGCGATGCCGGCTATGACCTGCGCAGCCTGGAGGGCTTCGTGATCGGCCCGGGCGAGCGCCGGCTCGTCCCGACCGGCGTGGCCGTCGCGCTCCCGGACGGCGTCGCGGGGCTGGTCGTCCCGCGCTCCGGTCTCGCCGCGCGCCATGGCGTGACCACCCTGAACGCGCCGGGGCTGGTGGACCCCGGGTACCGCGGCGAGGTCAAGGTCGTCCTCCACAACGCCGGGCAGGAGCCCTACGAGGCGCACGCGGGCGACCGGATCGCGCAGCTGCTGCTGGTCCCCTACTGGGCGCCGACCCTGCGGGTCGTCGAGGAGCTGCCGGACGCCGCGGACGACCGTGGCGCCGACGGCTTCGGCTCCTCGGGCCGCTAGGGACGCGCCGGAGATGTCGCGCAACCTTGCGGTTGCGCTACCGTAGGGCCCATGCGACTGCTCGTGCTCGGAGGATCGTCGTTCGTCGGGCGCGCCGTCGTCGAGGAGGGCGTGCGCCGCGGCTGGGCGGTGACGACGTTCAACCGAGGCCGCAGTCCCGCGGTCGACGCGAACGTGGAGCGCCTGGTCGGCGACCGCCTCCGTCCCGCCGATCTGGCGCCGCTCGGGCGGCGGAGCTGGGACCACGTGGTCGACACGTGGTCGGGCCCCCCGCGCGCCGCCCGCGACAGCGCCGCGGTGCTCGCGGACCGCGCCGGGCGGTACGCGTACGTGTCGAGCTGCTCGGTCTACGCGTCGCCCCCGCCGCGGGGCGGCGACGAGTCCGCGGCGACCGTCGACGCGTCGCCGGATGCCGAGGCAGCGGACTACGCGTCGGCCAAGCGGGGATCCGAGCTGGCGATCGAGGCTGCGTTCGGCGACCGCGCGCTGTTCGCCCGGGCGGGACTGATCCTGGGGCCGCACGAGGACGTCGGGCGGCTGCCGTGGTGGCTGCTGCGCATGGACCGCGGCGGCGAGGTCCTGGCGCCGGGCCCGGCGGACCTTGCGTTGCAGCTCATCGATGCCCGCGACCTCGCCCGGTGGCTGCTCGACGCCGCTGCGGACGGTCTCGCCGGGCCGTTCAACGCCGTCAGCCGCCCGGGCCACACCACGATGGGCGACCTGCTGGGCGTCTGCCGCGAGGTCACCGGCGCCGACGCCACGCTGACCTGGGTCGACCCGGCCCACGTCCAGGCCGCGGGCATCGAGGCGTGGACCGACCTCCCGATCTGGCTTCCTTCCGACCACGAGTACCGCGGCTTGCACGAGGCGGGCGTCGAGCGCGCCCACGCCGCCGGGCTGCGGTGCCGCCCTGTGCGGGAGACGGTCGAGGACACGTGGGCCTGGCTGGTCGCCATCGGCAAGCGGCCGCCACTGCGCGACGACCTCGCTGCGCCCGGCCTCGATCCGGAGCGGGAGCGCGCGGCGCTCGCCGCCTGGCACGCACGCTGACCACCCGATCCGCCGCGCACGCGTCGCTGAGGTACCCCGGACCGGACCGGACGGCCTACGGGCGCGCGGGGGCGGGGCTGCCGTTGCGCGCCGCGCGCGCCGCGGCGCCGTCCGAGGCGATCGCGTAGCGCGAGAAGCGCTCGGCCAGCGTCGGCGTGACGCGGGCACGGACCCGGACGCCGTCGGCGGTGTCCTCGCGCTCGAGGTCCCCCGCGACCTCGTGCAGCTCGGCCAGCCGCGCGCCCTCGGCGAACGGGACCAGCAGGTCCACCGGCCGCAGCGTCCGCTCGAACTCCTGCGTGATGCGCTCGGCGAGCTCGTCGAGCCCCTCCCCCGTGACGGCGCTGACCAGCACACCCTCCGGGTGGCGGTGCTCGAGCTCCGTGCGGCGGTCGGCGTCGATCGCGTCGGCCTTGTTGAGGACGAGCACGCGCGGCTGCTCGACGCCGATCTCCTCGAGGACGTCGTCGACCGCGCGCATCATCTCCAGCATCTCGTCCTCCTCGACGGAGGCGTCGACCACGTGCAGCACGAGGTCGGACAGGCGCGTCTCCTGCAACGTCGCGGCGAACGCCTCGACGACCTGGTGGGGCAGCTTGCGGATGAAGCCGACCGTGTCGGTCAGCAGGTAGGGGCGCCCGCTGAGGCGCATGGTGCGCGTCGTCGGGTCCAGGGTGTGGAAGAGCCGGTCGCGGACGCCGACGTCGGCGCCCGTGATGCGGTTGAGCAGCGTGGACTTGCCCGCGTTGGTGTAGCCGGCCAGGGCGATCTGGGGCAGGGCGGCCCGCTCGCGCTCGGCGCGCATCGTCGCCCGGGAGCCCTTCACGGCCTCCAGGCGGCGGCGCAGCGCGCTGATGCGGTCGCGCGCCAGCCGGCGGTCCGTCTCGATCTGCGACTCGCCCGGTCCGCGGGTGCCGATGCCGCCACCGAGGCGCTCGAGGTGGGTCCACAGGCCCCGCATGCGGGCGAGGTTGTACTCGAGCTGCGCGAGCTCGACCTGCAGCTTGCCCTCGGCGGAGTGGGCGTGCCCGGCGAAGATGTCGAGGATCGTGACCGTGCGGTCGACGACGGGCAGGGCGAGCTCCTTCTCGAGGTTGCGCTCCTGGCGCGGGGTCAGCTCGTCATCGCAGACGATGACGTTGGCGTCCGCCGCCTTGGCGAGCGCCTTGACCTCCTCGAGCTTGCCCGGCCCCAGGTAGGTGTTCGGGTGCGGAAGGTCGCGGTGCTGGACCGTCTGGCCGACGACGGCGACCCCGGCGGTGCGCAGGAGCTCGCGCAGCTCGGAGAGGTCGTCGCCCTCGGGCAGGGCGGCGATGAGGTAGGCCCGCTGCTTGGCGCGGGTCTCGGGTTGGGGGGCGACAGGCCCCTTGGCGATGGACGTACGTCCGTTTCGACTGCGTTGCACCGTTCCATTCTAGACTTGTACGGCGTGCATCCCACCTAGGCATTGCCTATGCTCCTCGCCCGATGCGCCACCTGCTCGCCGTCACCGCCGTCACCGTCCTGGCCACGCTCCCGCTCGCCGGCTGCGGCGGCGACGCGAGCACGTCCGCCACGTCCCGGCCCGACCTGAAGGTGTCCGCCGCGGCGTCCCTGCAGCGGGCGCTGACCGCCTACGGCGAGGGCTTCGACCAGGCCCGCGCGCGCTTCTCGTTCGCCGGCTCGGACGAGCTGGCCGCCCAGATCCGCGCCGGCGGCCGGCCGGACGTCTACGCCGCGGCCAACGCCAAGCTGCCGGACGCCCTCCACGCCGAGGGGCTCGTGGACGCCCCGGTCGCCTTCGCCCGCAACCGCCTGACCCTCGCCGTCCCGGCGCACGGCGGCCGCGTGGCGTCGCTCGCGGACCTCGCCCGCCCGGGGGTCACCCTGGCGATCGGCTCCCCGACCGTCCCGATCGGGGCCTACACCCGCACCGTCCTGGACCGGCTGCCCGCCGGGGAGGGCAAGGCGATCCTCGCCAACGCCCGCTCCCAGGAGCCCGACGTCGCCGGCATCGTCGGCAAGGTCTCCCAGGGGGCGGTCGACGCGGGCTTCGTGTACGTCAGCGACGTGCGGGCCTCCAAGGGCGCGCTGAAGGCCATCGCGCTGCCGGACCGCCTGCAGCCCGAGGTGACCTACGAGGCCGCCGTGGTCCGCGGCACGCGCCACGCCGCCGCGGCGCGGGCGTTCGTCGCCGGCCTGGTCGCGGGTGCCGGACAGCGGGCGCTGCTCGCCGCCGGGTTCCTCCCGCCCGGGGCGCAGTGAGGCGGCTTGCCTTCCCGGCGCTCCTCTGGTCGGCCCTCGCGCTCACGCTGGTCTTCCTGGCGCTCCCGCTCGTCGCGATCTTCGTCGACGTCCCACCGGGCGAGCTGCTCTCCAGCCTCGACGACCCCGCGGCCACCGACGCGCTGCGCCTCAGCCTCGAGACCAGCGCCCTCGCGCTCGCCCTCATCGTGCTCGTGGGGACACCCGCCGCGTGGGTGCTGGCGACCCGGCGCTTCCCGGGCCGAGCGGTGCTCGTCACGCTGGTGGAGCTCCCGCTGGTGGTCCCCCCGGCGGTCGCCGGGATCGGGCTGCTCGCCGCGCTCGGCCCGCAGGGCATCGCCGGCGGCCTGCTGCAGGACGCCGGGATCACGCTGGTCCTGCAGACCTCGGGCGTCGTCGTGGCCCTCGCGTTCGTGGCCAGCCCGTTCTACGTGCGCCAGGCGATCGCCGCCTTCGAGTCCGTCGATCCCCGGCTCCTGGAGGCCTCGCGCACGCTCGGCGCCGGGGAGGCCCGGACCCTGCTGCGGATCGCCATCCCGGTCGCCCGCCCCGCCCTCGCGGCCGGGGCCGCCCTGGCCTGGGGGCGCGCGCTCGGCGAGTTCGGGGCCACGCTGATGTTCGCCGGGTCGTTCCGCGGCATCACCCAGACCGCGCCGCTGGCCATCTACGAGCGCTTCGCCTCCGACTTCCCCGCGGCGCTCGCGCTCAGCGCCGTCCTCGTCGCGCTCAGCGGCGCCGTCCTGCTCACCGCGCGGCTCGCGGGGCGCACCGGGACCGATGCTGCGCGCTGAGCTCACCCACGCCCTGCGCGACGTCCGGCTGGACGTCGCACTCGCGGTCGCCGACGGCGAGACCGTCGCGCTCGCAGGCGCCTCCGGGGCCGGCAAGACGACCGTGCTGCGGGCCATCGCGGGGCTCGTGCGCCCCGACGCCGGGTGCGTGACGTGCGGCGACGCTGTCTGGCTGGACCGGGGCGGCGGCGTCGACCTGGCGCCCGAGGCGCGCCGCTGCGGCGTGCTGTTTCAGGACTACGCGCTGTTCGGTCACCTGCGCACGTGGCAGAACGTGGCCTACGGGCTGCGTGACGTGCGGCGCTCGCAGCGCAGGGCCGCCGCGATCGCGCTGCTCGCACGCTTCGGCGCCGAGGGGCTCGCGGACGCCCGCCCGGGCGCGCTGAGCGGCGGTGAGCGCCAGCGCGTGGCGCTGGCCCGCGCGCTCGCGACGCGTCCCCGCGTCCTGCTGCTCGACGAGCCGCTGAGCGCGCTCGACCCGGCCACGCGCGCGGCGGCCGCCCGCGAGCTGGCCGCCGTGCTGGCCGACGGCGGCGTCCCGGCGATCGTCGTCACCCACGACTACGTCGAGGCCGCGACGCTCGGCGACCGCGTCGCCGTGCTCGACGGCGGGCGGATCGTGCAGGACGCCCCGCCCGCGCAGCTGGCCGCCGCGCCCGCCAGCGCCTTCGTCGCCGACTTCACCGGCGCCTCCGTCCTGGCGGGCACGGCGCGGGCGGGCGCCGGCGGCCTGACGGAGGTCGCCCTCGCCGGCGGCGGCATGCTGCTGAGCACCGACCGCGCCACCGGCCCCGTGCACGCGATCGTCCGGCCCTGGGAGGTCGGCCTGGAGGCCGCGGGCGGCGAGCCGCCGGGCGCGGCGGCATCCGCGCGGACGCGCCTGGACGCGCGCGTCACCGCGGTCACGCCACTCGGGAACCGCGTCCGGGTCGGCCTCGCCGTGCCGGAGCCGCTGACGGCGGACGTGACGCTCGCCGCTGCCGACGGGCTGGCGCTCGCGCCCGGCGCCCGGGTCGCCGTCGTCCTCAAGGCCACGGCCACGCGCCTGGTGGGGCCGGCGGACTAGGGACTAGGGTCCGACGATGGACGACGGCATCCGGATCGGCGCGGCCGCACAGGCCCTCGGGGTCAGCGTCGACACGCTGCGGCGCTGGGAGCGCGACGGCCGCGTGACCTTCGTGCGGCGCGCCGGGCGCCGCGAGCTGCCGCCGGCCGAGCTGGCCCGGCTGCTGCGCGAGCGGTCGGTGAACCCGCGCTCGTCGGCCCGCAACCGCCTGACGGGCATCGTCGTGGAGGTCAAGCGCGACGGGATCATGGCTCAGGTCGACCTCGCCTGCGGGCCCTACCGCGTCGTCTCGCTGATGTCCCGGGAGGCGGCCGATGAGCTGGGCCTCGAGCCGGGCGCCACCGCCACGGCGGTCGTGAAGTCGACGACGGTCGTCGTCGAGCGCGCCTGAGCAGCCGGACCGGCCCGACATCCGTCCATTCCGGGCGGATCGGCTCAAGCGCCGCGCGCCGGCGGCCGTTGTGCGCCGGATGCCCTGGCTGCTGCGCCTGCTGCTGTGCGCCTGCCTCGCGGCGGCCCTCGGCCCCGCGGGCGCGTCGGCGCACGGCGGCGGCCTGGAGTCGGTCCCCCACCGCGTGACGACCAGGACGGTCGACGGCACCCAGGCCACGTTGGCCTTCCACTCCGACGATGCGGCGGCCATCCCCGATGCGCTGGTCGTCGGCGCCGTCGCGCGATCCCGGCTCCGCGCGCTGTCCGCCCCGACCGTCGACGCCCCGGCCAACCAGCTCCCGGAGACGTGGTGCGGCACGCGGCGCACCACCGACGACCTCGCGCACGACGTCACCCCGGCGGCCGGCCACGTCGTCAAGGTGATCTACGCCTACGCCAGCGACCAGCCCGACCGCTTCCTCCAGGTCGCCGACCGTCTCCAGGCCAGCGTCTCGCTGCTCTCGCGCTTCCTGGCGGCCCAGTCCGGCAACCGCCGCACGTTGCGCTTCGACCTGGGGACCGACTGCGGTGCCCAGTACGCCGACCTGCAGGTGATCGCGCTGCCCAAGCCCAAGGCGAGCTACGTCGTCGGCGGGGCGCCGCAGTTCAGCGTCCTGGCCGCCGACGTGAGGGCCGCGCTGGGCTCCGCCCAGCCGGGGCCGCGTGACTGGGCGGTCTACGCCGACGGGCTGCGCGGCAGCAACGGCGTCGCCGGCACCGGCGAGTTCTGGTCGGGCGCCGACGCGGAGTCCCCCACGAGCACGCTGCACGACGCCGGCGGCCTCATGGCCGCCATCTGGGGCCCGGCCACCGTGCCCGCGACCTACGCCGACCCGACGACGATGCTCCACGAGATCGGGCACAACCTCGGCGCCGTGCAGGGTTCGGCGCCCCACTCGACCGGCACCGTCGGCAGCCAGGTCGCCGGCCACTGCACCGACGAGTGGGACGTCATGTGCTACGCCGACGGTGGATCGCAGAACGTCATGACGACGCCGTGCCCGAAGACGTCCGGGACGATCGTCGAGGCGTTCGACTGCGGCGGCGACGACTACTTCAGCCCCACGCCCACGGCCGGCTCGTGGCTTGCGGCCCACTGGAACGTCTACAACTCGGCGA
>JAXDGY010000312.1:0-11769 GCA_034664785.1 Solirubrobacteraceae bacterium
GCCCACCCGGGCGAGGAGATCACCGCGGCCGTCCTGTACGGCGAGCGCCAGCGCATCTGGGATCAGGCGGAGAACCGCCGCCACGCCCAGAAGGCCCTGCTCGAGTTCCTGCTTCCGCGGCCCTAGGGCTCCCGGCGGCACGGGCGTGCGGCGGCCCCGGAACGACGAAGGCCGCCTTTCGGCGGCCTTCTGTGCGACTGATGTCGCGGGGGACTACTTGCCGTTGACGGCGTCCTTGAGTGCCTTGGCGGCGGTGAACTTCGGGGCCTTCGATGCGGCGATCTGGATCTTCTCGCCCGTGGCCGGGTTGACGCCCTGGCGAGCGGCGCGATCCGAGACACTGAACTTCCCGAGGCCGGCGATGTTGACCTCGCCGCCGCGGGACAGGGTCTCCGTCAGGATCTCGCTGAGCGCGTCGACGGCCTCCTTGGCCTGCCCGGAGCCAAGCTCCGTCTTGTCGGACAGGTGCTGGGCGAGCTCGGTCTTGTTCACGACTTTTGTCCTCCTACGTTGGTGATGCCGCGCAGCGTAGCCAGGTTGGCGGCTGGAATGTCGGCCGAAAAGCCCATGGATTGGCGATCTCCCCGCTTAGGGTACGTTTGCCGCGACCCCCCTTCCGCCGCCGCAGGAGCCCGATGCCCCAGCCGAAGTCCACCCGAAGCGCGAAGTCGTCGCCCCGCAAACCGGCCGCGCGGAAGCCGGCCGCGGCGGCCGGCAAGCGTGCCTCGGGCGCCTCCCGCCCGGCCCGCACGCCGCCCGCGGAGGCGGCCGGCGAGGACGCGCTGCGCCAGAACCTCCAGGCCGTCCGCGACCTCCTCTCCGAGGGCGTGGTGCTCACCGCGCAGCGGATCACGGAGGCGCTGGACGACGCCGTCGAGCGCGGCCGCATGACGCGCCGCGACGCCGAGGACCTCGCCAAGGGACTCGTCGACGCCGGGCGGCGCCAGACCCAGGACCTGCTCGCCGACGTCGAGCAGCTGCTCGGGCGCAGCCGCACCGAGGTCGTCTCCCGCGCCGGCTCGTCGGGCGACCGCGTCCTGCGCGAGGTCGACCGCGTGCGTCGCGGCGCGGGCGTCGGGCCGTCGTTCCCGATCCTCGGCTACGACGACCTCTCGGCCGCCCAGGTCGTCGCCCGCCTGGACGACCTCAAGCCCGCCGAGCTGCGCAAGGTGCGCGATCACGAGCGCCGCGCGGCCAACCGCAAGTCGGTGCTGAACCGGATCGAGAAGCGCCTCGGCTAGGCCGCCGGGTCGCGCGCGCGACCACCTGCCGTCGGGCGCCCGCTCATGAGAGATCGCTTCAGCTCGTCGTCGGCTGCGCCCGGGCGTGGTTGGATGCGCGCCGCCGCCGCCCCCCGTGCAGTCGCGTTCCGGCAGCCCAGTCATCCGGACAGGAGGTCCCCCCTTGACCCCGACGAAGCTCGTCGCCGCGGCGGTTGCCGTGGCAGCGCTGCTCGCGCCCGCGGCCGCCCAGGCCGCGGCACACGACCCCGTCGTCCCGCTCGCCGCGCAGGTGCCCGAGCGCGCCTTCACGACCGCAGGCGCGACCGGGACGCCGTACTGCACGACCCCGCCCCCGGTGGTGCGGGCGACCTACTACCACTGCTACACCCCGCAGGACGTCCTCGGCGCCTACGGCGTGGACGCCTTGCACCAGCAGGGGAACCTCGGCAAGGGGCAGACGATCGTCCTGGTCGACGCCTACGGGACCCCGGCGGGCCAGTCCGACCTGCAGACCTTCCACGACACGTTCTTCCCCGGGCTCCCCAAGCCCGACTACGAGGCGTACTACCCCAACGGCGCGCCCGACTTCAAGGCGGCGACGGGCAACGGCCAATCCGGGCCGAGCGCCGCCGCGGGCTGGGCCGGCGAGGCGACGCTCGACATCGAGTGGGCCTACGCGATGGCGCCGCTGGCGCACATCGTCCTCGTCGGCGTCCCGCCCGCCGAGACCGAGGGCGTCCAGGGCCTGCCGAACCTGTTCAAGGCGATCAGCGCGCTGGTCGACCGCGAGCCGCCCGGCACGGTCTTCTCGCAGTCCTTCGGGATCACCGAGGAGACCTTCGGCGGCGCCGCCAAGGCGCAGACCGCGAAGTTCGACGCCGTCTACCAGAAGGCCGCGGCCAAGGGCGACACGATCCTCGCCTCCTCCGGCGACGACGGCACCACGGGCGTGGCCAAGCAGCAGAAGGACAGCGTGACCTACGACCACCCGACCGTGGGCTGGCCCGCGTCGAGCCCGTACGTCACGGCGGTCGGCGGCACGCAGCTGCAGTCCGGCTGGACCTGGGACCCGACCAGCGACTCGCCGTTCACGGCCGACGGCGCGTTCAACCCGGACTACTTCGCGTCCACGCAGAGCGGGTTCAGCGAGGCGGCGTGGAACGAGAGTTGGCTGCCGGCCGCGACGGGCGGCGGCCCGTCGGTCATCTACCCGCGCCCGTCCTATCAGGACGGCGTGGCGTCCCGGATCACGAGCACCTCGGGCGCGGCGGTGAACGCGCGCGGCGTGCCTGACGTCGCGTGGAACGCCGCGGTCAACGGCGGCGTGCTCGTGTACACGTCCTACTTCCCGGATGCGAACCGGGTGGGCTGGCATGTCTACGGCGGCACGAGCGCGTCGTCGCCGCAGGTCGCCGGGCTCGTGGCCCTGGCCAACGAGCAGCAGGCGGGAGCGGGCGGCAAGCCGCTCGGCTTCCTGAACCCGCTGCTCTACGGCGTCGGCACGGGCGCTCAGGCCGCAACGGCCTTCCGCGACATCGTGCCCGCGACCTACGGCACCACGCCGTCGGGTCACATCACCGACAACCGGCTGTGGTCGGAGGTCGACGGGCAGCCCGTGAGCCCGGGCCCCATCGCCGGCCATCCGGTCGGCACCGGATGGGACGAGACGACGGGCTTCGGTGTCCCGCGAGCCGGCGGGTTCGTCGCCGCCCTGCGCGCGGCCCGCAACGCCACGCCGTAGCGCCGTGCGCGGCGCCGCGCCGGCCAGGGCTCAGGCCCCGGCCGGCGCCGGCGCCCCGCGCCCGGGGCGGTGGGGCCGTCATCCCGTGGTGCCGGGGGCGACGATCGCCGCGAAACGCTCCGGGTCGACGTTCCCGCCCGACAGCGTCACGCCGACCCGGCGCCCGGCGACCTCCACGCGCCCGGCGAGCACCGCCGCCAGCGCGCTGGCGCCGCTGGGCTCCACCACGAGCTTGCAGCGCTCGAACAGCATCCGCATCGCCGCCGCGATCTCCGCGTCGCTGACCGTGACGACGTCGTCGACGAGCGCCTGCAGGATCGGGAAGGTGAGCTCGCCCGGCGTCGGCGCCTGCTGACCGTCGGCGATCGTCCGCCCGACCTCGATGCGCACGCGGTGTCCTGCGGCCAGTGAGCGGCGGGTGTCGTCGCCCGCCTCCGGCTCCACGCCGATGACGCGGATCCCCGGGCGCAGCGCGGTCGCCGCGACGGCGCAGCCGGCCGTCAGCCCGCCGCCGCCCGTGCACACCACGAGGAGGTCGAGGTCGTCGACGTCCTCGCAGAGCTCCAGCGCCGTCGTGCCCTGGCCGGCGATGATCCATGGGTCGTCGTAGGGCGGGACGAGCACCATGCCGCGGTCGTCGGCGAGCTCGCGCGCGAGGGCGTCCCGGTCCTCCCGGTAGCGGTCGTAGGCGATCACCTCGGCGCCGTAGCCCTCCGTCGCCGCGCGCTTGGAGGCGGGGGCGTCGGCGGGCATGAGGATCGTCGCCCGCGCGCCGCACAGCCGCGCCGCCAGCGCCAGGGCCTGGGCGTGGTTGCCCGAGGAGCCCGCGGTGACGCCCGCGCGCAGCTCGGCATCCGTGAGGCTCGCAACCCGGTTGTAGGCGCCGCGGAACTTGAAGGCGCCGACGCGCTGCAGGTTCTCGGCCTTGAGGAACACGCGGGCGCCCGTGCGCTCGTCCAGCGTCCGGGAGGTGATCACCGGCGTGCGGTGCGCGACGCCGGCCAGGCGGGCGGCCGCGGCCCGGACGTCGCCCACGTCGATCGCGAGGGGCAACGGGCTCAGCGCGGGCGGCGGGCGGCGGGGTGCATGGCCCTGCCATCCTAGGTCGGTGCCCCAGACCACGAAGACCCGCCCGGAGCGCGGGCAGGAGCTCGAGCTCACCATCGACGACCTCGCCTTCGGGGGCAACGGCGTCGCCCGCATCGGCGGCTACGTCCTGTTCGTCCAGGGCGCGGTGCCGGGCGACCGCGTCCGCGCCGTGGTGACCAAGCGCAAGCGCGACTACGGCGAGGCCCGCACGCTCGAGGTGCTCGAGCCCAGCCCGGACCGGATCCCGCCCGTCGCCGACCACCCGGGCGCGCCGTGGCAGGTCCTGCCCTACGAGCGCCAGCTCGAGGTCAAGGCGAGCCAGGTGACGGAGGCCCTGCGCCGCATCGGGCACCTCGAGGGCTTCGTGCAGGAGGACATCGTCCCCGCGGTGCAGCAGTGGGGCTACCGCAACAAGCTCGAGTACTCCTTCGGCATGGACGGCGACCGCCTGGTCTGTGGCTTCCACGCGCCGGGGTCGTGGGAGGACATCGTCGACGGCGAGTCGCTGCTCGGCTCCGAGCGGGCCAACCAGGCGCGGCGCGAGGTGCTCGCGTTCTGCCGCGAGCAGGGGCTGAGCGCCTACGACCGCCGCGCGCAGCGCGGCTTCCTGCGCAACCTGGTGGTTCGCGAGGCGCGCCGCACCGGCCAGGTCCAGGTGCGCCTGGTCACCTCCCCGGGCGACCTCGACACCGACGCCTTCTCGGCCGCGGTGGCCGCCGACTCGCTCATCTGGACGCGCGCGGCCGGCGTCGGGGAGACCACGCAGGGCGGCAACAACCAGCTCGTCGCCGGGTCGCCTGCGATCGAGGAGGAGCTCGGTGGGCTGCGCTTCCAGATCAGCGCCGAGGCGTTCTTCCAGACCAACACCGAGATGGCCGAGCGCCTGTACGGCGTCGCGACCGAGTACGCGGGGCTCCAGGGCTGGGAGCGCGTGTACGACCTCTTCTGCGGCATCGGGACGATCGGCCTGTCGCTCGCCCGCCGGGCCGGCGAGGTGTGGGGCCTGGACATCGTCGAGGACGCGATCGCCGACGCGATCGGCAACGCCCAGCGCAATGAGATCCACAACGCGCGCTTCTTCGCCGGCGACGTCCGCCTGGCGCTGCGCGAGCTCGTCGAGCAGGCCGGCCGCCCCGACGTCCTCGTCGTGGACCCGCCCCGGGCCGGCCTCTCCCAGAAGGTCGTCCGGCGGGTGATCGAGGCCTCGCCGAAGCGCCTGGTCTACGTCTCGTGCAATCCGACGACCCTCGCGCCGAACGCCGCGCAGCTCGTCGAGGCCGGCTACGTGCTGCGCCGCGTGCGCCCCGTGGACATGTTCCCGCAGACCCCGCACATCGAGTGCGTGGCGCTGCTGGAGCGCGGCCCGTAGCTCTTGGCCCGCCACGGCTAGGCTCAGTGCAATGCATCGCCGGGTCCTGCTGCTCACCATGTCGCTGCTCACGCTGCTGCCCGCCGACGCGCTGGCGCGGGCGGGAGGCGGGTCGCACAGCTTCAGCCGCAGCCCCGGTTCCGGCGGCGGCTCCGGCGGGCGCGGGTTCGGCGGCGGCCATCACTTCTTCTTCTTCGGCGGCGGTGGGGGTGGCGGATTCCTGGTCCTCATCGTCGTGGTCCTCGTCGTGCTGTTCCTGATGTCCCGCAGGACCCGCGCGCGCCGCTCCTGATGCGCCGGTCCTGACGTGGGGCTCCGCTCGCTCCTCGGCCGCCGGCGCCGCGTCGCGTCAGACCGGGACGCCGCCGTGCGCCTCGCTGCGGTGGAGGCCGCCGAGGACGACCCGCTCTTCGGGGCGGACGTCGTGGCCGAGCGCGCCGCGACGCTCTTCGTGGCGATCCAGCGCGCGTGGAGCGCCGACGACGTGACGGCCTTGCGGCGGCTGGTCGGTGCTGAGCTGATGGTCGAGTGGGAGGCCCGGCTGGCGGACTTCCGGCGCAAGGGCTGGCGCAACCGCGTCGAGGTGCTCGACGGCCCCGACGTGCGCTACGTCGGCGTGACCAACCGGGCCGAGGACGCCGAGGACCGCGCCGTCGTGCAGGTCGCGGCGGCGCTGCGCGACGTCGTGGTGGACGGCTCCGGCGACGTGATCCCGAGCGACGACGGCGAGGTCGCCCGTGTCCGCGAGTTCTGGACCCTGGGCAAGCGCGCCGGGGCGTGGGTGCTCGTCTCCGTCGAGCAGGAGCGCGAGGGGACGCACAACCTCTCCGCGCCGCTGGTCGCCGCACCGGAGGGCGACGACGTCCGCCTGCGGGCCGACGCGGTCATGGAGGTCGCCACGGCGGACGGCGTCCCGGCGGCGGAGGTCGGGGGGCTGCTGTCGCCGGGCTTCTCCGGGACGGCACGCGCCGCCGCGCTCGACCTGTCCCTGGTCGACGGGCGCTTTGCCCCGGACGTCCTCGCCACCGCCGTGCGCGACGTCGTCGACGCCTGGACGCAGGCCATCGACGGACCGGACGAGCCGCTCGCCGCACGGACGACCCCGCAGGCGCTGCGAGCGCTGCTTCACCCGACCGCCACCGGTCGCGGCCGGCTGGTCATCCGCGGTGCCGAGATCCAGGGTCTGACGATCGTCGCGGTGACGCCGGGACCGCCGCCCGAGGTCCGCCTGCAGCTCGACGTCGCGGGCGTCCAGTACGTCGAGGACCGCGACACCACCGAGGTCGTCGCCGGCAGCAGGCGCCGACGCGCCACCACGCGGCAGCTCTGGACGCTACGTCTGTCGGACGACGCCCGCCGGCCGTGGGTGGTCGTCGACGCCGCCGGCGTCGTCCCCGGCTGAGCGCCGCACGCGGCCGACATCGCTGACTCGCAGATCGGTCGCGCGCCGGGACCTTCGACCGGCGGATTCCCGTGAGTCGCCGGCGCTCGCCGCCTTGCCCCGTCCTCCGGCGGGGCGTATGGTCGTCGCGAGGCACGGACCGAATGGCGTGCGCACCCTGACCGCAGGATGCGCGGCGGTCGTGCAACGGCGCAGGGAGGCGGTCCATGCCGGTTACGACGGGCAGGCGAGCCCGGAAGGAAGGCTCCCGTGCGGGCGTGGCCGGCGCGTGGGGGCTGACTGCGATGGTCGCCTGCGCGCTGGCGCTCTCGGGCTGTGACCCGGCGAGCCTGCACGGCCCGTTGCCGGCGCAGTGGGAGGCCAAGATCGCGGGGGCGGTCGTCGCGAAGCCGACCGTCGCCCAGGGCAGCGTCTACATCGGCAACTGGAACAGCGGACACGAGCTTGCCTTCGCCGAGACGTCCGGAAGCCTGAGGTGGGAGACCAACCTCGGGACCACGCCGGGCAACTGCCCCGACCCGGTCACGCAGGGCGTCGCCTCCTCTCCCGCCGTGCTGAACGGTACGGCGTACCTCGGTGGCGGCGACGTGAAGTGGTATGCCCTCAACGCCACCACCGGTGCCGTGCAGTGGTCCTTCCCAGTCGCCCCGCCGCCGGCCACCGGCAACTTCAACTACTCCAGTCCGCTGCTGTACAGCGGTCACGCCTACGTCGGCCTGGCGAGCATGTGCGACAACCCGCTCGTGCAGGGCAAGCTGCTGAGGGTCAACCTCGCCACCCATCAGGTGGAGAACGTGTGGAAGGCGGTTCCCGACGGGCAGGTCGGGGGGACGATCTGGACGAATCCCGTGGTTGATCCCGCGACGAATCGCATCTTCGTCACGACGGGGACGCGACAGGGGACCGTACAGCCCGATGCGCAGGCCATCGTCTCGCTCGACGCAACGACGCTGGCGTTGCAAGGGGCCTGGTCGCCGCCCGTGACCGTCGGCGACCAGGACTGGGGGACGACGCCGACGCTGTTCACCGACGCCAACGGCCGTCAGTTGGTCGGGGGAGCCAACAAGGACGGCTTCTTCTACGCGCTCGATCGCAACAACCTCGGCGCCGGCCCGGTGTGGCGCACCCGGATCGCGCGAGGCGGCCCCTGTCCGGCGTGCGGAGACGGCTCGATCTCGACCGCGTACTTCGACGGCCAGCGGCTCGTGGTCGCCGGAGGGAGCACGACGATCGGCGGCAAGACGTTCGCGGGGTCCGCAAGAGCGCTCGATCCGACCACCGGCGTACCGCGGTGGGAGGTGGGCTTCGGCCACGTCGTGCTCGGCGGACTGGTGGGGCAGAACGGGATGGTGGCCGTCCCCGAGAACGCCGCGCTCTACGTCCTGGACGACGCCACGGGACAGACGCTCTACGCCAACGACCTCCAAGGCCTGCTGGACGGGTCAGCGACGCTCGCCGACGGTCACCTCTTCATCGGCACGGTGACCGGCCGCGTCAGCTCACGCATCTTCCCCCTGTCCGCCCAGGGCGTGGCCGGCGCGGCCGTCCGCGCGGCGCGCGCGCGGAGTCCCAGGTCGCTGCGGGCCGAGTCGACCTGCGCGCATTCCTGCCGCCTCACCCTCGGCCCCCGATGCATGGCGATCCGGCTGAGCACCCGGACCCGCGTCGTCAGAGCGGTGCGAGCCCGCGTGCTCGGCGCCGACCGGCGCGACGACACGCTGCGGGTCTTCGCGAATGCAGCCTGCGCCGGGAGGCCGGCCCTCACCCTTCGGACGAAGGGAGGCAGCGTGCACTATGCGGCGCCCGTGCCGATCTCCGTACCGGTCGGCCGCTGGGTCTCGGTCATCGCGACACGGAGCCTTGCGCTCCAGGCGACCCTCGTCGGCTGACGCGGGACGCGCCGGGTCAGGGTTTGGATTGCCCCTGTCACACGGGTGCGGTCGCCGCCGAGCGCGGGTCGATCAGCACCTTGGCCTGCGACTCGGGGTCGCCGAGCGCGGCGAAGGCGGCGTCGACGCCGTCCAGCCCGACGGTGCCCGTGATGAGCGGGCGGGGGTCGAGGGTGCCCTCGGCGAGCATGTGCAGCGTGTCCCGGAACTCGAGCGGCGTGTAGCCGAGCACGAAGCGGAGATCGATCTCCTTGTTGATCGCCATCGCCGGCGTGAAGCGGTCCGGGCCGACGCAGACGCCCACCACGACCACGCGTGAGAACAGCGGCGCGTCGTCGATGACGCTCGCGATCATCCCGGGCACCCCGACGCACTCGAAGACGACCGGGTGCTTGGGCTTGGCCCCGAGCCGCTCACCCAGGCGCCAGAGATGCCACCAGCCGACGGGCAGGCGCTCGAGCTTCTCGCGCGTGCCGACCGCGAGCTCGAACGCCGCGGGCGCGTCGGTGAGATGGCCGCGCTGCTCGCCGCCGGCGAACGGGGACCCGGCGGCGGGGTCGACGACCACGTCCGCCCCGCACGCGGTCGCCAGGGCGCGGCGCCCGGCGGAGTAGTCGCTGGCCACCACCGTCCGCACGCCCGTGGCCTTCAGGCACAGGATCACGCCGAGCCCCACCGGCCCGCAGCCGATCACGATCGCCACGTCGCGCTTGCCGACCTCGCCGCGCCGGACGGCGTGCCAGGCGACGGCCATCGGCTCGGTGAGCGCGGCCACGTCGGGCGCCAGGCCGTTGGGAACCGGCATCATCAGGGACTCCTGGACCAGCAGCTGCTCTGCGTAGGCGCCGGGGGCGTGGGAGGACAGGCCGACCGCGTCGATCCCCTGGGCGCCGCGGATCAGCGGCAGCGCGACCACCGGCGTCCCCGTGGGCAGCCGGGCGCGGCACGCCGGGCCGTACTCGGCGACGGCGCCGGAGAACTCGTGGCCGAAGACGACGGGCTCCCCGGAGCGCCCGAAGCGGTCGTACCCGAGATGCGCCGCCATGTCCGCCCACGCGTCGATCCCGTGGCGGGCGTGCAGGTCGGACCCGCAGATCCCGCACCGCAGCACCTCGAGGCGGACCTGGCCTCGGCTCGGCGCCGGCTCCGCCAGGTCGGCCACCTCGAGCTCGGCCTGCCGGCAGACGACCGCCCGCATCGACTAGCCGCCGCCCTGGGCGAGCTCGGCGACGGGCTGCCACTCGTGCCAGGTCGCCAGCCGCCGCTCGTAGTCCTGCTCCGCGATGCCGAGCGGGGCGCGGCCGAGGAAGCACCGCAGCGGGGGCTCGTCGGCGTCGACGATCCGCAGGATCGCCTGGGCGGACGCGGTGGGGTCGCCGGCCGAGCGCGCGCCGGTGGCCCGCCGCTGCTGTGAGGCCGCGTGCCGCTCGGCGTACGCGTCGATGGGCTCGGCGTGGCGCGCCGACGAGCCGCCCCAGTCGGTCGAGAAGCCGCCCGGCTCGATGATCGTGACGTGGATCCCGAAGTCCTGCACCTCCTGGGCCAGCGCCTGGCTGATGCCCTCCAGCGCCCACTTGGAGGCGTGGTACATCCCGATCCCGGGGAAGGCGGAGATGCCGCCGATCGACGAGACCTGCAGCAGGTGGCCGCTGCCCTGCTCGCGCAGGAGCGGCAGCGCGGCCTGCGTCACCCAGAGGGCGCCGAACAGGTTGGTCTCGATCTGCTCGCGGGCCTCCTGCTCGCTGAGCTCCTCCACCATCCCGAACTGGCCGTAGCCGGCGTTGTTGACCACGACGTCGAGCTGCCCGAAGTGCTCGTGCGCGCGCCGGACGGCCGCGAACGCGGCGTCGCGGTCGGTCACGTCCAGCGCCATCGCCAGCAGCGCGTCCCCGTGCTGCTGCGCGAGGTCGTCGAGCGTGCCGGGATCCCTCGCCGTGCCCGCGACGCGGTCGCCGCGCTCCAGGGCCGCGGCCGCCCACTCGCGGCCGAAGCCACGCGACGTCCCGGTGATGAACCACGTCTTGGTTGCCATGCCATCGAGGCTACCGAGGGGCATCGGCCGGCTCGGGCCGGTCACCCGCAGACGCGCACCTTCGCCCGGATCGACTTCTTCGGCGAGGTCCCGTGCCGGACCTTGATGAAGGCTCGGGCGCGCAGCGTGATCGTGGAGCCCGGACGCTGCGTCGGCTTCACGTCGTAGGTGTAGGCGAACGGGGCCGCGGTGTCGGCTCGCAGCCGCTTCGTCTGCAGGTAGAAGTCCGCGCGGCGGACCTTGACGAACAGGTTGCCCTTGCGCTTCTGGCGCTTCCACGTGAGCGTCACCCGGAAGCCCTGGCCCGGCGACACGCATCCGCGTGGGACGCCGAGCTTGTACGTCGCCTGCGAGTCGGTGCTCGTGACCGAGGTCTGCGGGCCGGCGTAGACGGTGGCCCGTTTCAGCGGGACCGCGCGGACGCCGGCGCCGCCGGCCCAGACCGCCCAGCCGCTGCCGGCGGCGTTCACCGCGAGCCGCGGGAACCCGAACGAGTCCCCGGTGGCGACGGTCTGCGGCGCGCTCCAGGTCGCGTTGGCGGCGTCGGTCGTGTACCGGTAGCGCAGGCCTGCGGCATCGGTCCACAGCGCGTGGAGTCGCCCGGCGGGGTCCTCGTACAGGTCGGGCTTCGACGCCGCCTTGGCGACGACCGTCGGCGTCCCCCATGCGGCACCGTCGAAGCGCCGGATGACGAAGTCCGCCTGGCCTGCCCCCGCGTCCACCGCGTAGCCGACGTACGCGCCGCCGGCGCCCGCGACGAGGCTGGTCTCGGTGTTCGCTGCGCTGCGCGGCCCGATCGACGTCGGGGGCGTCCAGTTCGCGGTGGTGTTGAGCGCCTCCGGGGTCGCCGGCACGGGGCCCGCGTAGCGCGACCACTGCAGCGTGGCGAAGTCGCTGAGCGCGGCGATCAGCGTGTCGCCCTGCAGCGCGACGGCCGCGCCGACGTTCGGGGCGAGGTCCGCCTGGGAGGCGGTTGCGGCGGCTGCCGTGCCGCTCGCCTGGAACGGCGCGGTGATGCCGGAGA
>JAXDGY010000313.1:0-6271 GCA_034664785.1 Solirubrobacteraceae bacterium
TTCACGGTCATGTTCGGGTCCTTGCCGCCGGTCAGGCGGCGCACGAGCTCCTGGACGGCCGGGATCCGGGTCGTGCCGCCGACGAGGATGACCTCGTCGATCTCGTCCGCGGTGAGCTTCGCGTCGGTCAGCGCCTGCTCGACGGGGCCGCGCGTGCGCTCGATGAGGTCGCCGACCAGCTGCTCGAACTTGGAGCGCGTGACGGTCGTGTTCAGGTGCTTGGGCCCCGAGGCGTCGGCCGTGATGAACGGCAGGTTGACCTGGGCCTGGGTGGTGCTCGACAGCTCGATCTTCGCGCGCTCGGCGCCCTCGTAGAGACGCTGGAGCGCCTGCGGGTCGTTGCGCAGGTCGATGCCCTGCTCCTTCTTGAACTCGTCGGCGAGGTAGTCGACGAGGCGCTTGTCGAAGTCGTCGCCGCCGAGGTGGCCGTCGCCGCTCGTGGCGCGGACCTCCACCACGCCGTCGCCGACGTCGAGGATGGAGACGTCGAATGTGCCGCCGCCGAAGTCGTAGACCAGGACGGTCTCCGATCCCTTCTTGTCCAGCCCGTAGGCGAGCGCCGCCGCGGTCGGCTCGTTGATGATCCGCAGGACCTCGAGGCCGGCGATGCGGCCCGCGTCCTTGGTGGCCTGCCGCTGGGCGTCGTTGAAGTACGCCGGGACGGTGATGACCGCCTCGTTGACCTTCTCGCCGAGGTTCTTGGCAGCGTCCTCGGCCAGCTTGCGCAGGATGAGCGCCGAGATCTCCTCGGGGCTGTAGAGCTTGCCCCGGATCTCGAAGCGCACGGCGTTGTCCGGCCCCGGGACGACCTTGTAGGAGACCTGCTTGGCCTCCTCGGTGATCTCGTCGAACTTGCGCCCGATGAAGCGCTTGACCGAGTAGATCGTGGCCTCGGGGTTCAGGATGGCCTGCCGCCGGGCGACCTGCCCGACCAGACGCTGGCCATCGTCGGTGAAGGCGACGACGGACGGGGTCGTCCGCGCGCCCTCGGCGTTGGGGATCACCTCCGCCCTTCCGCCCTCCATGGTCGCGGCCACGACGGAGTTGGTCGTGCCCAGATCGATCCCGACTGCCTTGGCCATCAGCACTCCTCGCGTGGGGATGGGTCGCCGGCCGGTCGCCGGCGCACACGCCTGGTGGTAGGGCGTGCCCAGGGCGTTTCAAGGCCTGCCGGTTGTCCGCCGGCCGCCCGGGCCTATGTCCCCGGCCATGGCCACGATCAGCACCTGCACCGTCTGCGGGACCCGCAATCGCATCGCAGCACGTGCGGAGGGAGTGCCGCGCTGCAGCGTCTGCCACGCGCCGCTGCCCTGGATCGTCGAGGCGACGCAGGACACCTTCGACGAGGAGGTTCAGGCCTCCATGCCGGTCCTGGTCGACTTCTGGGCGCCGTGGTGCGGGCCGTGCCGGATGGTTTCCCCGACGGTCGAGAAGCTCGGGCGCGAGCACGCCGGGCGCCTGAAGGTCGTCAAGCTCGACGTCGACACGGCACCGGAGATCGCCCAGCGCTTCAACGTGATGGGCATCCCGCTGCTCGTCATCATGCGCGACGGCAAGGAGGTCGACCGCCGGGCCGGGGCCCTCCCGGAGCCCCAGCTGCGGGCGTGGGTGGAGCCGCAGCTGGCACCGCCGCCGGCCGCGACGGCCGAGCCGCCCGCCTCGGCGGCCTAGCGCGTCGTCCGCCTCGGGCGCCGCCGGTCTCGGCGGTCTAGCGCGCGGCCACGGCCGGGCGCGAGCGCAGCGTCCCGCCGACGTGCTCCTCGCGGTCCGTCGCGACGACATCCGCCAGCGCGACCGTCCAGGCGAGGCTGCGCGACCCGCGCGCGCCGGGGCCGGGCAGCACCTCCTTGGCCTCCACGTGGGACGCCGACGGCATGGCGGCGGCGACGTGGCCCATCTGCCACGTCACCAGGTAGGCGTCGAACCCGCCGGCGCAGCGGCGCAGCAGGGTGCGTGCCTGCCGCGTGGACGCCTGCGGCGGTGCCGTGGCGGGCTGCTCGTGCCAGACGACGTGGGCGCCGCGGGCGCGCACGGCCTGGGCGAGGAGCGCGGACAGCGCGTCGTGGACGACGACGACGTCGTCGGGGCCGATGCGCGTCCCCGCGAGCTCCTCGCAGTCCAGCGCGCCCTCGAGGAAGGCCGCCTGGTCGGCGGGGTCCACGCCGGACGCCGCGGCGCCCTCCAGCAGGGCCTCGACGCGCACGGCGGCGGCGCGCAGCGGCTCGGCCGCGGTCACGTCGAGCCCGTCGGCGGCGGCCGCGTCGCCGGCCTGCAGCAGCGAGTCCTGCAGCTCGTGGGCCGCCGCCTGGCCCTGCCCGTCCGGGGCGGCCGCGCACCACACGGTGCGGCCCGCCAGCTCGTCGGCCGCCCAGGCCCGCAGCCAGGCCAGCTCGCGGCCGGCGCGGGAGCTCGAAGGGACGGCGAAGTGTTCGATGGTCACGCTGGTCATGGGAATCTCCTTGCCCGAGAGTAGGCCACTCACGGGTGCAGTCAAGCGCGCTCGGCGCGGCTTACGAACACCTCCCGGCGGCCTATCCGGGCCACCATGGACACCCTCGTCGATCCCCACCTCTCCATGATCCGGCCCGTGGTTCCTCGCACCCCGCAGGGCTGCGAGGACTGCCTGAGGATCGGGTCGCAGTGGGTCCACCTGCGGCTCTGCCTGACCTGCGGGCACGTGGGGTGCTGCGACAGCTCGCCGATGCGCCACGCCCGCGGCCATGCCCACGCGATCGGGCACCCGATCGTGCAGTCGTTCGAGCCGGGGGAGGACTGGCGGTGGTGCTACGTGGACGAGACGTTCGTCTGAGGACCGCGTTCGGAATCAGGCGCCGGCGCTCGTGCCGTTCCGAAGGCGGTTCTGAGGCACCGCTGCCACCGGTGCCGACGGGTGGTGTGCCGCCGCGAGGTGCTCGTGGACCAGCCGCACGGCCATCGAGCCCTCGCCCACGGCCGAGGCCACCCGCTTGATCGAGCGGCTGCGCACGTCGCCCACGGCCAGCACGCCGGGCAGCGTGGTCTCCAGCAGGCTGGGGTGGTGCACGTCCTCGCGGCGCGCGGGGTCGGCGGCCTGCGCGCGGCCGGCGTCCGCGCCGGTGAGGACGAACCCGTCGGCGTCGAGCGCGACGGTCCCGGCCAGCCAGTCGGTGTAGGGATCTGCGCCGATGAAGACGAACAGGTCGCGCGCCGCCAGCCGGCGCCGCTCGCCCGTGCGGACGTTCTCGGTGATGACCGCCTCCAGGCGATCGTCGCCCTCGAGCTCGCGGACCTCCGTGCCGAGCTGGAGGTCCACCCGCGGGTCGTGCTCGATCCGGGCCGCCAGGTACCGCGACATGTCGCGGTTGAGGTCCTCCCCGCGCACGAGCAGGTGCACCTCCGCCGCGTAGCGCGTCAGGAAGAGCGTCGCCTGCCCGGCCGAGTTGCCGCCGCCGACCACGATGACCGGGTCGCCCGCGCACAGCTGCGCCTCCATGAGCGTCGCCGCGTAGTAGACGCCCGCGCCCTCGAAGTCCTCCAGCCGCGGGACGGGCAGCCGGCGGTACCGCGCGCCCGTGGCGATGATCACCGTCCGCGTCGTGATGGCCTGCTCGCCGACGCGCACGACGTAGTGGCCGTCGTCGCGCTCGAGGGCCGTGGCCTTCGCCGGCACCGTGATCCGGGCGCCGAACTTCTCGGCCTGGATGACCGCGCGCTCGGCCAGCTCGCCGCCCGAGATGCCGGACGGGAAGCCGAGGTAGTTCTCGATCCGCGACGAGGTCCCCGCCTGCCCGCCGGTCGCCACGGCGTCCAGCGCGACCGTGCCGAGGCCCTCCGAGGCGCCGTAGACCGCGGCGGCCAGCCCCGCGGGCCCCGCGCCGACGACCACGACGTCCGCCACGTCCACCGGCTTGTCCGGGGCGGGCAGCCCGATCGCGCGGGCCAGCTCGGAGGTGCTCGGGTTGCGCAGGACCTGGCCGTGCCAGAGGACGACCGGCGTCTCGTCGGGCGAGACGCCGAGCCCGCGCAGGAGCTCCTCGGCCCCCGGGTCCTCCTCCAGGTCGATCCAGCGGTGCGGCAGCCGGTTGCGCGCCGCGAGCTCCCGCAGGCGGCGCGTGTCCGGCGAGAAGCGGGAGCCGATGATCTTGAAGCCGGCGCCCAGCCCGATGAGCAGCTCGCGGCGCAGCAGGTAGGCGCGCAGGATCAGGTCGCCCAGGGCCGGGTCCTGGGCCACGAGGGCGCGGAGGCGCTCGACGGGGACGGCGAGCACCTCGCCGTCCTCGCGGACCTCGGCGCTGTAGAACGCGGCCTGGCCGGTCAGCACGCCGAGCTCGCCGAGGAAGCGCCGTGGTCCGTGGACGGCGATGACCCGCGCCTCGCCGGTGCGGTCGGCGACCACGGCGACCCGGCCGTCGAGCACCACGAAGAACGGGTGGCCGCGCTCGCCCTCCTCGAAGAGGACGTCGCCCGCACGGGTGCGCCGCCGCTCGCCGTGGCCGGCGAGCCGCTGGATCTGCTGGTCGCTGAGGCGCGGGTAGGCCCCGTCGCGGTCGGGCGTCTCGTCGTCGGCGCCGGCGAGCTCCGCCGGGGTCGGCGGGGAGGCGGGACGCTGGGTGGCCATGCCCAGCGGCGCTAGGCCGCGGGCCCGCCCGGGCAAGGCGGTCAGCTCGTGGCGACCCCGAGCGTGATGTGGCCGCGATAGCCCTTGCGGGAGCCGGAGCGGCGGGCGAGGCGAAGCACCGCGCTGGATCCGCCGGCCTGCCGGAAGATCGAGTCCGCGGCGTGCAAGGTGTCGGGCTGCCCGTGGGTCCGGTAGGGGCTCTGCCGGTAGACCGCGGCGGTCGTGCGCTCGTTGAAGAACACCTGGCCGGTGTGGACGACCCTGCCGCCGACGTGGACCTTGAGGTGGATGTGGGGCGTGCGGCCGCGGTACCAGCCCGGGAAGACCGTGAGGAACTCCGCCCGGCCCTTCGCGTCGCTCTTCTGGTGGCCGCGCAGGTAGTGGGTGCTGCTCGTGGGCGCCTGGTGGCCGCCGCCCTGGGCGCCGCTCGCCCGCGGCCCGCCGCCCTGCGAGAGGCTCTCGTAGCCCGAGTACTCACCGCCGGCGTCGCAGTGCCAGATCTCCACGTCGGCGCCCTTCATCGCCTGGCACGTCTTCGCGTTCTGCACCGAGAAGACGACCTCGAGCGGCAGGCCCGGCCGTCCCTCGGTGATGTTGCGCCGGGTCAGGGAGGTGTCGATCCAGTAGGGACCCTCGGTGACCTCGGGGGTCAGGACGCAGGAGGCGGCCTCCGCCGTCCCGCCGCCGCGCAGCGGGGCCGCGGCGCCGAGCACACCGGCAAGGCCGGCGCCGCCGAGGGCGACCAGCGCCTCGCGGCGGCGCAGGCGGCGGTCGAGCTGGTCGAGCACGGGAATCGACATGGGCATCAGGATCCCCGGCGACCCTGGGGCGAACCTGGGAGCGGGCTGGGACGACCGTGCGCCGCGCGGTCGCCGCAAGGTGCGCCGATCCGGAGCAGGACCCGGACCGCGGGCAGGACATCCGGTCTATCATCGACGATCCCTGGCGGCCCCCGGCGTCGTCAGGCTCCGAGGGTGTCCGCCGCGCCTGTCGCGGGCCCCTCGGCGGTCGTCGTCACCCACCCGAGCGCACATGTCAACGAACGCGAACGTCTTCCGTTCCCTCCGGCGGCCCAAGTGGCTGCGCGACGGCTTCCCGCGCACGGGCAGGAGCCGTCGTAGCCGGCTGCGCCGCCTGCAGCGGACGGTCCCCCGGCCGCAGCGGCTCGCGCGCGACGCCGTCGAGCACGCCCGTCGCGCCTGGGCGCCGAGCACCGGCACGTTCTCCTTCGGCGACAGCCCGGCCGAGCGCCGGCGCCGCCACAAGGTGCGCCGGGCGCAGTCCGCGAAGGTGCGCTTCTACCTCGCCTGCGCCTCCGGCGTGGTGCTCGGCTACGCGCTGTTCGTGCTGATCTTCGGCTAGGGCACCGGCGCCGTGCTACCCCGTCGCCGTCGACGGCAGCCACGAGAAGCGCCGCGCGGCCAGCGCCGCGGCGCCGAGCCCCCCCCCGCCAGCAGCACCGCGAGGTGCCCGGGCGCGATCGCCTCGCCGAACGACGAGGCCATCGCGGCCTGGTGCAGCGCGTCGACGGTGAAGTCGCACGTCAACCACCTGTTCGCCAAGGCCGGCGTGCGCGACCGCGCCCAGGCGGTGGCCTACGCCTTCCGCCACGGCCTCGCCGGCGGCGCCTGAGCAACTGCTCAGCCGCGCAGGAAGCGCGCCAGGCGCGTCCCG
>JAXDGY010000314.1:0-4560 GCA_034664785.1 Solirubrobacteraceae bacterium
AGCGGGGAGCTCGGCACGTCGAAGCGGCTGATCGGGGCGCGCGTGCCCACCGAGTGCCCGAGCGCGCGCGCGGCGCGCCCGGTCTCGACCGCGAGCTCGCCGAGCTTGCGCCGCGGCGAGGCGAGCACCTGCGCGGGGATCCGGAGGAGGCCGAGCTCGTCGCGGACGCGGTCGACGATGCCCCGGGCCAGCAGCTCCGGGGGGCCGGGCGCGGGGGCCGGCCTCCATCCGTCGTCCGGCAGCGGAGGCGGATCGGGCGTGGGGTCGAGGATCAGGCTTGCGAGCTCGACCGCGGCGAGGCCGTCGACCATGCAGTGGTGCGCCTTGCCGGCGATGCCGATGCGCCCGTCCGCGAGGCGGGGGGCGATCCACAGCTCCCACAGCGGCCGCGAGCGCTCCAGCTGCGACGACATCGCGACGTCCATGACGGACCGGAGGTCCGGCCCGTCCGCGTGGAGGACGTGGTGCCCGATGTCGAACGCCTCGTCGTCGACCCAGACCGAGTCGTGCGCGCCGAAGGGCACGGTCGCGAGCCGTTGCCGGTAGCGGGGCGCCCGGCTGAGGCGGGCGGCGACGTGATCGCGGAGCTCGTGGAAGCTCGGCGCGGGCCCCTCGGCCGGTGGATCGAACAGCGCGGCCCAGCCGACGTGCATGTGCGCGGCGGGCGTCTCGGCGGCGAGGAACGACGCGTCGAGCGCCGAGAGTCGGGCGTGCGGCATAGGTGACAACCCCTCTGCTTCGTGCCGTCCTGGCGAGGTCTCCGAAGAGCACCTCACCGTAGCGCGCTGCGACACGAAGTTGTGTATGAAAAGCCGATCCTTCGCCCCGTCTGGATGGACCCGCGGATCAGGTGTTCCGGAGGCCGGCAGGCCGGACCATGGCGTGATGCTCGCCGGCCGTCTCCCCCCGACACGGCGGCCGCCGACGGGACTGCCATCCGGTCGGGAACCGTACGACGCAAGGAGTTGGTGATGACGGTCCAGCGGAAGCTCGCAGTCGAGTTCATCGGAGCGTTCTTCTTGGTGTTCACCGTCGGCATGGCGAGCGCGACGGCCGGCCGTCTGGCGCCGCTCGCGATCGGCGCGGTGCTGATGGTCATGGTGTTCGCGGGCGGCCATGTGTCCGGCGGCCACTACAACCCCGCCGTGAGCACCGCCGTGTTCCTGCGCGGGAAGCTGACGGCGAACGAGTACGCCGGCTACGTCGTCGCGCAGCTGCTGGCGGGGGTCGTCGCAGCCGTCGTCGTGATCGTCCTCGGCTACGACCCGAAGACGCCGATGGCCGTGGCCGGGGCCGGCAAGATGCTCATCGTCGAGTTCCTCTTCACGTTCGCACTGGCCTACGTCGTCCTGAACGTCGCGACCTCGACGGACACGGAGGGCAACTCGTTCTACGGTCTCGCGATCGGCTTCACGGTCGCGGCCGGGGCCTTCGCCGTCGGCTCGGTCTCCGGCGGCGCGTTCAACCCCGCGGTCGCCATCGGCGCGACGGTGATGGGGCTGTTCTCCTGGAGCCACATCTGGATCTACCTCCTGGCGACCTTCGCCGGGGGCGGCGCCGCGGCGTACGCGTTCCGCCTCACGGAGCCGGGCGAGGACCGAGCGCGCCAGCCGGCGCAGCCGCGCGACGCGGTGCGCGGCCGGTCGCAGAGCGGCTCCCTGACGACGCCCCGCACCCAGTAGCTCACGAGCGAGGCGTCGGGCCGCACGCTCGCTGTCCCGGTCGGCGCCGGGACAGCGACTGCGGCCCATTCGCGTGCCCGCCGCCGGTACGATCTCCGGCGTGGACGAGCGCGAGGCACACGTCCTCGTCGTGGCACACCGGACGGCGGCGACGCCGCGGCTTCTCGCCGAGGTTCGCCGGAGGAGCCAGGCCGGCGCCTGCCGGTTCACGTTGCTCGTCCCGCGGCCCTACTGGGACCCGGACACCGAGGAGGCGGAGCTCGTCGTCGAGCTGGCCGTGCCGCTCCTCGAAGCGGCGGCCGGGACGCGCATCGACGCCGTCGTCGGCGACGCCGACCCCCTCGAGGCGGTGCGCGAGCTCCTCGCGACCACGGACGTCGACGAGCTGATCCTCTCGACCCTCCCGCAGCGCGTCTCGCACTGGCTGCGCCGGGACGTCCCGGCACGACTCCGCGCGCTCGGGATCCCCGTGACGGTCGTGACGGCCGAGCAGTCCGCGCGCGCCCTGGGCGACCGGAGCTGAGACTGCTCCGCGGTCCGCTCCACGCGCCTTGACAGCTCCGTCGGCCGGGTGTCGAATGGGTGGGCCGGGCGCCCGGGCGCGGCCGTGCAAACCACCACCCAGGAGGTCAAGATGATCCTCGAGGATCGTCGCGCCGCGGAGCGCGACATCGAGGAGACCCTCGGGCTCGTTCCGGAGTTCCTCAAGCGCGTGCCCGACCGTCTGCTGCCGACGGAGTGGGCGAGCTTCAAGAACCTCGAGCTCGCCGAGGACACCGCCATCCCGAACAAGTACAAGGAGATGATCGGGCTCGCCGTCTCCGGTGCGACGCGCTGCCGCTACTGCGCGTACTTCCACGCGGAGGCGGCACGGATGTTCGGCGCCACGGAGGAGGAGATCGTCGAGACGGCGATGATCGCCAAGAACACCATGGGCTGGAGCACCTACCTCAACACGCTCCAGTTCGACTACGACGAGTTCACGCGCGAGTTCGACCAGGTCGTCGAGCACGCGAAGGCGGCGGCGGGCGCGCCCGCCTAGTCAACCTGCGGCGGCTGGCCTCCGGTCAGCCGCGCGCGGCAGGCGTCGAAGTCCGCGAGGACCTGCTCGAGCAGGCGGATCGCCTCCTCGGGCGCGGCGCCCGGTTGCGCCTGCAAGGCGTCGAGCGCCATGCGCGCCCCGGCCACCAGCGCGCTGAGCTCGGTCATGGTCAACCTGACCGAGACGACCTCCCCCCGCACGCGCTCCAGGTGCACGCAGCGATGCTACGCCGCACCGGAGCCACTCGCCGTCCGTGCCTGGGACCGGCGTGTCCGACGGGTGCCCCGAGGGGCGCGGCGGCCACCGGCCGCCGCGCCCTCCCTGGAGGCGTTCAGCCCAGCGGGGGCACCGTGGTGCCCGGCATCAGGACGTGCAGGCCCTGGCTGATGATCTGGCCGTTGATGATCGTGCGGCCGATGTCCACGCTGATCGGGCCCACGCTCGGGGGCACGAAGTTGAACGCGGGCATGTGGAACCCCACCGGCGGTGCGGGCGGTGCCGGCGGCGCGGAAGCGCCGGCGGCGCTCGCGTCGGCCACCGGGATGACGACGGCGAGCAGCCCTGCGGTGGCCGCCGCCGTGGCGTACGCGCGCAGGCTCACGGTGCCGCCTGCGCGCCGAGGGCCGCGCCGCCCGCGGACACCTGGTTGTTGGTGTTGATGAACGTCGACGGGGCGGTGGTGATGATCGTGGGGCCGATGACCGCAGCCACCTGCCCGACGCTGGGGCCGACGAACGACGGCGGCGTGAACGCCGGGAGGTCGCCCGTTCCCAGGCCGAGCCCGGTCGCCGGCAGGCCGAGGCCGGCCGCGGGCAGCCCGGCGCCCGGCAGCCCGGCACCCGGCAGGCCGGCGCCCGGCAGGCCGAGGCCGGTCCCCGGCAGGCCGGCCGGCAGGCCGAGGCTCGCGGGGGTGATGGGCGTGATGGCCGCGCTCGCGCTGGACACGGGGGCAGCGATGCCCACCGCCCCCAGGGCGGCAAGGACCGCTACACGCTTCAGGGTCGAATGCATATTGGTGCCTCCTCATCGAGGTCCGGGTGCGCCCGGCCCCGACGTCGTCTTTGCCCGGTGTCCGCCGAGCACGTGGTCAGCCCCGGCCGGCGGCCGAGGTCAGGATCTGGCGTCCAGGACACAGCGCGCACTTCACGCCGCGTCCGTCAGCAACGTCAGCATTCGCGCACCGTAGTGCTGCACCGAGCCGCACTCGCCTGTCCATCGGTCGCGTTCGCGCCCGCCCGCTGGGCGCTCCGCCACGACGCCGCCGGCGCCGTGACGCGAACGCCGATCCCCTTCCTCCGGACGCGCTCGTGCCTGGAAGTCGGGCGAGACCGTCCGCTGGGACAGCGGTCGGCGCGAACGCCGGGGCTCACCATGGGTGACAAGCAATTCGACAGAGGCGGCTGGGTCGGACATGCCCCCTCGCCCTCGCAGGGCGGGAGCACGGAACCCCGGCTGGAGGTGAGCGATGTGTGGCATCACGGGATGGATCTCCTTCGACCGCGACCTGGAGCGGGAGCAAGGCGTCGTCGACGCGATGACGGAGACGATGGCCTGCCGCGGGCCGGACGCCTCGGGCACCTACGTGGCCGGGCCGGCGGCCCTCGGGCACCGCAGGCTCGCCATCATCGACCTGGCGGGCGGCACGCAGCCGATGTCGGTGCACACGCCCACGGGCGACGTCGTGCTGGTCTACAGCGGCGAGGCCTACAACTTCACCGAGCTGCGCGACGAGCTGCGCCGCGCCGGCGAGCAGTTCGAGACGTCCAGCGACACCGAGGTCGTGCTTCGCGGCTACCTCCGCTGGGGGGAGGGGCTCGCCGACCGGCTCAACGGCAT
>JAXDGY010000315.1:0-16835 GCA_034664785.1 Solirubrobacteraceae bacterium
GAGCGCGACCGGATCGGCGAGATCGTCTTCCGCTTCTACTTCGGGTGCATGTACCGCCACCACCAGTTCAGCGGCGACCCGCACCCCGGCAACTGCCTGCTGCTCGACGACGATCGCATGGCGTTCCTCGACTTCGGCCTGTTCAAGCGGATCCGGCCGGAGGTCGCCGAGTTCGAGCTCCAGATCCAGCGCCTCGGGATCGAGGGCCGGGGGGACGAGCTCATCGCGCACCTCCACCGCGCGGGGTGGATCGGCGACCCGAGCCACTACACGCCCGAGGGGATCATCGAGCAGTTCCACGACTTCACCTGGTGGTACTCCTCCGACGAGGAGGTCCAGCTCGAGCCGGAGATCGCCACGCAGGTGATGATCGAGATGAGCGACCCGCGCTCGACCTACTTCGGGAAGATGCGCCACGAGACGCTCCCGCCCGACCACCTCTTCGGGCGCCGGCTGGAGATGCTCACGCTGGCCGTCATGTCGCAGCTGCGCGCGAAGGGCAACTGGCACCGGATCGCCCGGGAGTGGATCTACGGCGACGAGCCGGTGACGGAGCTCGGCCGCGCCGAGGCGGGCTTCCTCGCCCGGGCATGAGCGCCCGCTGGCGCCTGGCCACCCTCGCCGCCGTCCTCGCCGCCGCCGTGATCACGCTCGGCCTGACCGGGTCGCTGTCGGTCCGCAGCGTCCGCGGCTGGGCCGATGGCTACGGCGCCGCCGGCCCGGTCGTGTTCATCGCGCTGTCGGCGGCGCTGACCGTCGCGTTCTTCCCCGGGCCGCTGCTGGCCGGCGCGAGCGGCCTGCTGTTCGGGACGGCGCTCGGGACCCCGGTCTCGCTGACCGCCGCGACGCTCGGCGCGTCGCTGGCCTTCAGCCTCGGGCGGTGGTGGGCCCACGACGCCGTGGAGGAGGTCGCCGGGCCCCGAACCCGCGCGCTGCGTGCCTGGGTGGGCCGCAAGGGCTTCCTCGCCGTGCTGTACGCGCGGATCCTCCCCGCGATCCCGTACAACCTCGTCAACTACGCGGCCGGGCTGACGCCGGTCCGGCTGTCGGCCTTCGCCGCGGCCACGGCGATCGGCGCCGCGCCGCGGGCCTTCGCCTACACCGCGCTCGGCGGTCAGTTCGGGTCGTTCTCCTCGTGGGAGACCGTCGTCGCCGTCAGCGTCCTCGTCTGCATGGCCGCGATCAGCCTCACCCTCGCCGCGCGCGACCCGGAGATCCGCGCGCTGGTGCGCGACCGGCCCCGGCTCAGGGGAGGGTCTGGACCTGGAACAGGCTCGTCGTCCCCGGACGACCGCTCGGCAGGCCCGCCGTGATGCCGACGCGCATCCCCGCCTCGCACCAACCGAGCTCGACCACCCGTCGCGCGGCCTCCGCGATGAGCTCCTCCGTGATCTCGAAGCGGCGCATGGACGCCGCGCGCACGCCCCACATCAGCCCGCAGCGGCGGACGGTCTCGCGGCCCGGCGAGAGCGCGTAGATCGGGACGCGCGGGCGGTGCGCGCTGACCAGGCGCACGCTGCGCCCGGAGAGCGTCGGGATGACGAGCGCGTCGAGGTGCAGCTCCTGCGCCGCGACGCAGGCGCTGTGCGCGACGGTGTAGGCCGGATCCCGGGAGTCGCGGGCGACGCGGAACTCCGTCCACTGCTCGTAGGGCGCCTCGCGCTCGGTCACGCGCGCGATGGCGTCCATCATCGCAATGGCCCCGACCGGGTGCGCGCCGACCGCCGTCTCCTGCGAGAGCATCACCGCGTCGGTGCCGTCGAGGATCGCGTTGGCGACGTCGGCGACCTCGGCGCGCGTCGGGCGCGAGGAGGTGACCATCGAGTCGAGCATCTGCGTCGCGGTGATCGACGGCCGCGCGAGCGTGCCCGCGAGCTTGAGCAGGCGCTTCTGCACCATCGGGACCTCCTCGATCGGCAGCTCGATGCCGAGGTCCCCGCGGGCGACCATGACGCAGTCGGCCGCGCGGATGATGTCCACCGCGCGGGTGACGGCCTGCGGCTTCTCGATCTTGGCGATCAACGGCGTGCGGGTGTGCTCGCGCACGAACTCGATCTCGTCGGGGCGCCGCACGAACGACAGGGCCACCAGGTCGACGCCGATCTGGATGCCGGCGCGCAGGTGCGCGAGGTCCTCGTCCGGGACGGCGGGGAGCTCCGCCGCCTCGCCCGGGAGGTTCAGCCCCTGTCGGGAGGCGACCGTCCCGCCGATCTCCACCTCCGTGTCGATCTCGCCGTCCTCGGCGCGGACCTTGCTGGCCCGCAGGCGCACGGCGCCGTCGGCGAGGTAGAGCACGTCGCCCACCTCGACGGCGCGGGCGAGTCCCGCCCACGAGATCCACAGGTGGCCCGCATGACCGAGGTGCCCGTCGTCCTCCCCGCAGGAGATCGTGAGCGCCTCGCCGGGCTTGAGCTCCGCCGTGTCGTTCTCGATCGGCCCGATCCGCAGCTTGGGCCCGGGGAGATCCTGCAGCAGCGCTACCGGGCGCCCGGCGCGCTCGGCGGCGCGGCGCACGAGGGCCGCGGTCTCGGCGTGCTGCTCGTGGGTGCCGTGGCTGAAGTTCAGGCGCGCCACGTCCATGCCCGCGCGGACCATCGCCAGGAGGACCTCCGGGTCGGAGGACGCGGGGCCGATGGTGGCGACGATCTTGGTGCGGCGCATGCCTGGCGAACATAGCGCCCGTCGCACTTCGCCCCCGTGAGGAGGCTCCGATCATGCCCCGGTCGGGCCGCCGGGTCAGGTGAAGCGGCCGTCCTGCATGATCGTCGCGCCGTCTGCGCTGAGCCGGCCGCCGTCGCGCAGATCGCAGATCAGGTCCCAGTGCAGCGCCGACTCGTTGCGGCCGCCGGTCTCGGGGTAGGAGCGCCCGAGCGCGACATGGACCGTGCCGCCGATCTTCTCGTCGAAGAGCGTCTGGCCGATCGCGCGGGCGATCCCGAAGTTCGTCCCGATGCCCACCTCGCCGAGCCGGCGCGCCCCAGCGTCGGTGTCGAGCGCCCGCTTGAGGTAGTCCTCGCCCTCCTCCGCGGTGGCGAGCAGGACCTCGCCGTCGCGCAGCTCGAGCTCGACGCCGCTGACCTGCACGCCCGCGGGGGAGGTCGGCACGCCGAACCGGATGCGCCCGGACGCGCTGGCCTCGTGCGGGCCGGTGAAGACCTCGCCGGAGGGCATGTTGCGCCGGCCGTCGGAGTTCACCCACGTGCGCCGGGCGGTCCGGAGGACGAGGTCGGTGCCGTCGGCCTCGATGCGCAGCTCGGAGGCGCCCTTGAGGCGGTCGATGAGCTGCTCCTGGAACGCGCGCAGCCCGCCCCACGCGGCGACGGGGTCGGGGCGGTCGAGGAACAGCGCACGGGCGACGAAGTCCTCGAAGTCCTCGAGGTCCATGCCCGCGTGCCGGGCGGCGGCCGGGGTCGGCCACAAGGTCGAGCACCAGCGCCGGCTCATCGTCGCCTCGCGGATCGGGCGGCGGGCGCGCTGGGCGCGCGCCAGCCGCTCGGGCGGGATGCCGACGAGCGCGCGCACGTCGTCGGGGGCCTGGATGCCGAGCACGCGCCTGGCCTTCTTGGCCTCCGTGAGCGAGAGCGGGGCGAAGTCGTCGAACTGCCACTCCTGCGCGTGCTCGTAGAAGCCGCGCGTCTGGCCCGGGACCTCCACCCGCAGCAGCGGCCACGCGCCGCGCTCCAGCAGCGCGCGCTGCACCTCGAGCAGCAGCGGCGCGGCGAGCGACGTCGAGCGGACGAGCACCTGCTCGCCGGTCTCGGCCTCCAGGCAGTAGTCGACGAGCAGGTCGGCGAACGCCGCCGGGTCCAGGGCGCTCACGCCGCCCACCCGGCCGCGAGCGCGTCGACGGCCTCGGCCTCGTCCCCGCCGAGGCGCCGCGCGAGCGCGCGGACCAGGCGCTCCTGCGGCTCGGGCCGCGCGCCCTCGCCCATCACCCCGATGCGCCACGCGCGCCCGGCGAGCGGGCCGAGGCCGCCCGAGATCTCGATGCCGTCCTCGATCAGCAGCGGGCCGCGGACGTCGGCCTCGGCGACGCCGTCGGGCACGTGCACGGCCAGGAGCGAGCTCAGCTGCTCGCCCTCGGGGGCCACACGCTGGAGGCCGAGGACGGCGAGCGCGTCGCGCAGGGCCGCGTGGGCGCGGGCGTGGCGCGCCCAGCGCGCCTCCAGCCCTTCCTCGTGCACGATGGCCAGCGCCTCCCGCAACGCGTAGACGAGGTTGATCGGCGCGGTGTGGTGGTAGGCGCGCGCGGAGGAGCCGTCCCAGTAGCCGAGCACGAGCCGCAGGTCGAAGTACCACGAGCGCGCCGCGCCCGCGGCGGGCAGGCGGGCCACCGCCCGCTCGCCGGCGGTGAACGGCGCCAGGCCCGGGGGCGCGTTGAGGCACTTCTGCGTGCCGGAGAACGCCGCGTCCACGCCCGCGGCGTCGAGGTCGAGCGGGTGGCCGGCCAGCGACGTGACGCAGTCCACGAGCAACAGGGCGTCGTGCGCACGGCACGCGTCGGCCAGGCCGTCGAGCGGCTGGGCGATGCCCGTCGACGTCTCCCCGTGCACCACGAAGAGCGCGTCGAACGGCTCCGCGGCCGCGTCCAGCAGCCGCTCGGTCGGGATGGCCCGCCCCCACTCGGCCGCGACCGTCACCACGTCGGCGCCCTGGCGCGCCAGCGCGTCGGCCATCCGCACGCCGAAGAGCCCGTGGACGCCGCAGATCACGCGGTCGCCCGGGCGCACGAAGTTGACGACCATCGCGTCCATCCCGGCGCTGCCGGTCCCGGAGACGGGGAAGGCGACGCGGTTGGCGGTCCGCATCGCCGCGCGCAGGTCGGCGGCGAGGTCCTCCATCAGCGCGCCGAACGCGGGGTCCAGGTGGCCGATGGTGGGACGGGCGAGGGCCTCGAGGATGCGGGCAGGGACGGGGGACGGTCCCGAGCCGAGCAGCAGCCGGTCCGGGACGTCGACGACGGTGGCCATGGTCGGCAGTCTGCCAGTGGCCGTCGTGATCGACCCCATCACGGATTCGACTTGTCCCCCGGACGGGCGGGCGGGACGCTGGCGCCATGCCCGCCACCACCCACTCCGTCCCCGCCGTCACCGACGAGGGCTTCGCCGCCGAGGTGCTCGAGTCGATCGAGCCCGTCGTCGTCGACTTCTGGGCCGCCTGGTGTGCGCCCTGCCGCGTGATGAGCCCGATCATCGCGGAGCTCGCGGAGGCTCGCCCCGACGTCCGCTTCCGCGCGCTGGACATCGACGCCCACCAGGAGACGGCGGCCCGCTACGGCGTCCTGGCCGCCCCGACGTTCATCGTCTTCCGCGGTGGCGAGCCGGTGCTCACGCTCGTCGGGTCGCGCCCCCGCCGGCGCCTGGAGCAGGAGCTCGCCGCGGTCCTCTAGCCCGGGCTCAGCCGACGTCGCCCAGCGCCAGGCGCAGCTGCTCGTGCAGCTCGCGCCCCGCTGCCGTCGCGCCCGCCGACGGCGCGAGCAGGACGAGCCGGTGGACGGCCCCGGGGACGGCGAACGGCGCCGTCCCCACCTCGGGGCCCGGCCGCTCCAGCCACGAGGCGGGGACCACGCTGACCCCGAGGCCGGCCGCGGCGAGCGAGCGCACCGTGGCCGGGTCGGCGACCTCGAAGAGCGGGATCGGGCTGAAGCCCTCCGCGACGCAGGCCGCGAGGATCGTGTCGCGCAGCGCGGTCCCGCGCTCGGTCAGGATCAGTGGCCGGCCGCGGAGGCGCTCGGCCGCGACCGGCCCGTTCGCCAGCAGCTCGTCGCCGGCGCCCGCGACCACCACGAGCGGCTCCTCGCCGACCGGCGTGACCTCGATCCCCGCCGCGCCCGCCACGCCGCCGTCGCCGGCCGCGAGCACGCCGACGTCGACCGAGCCGCCGCGGACGAGCGCCAGCACCTCGGCGACCGAGCCCTGCCGCAACGTGATGCGGACGCCCGGCCGGACGCCGTGGAAGGCGACCAGGGCGCTGACGAGGCGCAGCGCGTCGGCCGCGGTGACCGCGACGCGGGCGACGCCGCGCACCACCCCGGCGTGCTCGTCCATGGCCACGCGTGCCTCGGCGACGTCGGCGAGGATCGCCTCGGCCCGCCGGGCGAGGTCGCGCCCCGCGGGCGTCGCCTCGACCCCGCGCGGCGTGCGGTGCAGCAGCACGAGCCCGAGCTCCTGCTCGAGGCGGCGGATCTGCTGCGAGAGGGCGGACTGCGTCAGGTGCAGGTCGTCGGCCGCACGGGTGACGTGCCCGTGGCGCACCACCGCGGCCAGGTACTCGAGCTGGCGCAGCTCCACCGCGTCAGGGCGCGTCGAGGTCGGGGAAGTGCTCGCCGACGTGCGCCCGCAGCGCGTCGCGCACCTGCGCGCGCTCCGCCCGGGTGGCCGCGCGCAGCCGGGCGAGCAGCTCGCGCTGGCCCGCGGTCTCCACGCCCGCGACCTCCCAGCGCAGCGCCAGGCGCTCGAAGAGGAACTCGACCGCACGCTGCCAGGCGTCCTCCTGCGTGGCCGCGGCGGCGCTGCGCTCGCCCTTGGCCACCGCGGCGTACTCGCGGCGGGTGCCCGGCGTCATCGTCGTGCGCAGGGTCAGCCGCGACCCGTCGGGCAGCTCGTGCGTCGCCTCGGGCTCGCCCGCGTCAGCCGCGGAGAGGTCGAGGTCCAGGCCGAGGTCGGCGAACGAGCCGGCCCCGGACCCGCTCGCGCCGTCCTTCGCGCGGCGTCGCGAGCGCCGGCCCATCAGGCCGCCGCCGCGCGCTCGAGCTGCGCGCGGACGTCCCCGGTGACGGGATCGGCATGACCGGGCCAGGCGGCGGCCGGCCCGAGGGCCGCGAGCTTGCGGATGGAGGCCCGGGCCTGCTCGCGGTCCGGCGTGAAGGCGGCCAGCGGGATCCGCGGCGCGCCCCTGCGCCCGGTGATCGGGTCGACGGTGTAGAAGCAGTCGCTCGACAGCGCGAGGCCGTCGGACGCCCGCCAGAGCGCGATGAGCCCCGGCGCGTGGCCGGGCAGGTGGACGACCTCGAAGCCCGCCACCTCGTCGCCCTCCTGCAGCGTCCCGGCGATCGCCACCGGCCCGCCGTCCCAGTGGCGCAGCATGGGCCCGTAGACCCACTTGCCCGGCGCGCCGAGCGCGGCGAGGTCGAAGCTGTGCAGGCCGCCGTCGCCCTCGGCGTCGGCGCGCTCGGCGGCATGGCACAGGACCGGGACGCCGAGGCCCGGGGCGGCCCCCCGGTGGTCGGCGTGGGCGTGGCCGAGGACCACCCGCGTCAGGCCGCCGAGGCCCAGCGCCGCGGCGGCGATCGGACGGGTCATCGAGCGGATGCCGGCGTCGAAGGCGAGCACGCCGTCGCCGTCGCGCACCAGGTACACGTTCATCGGCTTGCCGGGGAAGCCGCCGCGGATGCGCCAGACGCCGTCGGCGATCTCCTCGGCGCCCGTCGCGGCCAGCCGCCGGCCGACCCGGCCGGCGGCGTTGAAGGCGCCGAGCATGCGCCGTTCGGCCGTCGAGCCCTCGGGTGGGAGGAGCCCGATGCCGCGCGCGAAGGCCATGGAGTCCGAGTAGGCGTCGTTGCGTTGGATGAGGCCGTCGCGGACGACCAGGACGTCGCAGCCCTCGAGCTCCAGCCGCGAGCCGTTGGGCTCGAGGCCGTTGAACGGCGCGCGTCCGGCGAACGTCCCGGTGGCCGACCAGCGGACCGCGGCGCGCTCGCTCTGGACGGTGAGGTCCTCCACGCGCAGGGCGAAGTCGGGCACCGCCGAGAACAGCGAGGCGAAGAAGGCCCGGACGCCGTCCGGAGCCGTCGTGTCGACGAGGCCGCGGATGTGCTCGCGCCCGCCCGGCGCCCAGCACGCCAGCATCGCGTCGAGGTCGCGGACCGCGAGGGCGGCGAAGTAGCGCCGAGCGACCTGCTCGGTCGTGGCGTCGGCACGGGTCCGGGCGGCGGCCATGGCCGCACTCTAGAGTCCTCGGCCGCATGCCCCCGAGCACACGCAAGCGCGAGGTGGGCCGCGGCGAGCGCGTCCTCCCCGGCGTCTGGCGGCTGCGGCTGCCGCTGCCCTGGCCCGGCGTCCCGCACTGCAACGCCTGGGCCGTCGCCGCGGGCGACGGGATCGTCCTGTTCGACACCGGCATGCACGAGCCCGGGTCGTTCGCGCACCTCGAGCGCGCCCTGGCGCAGGTCAACCTGAAGGTCGAGCACGTGCGGCTGCTGGTCTGCACGCACGCGCACTCCGACCACTACGGCCAGGCCGCGACGATCATCGACCGGTCAGGGTGCGAGCTCTGGATGCACCCGAACCACCGGCACATGACCGAGGCGGCCGCCGACCCCGACGAGGCGCTCGAGCGGCGCCTGGAGGTCGCGCGGCAGTCCGGCGTCCCGGAGGAGCCGCTGCAGGCCTACGCCGAGGCGCGCCGCCGCTCGGGCGGCTTCGGCATCGCGCGGATCGTCGAGCCCGACCGCGACCTGCTGGGAGGCGCCGAGGTCCAGACCGACCTCGGGACCTGGCAGGTGCACGAGACGCCCGGGCACGCGCCCTCGCATATCTGCCTCCTGCAGGCCGAGCGCCGGCTGCTGATCTCCGGCGACCACCTGCTCGGGCGGGTCTCGATCTACTTCGACCACGGCCACTCGCCCGACCCCGCGGGCGAGTTCCTGCGCTCGCTCGACGTGGTCGAGCGGCTGGGGGCCCGCCTGTGCCTGGCCGGCCACGGGCGCACGTTCGCCGACGTGCAGGCGCACATCGACGCGAACCGGCGGCTCGTCGACGAGCGCCTCGGCAAGGTCGAGGAGGTCATCGCGGGCGAGCCCCTGACCGCCTTCGACGCGGTCCCGCGCATCTACGGCGAGGCGATCACGCCGCTGAACGCCAGCTGGTGGCTCAGCGAGGCCCTCTGCTACCTGGAGCATCTCGAGATCGAGGGGCAGGCCATCCGCATCCCGGGGGACCGCGGCGGGCCGGAGCGCTGGACCGCGGCCTAGTCCGCCGGACGCGATCGCCCCGTACTCTTCCCCGCCATGCGCATCGACGAGATCCTGGGGCGCGAGGACCGGCCCATCTTCTCCTTCGAGTTCTTCCCGCCCAAGACCGACAAGGGCGAGGAGAACCTCTTCCGCGCGCTGCGCGAGCTCGGCCCGCTCGCGCCGGACTACGTGTCGGTCACCTACGGGGCGGGCGGCTCGACGCGCGAGAAGACGATCGAGATCGTCTCCCGCATCAAGGACGACTTCGGGCTGGAGGCGATGGCGCACTTCACGTGCGTCAACGCCACTGTGGAGGAGCTGCGCCGCACGCTGGACCAGATGCGCGACGCCGGGCTGGAGAACGTGCTCGCGCTGCGCGGCGATCCGCCCGACGGCGGGGACCGCTGGACGAAGACCGACGGCGGGCTGGAGTACTCGCGCGAGCTCATCGAGCTGCTGCGGGACGAGTACCCCGAGTTCGCCATCGGCGCGGCCGCCTTCCCGGAGACCCACATCCACGCGACCTCCGCCGATGACGACCTGCGCTTCTTGAAGGCGAAGGTCGACGCCGGGGCCCGGTTCCTCGTCACCCAGCTGTTCTTCGACAACGCCCACTACTTCTCGTTCGTGGATCGCGCGCGGGCCCTCGGGATCGACGCGCCGATCATCCCGGGCGTCATGCCGATCACGAGCCTCGACGGCATCAAGCGGATGACGTCGCTGTCTGGCTCGGAGCTGCCCGAGACGCTCGAGCGCGAGCTCGAAGTCCGGCGCGGCGACGACGAGGCGGTGGCCGAGCTCGGCGTGGCCTACGCCACGCTGCAGTGCTCCGACCTGCTGGCGGGCGGGGCGCCCGGCATCCACTTCTACACGCTCAACCGCTCCCCGGCGACCCGCGCGATCCTCAGCGCGCTGAAGCTCATGTCGCCGTGGAAGGTGGGCCAGCCGCTGCCCGCCCGCTAGGGCGACGGCTAGGCCGCGGGCGCCTGCACGGGCGCCACGCGCTCGTAGTTCAGGCGCAGCAGGGCGATCACGTCGAAGACGTCCTGCTCGCCCCGGATGCGCCGCGCGGCCGGTCCCTCGCGGTCCGGGAAGACGGGGTGCGGAGTGATGCGCCCCTGCGCGCGCAGCTCCCGCCAGACCTCGACCGGGAAGCCGAAGTGGGCGGCGTCGTCGCCGTGCAGGTGCCCGAACTCGCGGTGGCCGACCACGAAGGCCACGGCGCCGAACCGGCCGGGGCGCTGCTGGACCCCCGGCCACGCGGTGACCTGCTCGGCGATGTACTCGGATGGCGTCGGTGTCGTGCTCATGGCGCGAAGCTACAAGCTCTAGTGAACTTGAAGTCAAGCGGAAGGCGTGCTTTGCTGGCCCGATGTCCGAGCTGCTGACCATCGGCGAGGTCGCCCGGCGCAGCGGCGTCGCGGCCTCGGCGCTGCGCTTCTACGAGGAGCGGGGCCTCATCGCGTCCGAGCGCGCCGGCTCGGGGCACCGGCGCTACCCGCGGCCGGTGCTGCGCCGCGTCGCCTTCATCGTCTTCGCCCAGCGCGTCGGGCTGACCCTCGAGGAGATCGGCGCCGAGCTCGCCGCGCTGCCGCCCGACCGCGTGCCGGGCCGGCGCGACTGGGCGCGGCTCTCGCGCGGCTGGTCCGCGCGCATCGACCAGCGGATCGCCGAGCTCGAGCGCCTCCGGGCGGGGCTGACCGAGTGCATCGGCTGCGGCTGCCTCTCGCTCGATCGCTGCCGGCTGGCCAACCCCGGCGACCGCGCCGCCGAGCACGGTCCGGGGCCGCGGTACTGGATCGGCGACCGCCCCGTCTAGGGGGTCTGCCGAGGGGCACAGCCCTACTCCTCGGTCTCCGCGATCTCGAGGCCCTCGGCGATCCGCGGCCGGCCGTCGACGCTCCAGCGGACGTCGACCGAGTCGTCCTGGCGGTAGGTGCCCACGCCCCAGGCCCCGAGGAACCAGCGCCAGCCGCTCACGCGGTCCTTGCGCAGCACGCGATCGAAGACGAGGGCGCCGCGCTGCACGCGGTAGTCCTCGCCGGGGGCCTGGTGGACGCCGTTGAGGTAGACCTCGAACGGCTCGCGCACCTGCGGGGGGAGCGGAACCACGGACCGGGGCACGCGGCGAGGCTACCCTCCGGCGCCGTGGCCGACCCGACGCCGTCCCCGATCGTGCGGATCCTCAACGAGGACGTCCGCAACTACCACCGCTGGTGCACGCCGTCGATCCTCACCGAGCAGGAGCGCATCGAGGACTTCTACGGGTCGGACGTGTCGATCTCGGCCGGCTTCTTCGGGACGCTGGTCGACCACACGGGGGTCTTCGGCGAGGCGGAGCGGTTCGCCGCGCAGGCCTTCGGGGCCGACCGGACGATGTTCAGCGTCCACGGCTCCAGCGGCTCGAACTTCATCGTGCTGCGGATGCTCGCCCTCGAGCGCCAGGACGCCCTGGTGCTCGTGGCCCGCAACATCCATCACTCGGTGATCAACGCGATCAAGGCGTTCGGCCTGGACTTCCGCTTCCTGCCCACGCCCTACGACCCGCACTTCGAGGCGCTGCTGCCGCCGAGCGTCGATCAGGTGCTCGAGGGGCTGCGTCGCTCGCCGGAGGCGCTCGCCGTGCTCTACACCTCGCCGACCTACGAGGGCCTCGCGGCCCCGACGGCCGAGATCGCCGATGCCGTCCACGCCGTCAGCCCGAGCGCGATGGTGCTCGTCGACGAGGCGTGGGGCGGGCACCTGGGCTTCCACCCGTCGCTGCCGCAGAGCGCGATGAGCGCGGGCGCCGACGTCTGCGTGCAGTCGACGCACAAGCTCGCGGGCGGCCTGCAGCAGACGGGGCTGATCCACTGGCACACCGACCGCGTCGACTCCGAGCTCATGGAGGAGGCCTACCGCGAGTACGTCACGACCTCCCCGAGCTACCACCTGCTCGGCTCGGCCGACGCCGCGGTCCGGGCGCTGGCCGCCAAGGGGGAGGAGCTGCTGGGCCGCTCCATCGAGCGCACGGACGAGCTCAAGGCGGCGCTGCGCGCCCATCCGGCGCTCGCGGCGCTGGACTGGCTGGACGACCCGGCGTGGCTGCGCTCCTGGGATGCGCACATCGGCGGCGAGGATCTCGTGAAGACGACGATGGGCCTCAGCCGGTACGCCTGCTCGGGCTACGAGGTGGCGCGGGCGCTCGTGGACCGGGGGATCGTCATCGAGAAGGCGGGCATCAACACGATCACGCTCATCACCACCTTCCAGCTCGGGCCGCAGGCGGTGCCGGACACGGTCGCCGCGCTCGGAGCCGTCCTGGACGGGCGGCTCCTGCAGGGCGGGGCGCGCGAGCCGATGCCGGCCAACCCGTTCGGCGCGATCGACGACCGGCCCGTCATGCACCCCTACCACGCCCGCCGCTACGCCAAGTCGATCGGCCGGGCGGTCCCGATGCGGGAGGCGATCGGGCACGTCGCGGCCGAGGCGGTCGAGGTCTACCCGCCGGGCATCCCGCTCGTCCTCGAGGGCTTCCGCGTCAGCGCCGACGCCGTCGACTACCTGCTCGAGGCCCGCGACCGCGGCGGCTCGATCGTCGCCCGCGACACGTCGCTGGCCACGCTGCGCGTCCTGTAGGCGGCCGCCAGGCGCGCGGGGGTGTCGTCGTCGAAGCCGGCGAAGAAGGAGCCGAGATCGTCGACGAGCGCGCCCATCGAGGGCGCCGCGAACAGGACGGGCTGGTAGGAGGTGATGTCGTAGGGCAGCGTGCCCATCTCGTGCAGGTCGAAGGGCCGGATCTCCATGTGCCGGAACTCCTCGACCTCGCCGTAGCTCGAGAGGATCCCGGCGCCGTAGGCACGCAGCTCGCCGTGCTCCCAGAGGACGCCGAACTCGATCGTGAACCAGAAGGCGTCGGCGAGGAACTGCAGCGCCGCGCCGGTCTCCACGCGCTGGGCGGCCCGCCCGGCCAGGCGGTTGAGCTCCGCGAAGTCGGGGTGGGCGAGCAGGTTGCCGTGCCCGATGACCTCGTGGATGAGGTCCGGCTCGGGTGTGTAGAGCGGGGCGCGCGGGTGGCGGATGTACTGGGTGGAGTGGAAGTGCCGGTCGCCGAGCGCGCCGTAGAACTCCTGCAGGGGGACGATGCCCGCTGCCGGCAGGTAGGTGAAGCCCGTGAGCGGTCGCAGCGCGGCGCTGACCTCGTCGAGCTGCGGGACGCGGTCGGTCGGCAGCGCCAGGGCCTCGGCGGCCTCACGGTAGGCGCGGCAGGCGTAGCGCTCGTGCTTGACGGCGAGCTCGGCGCAGACCAGGCGCCAGACCTCGTGCTCCTCGTCGGTGTAGGCGACGCGCGGGACGGGCGCGCCCGGCGCCCAGTCGAGCGCCTGGGCCGCGATGGCGTTGCGACGCGCCTGGTAGGCCGGGTCGCCGAACCCCGGGTGGTCCGCGCCGAGGTGGACCTGGACCGAGCCGTCGTCCTCTCGCGTGACTGCGGAGTAGAGCTGTGCTTCCTCGAACATCCTCACTCCCCGGGCGATGTGACGTGACCATGTGAGCATGCTCCGCGCCGGGTCGGGTGGCAAGATCGGCGGCTGAGATCGAGCAGGATGGTCACTCCTGCACCCACGGATGCCTGGAGGCTGTGCACCTTGACCAGTCCGCTGGACCCGCTGGACGCCCGCCTGATCGCCGCGCTGCGCGCCCGCCCGCGCGTCGGGGTCGCCGAGCTGGCCCGGGAGCTGCAGGTCGCGCGGGGGACCGTGCAGTCGCGCCTGGCCAAGCTCGAGGCCCGCGGCGTCATCGCGGGCTACGGGCCCGAGATCGGACTGCGCGCGGCGGGCTACCCCGTGCTCGCGTTCGTCTCGCTGGAGATCGTGCAGGGCCGCCTGCCGGAGGCGATCGCCTGGCTGCGGGAGGTGCCCGAGGTCCTGGAGGCCCACGGGACGAGCGGGCCGCGCGACCTGATGGTGCGCGTGGTGGCCGCGGACACCGACGGGCTGCAGGAGGTCCTGAACCGGATCCTCGCGACACCGGCGGTCCGCCGGTCGACCTCCTCGATCGCGCTGTCGGAGCTCATCCCGTACCGGACCGGGCCGCTGGTCGCGGCGGCCGGCGACCGCCCGGGTTCGTAGGGTCAAGGGCGATGGCCGAGCCGCTCCGCACCACCCCGTTGCCCTACGACATCCGCCGCTCCGACCGCGCGCGGCGCATCCGCGTCGCCGTCGAGCACGACGGCCGCGTCGTCGTCACGCTGCCCGCGCGCGCCCGCGAGCGCGACGCCGCGGCGGCCGTCGCCGAGCTGCGCGGCTGGATCGACCGCCGGCGCGACGAGGCCGCGGCGCGCCGCGCGGCGCTGGCCGGGACGCCCGGGACCGTGCCGTACCTGGGCACGGAGCTGACGCTCATCCCCGAGCCCGGCCGGACGCGCGTGCACCGCCGCGGCGACGCGCTGCTGGTCCCGGCGGGGGAGGCCGCGGGCGCCGCGATCGAGCGCTTCTACCGGCGGGTCGCGCGCGCCGAGATCGCCCCGCGCGTGGAGGCCGCGACCGCGGCCGTCGGCCGCGCGTGCACGAAGCTCACGATCCGGGCGCAGCGCACGCGCTGGGGCTCCTGCTCGTCGACCGGCGCGCTGAGCTTCAACTGGCGGCTGCTGCTCGCCCCCGAGCCGGTGCTGGACTACGTGGTCTGGCACGAGGCCTGCCACCTCGTGGTGATGGACCACTCCGCGCGCTTCTGGGCGCTCGTCGAGCACCACCTGCCGACCTACCGCGAGCAGCAGCGCTGGCTGCGCCGCCACGGCTCCGCGCTGGTGCTGCCCACCCTGTGACCCCGCCGCCCCCGGACCGCCGCCAGCAGGGGAGTTCGCCCCCCGGGGCCGGTCCCATCAGCACGGGTGTGGGCGAACTCCAAAACGATCCCGACCGCGACGTCGGCTCTGCCGGCGTCCGCGTCGGGATCGTCGGTCATGTCGAACTCGTCGAGTTCGCCGTCGTCGACGCCGTGCCCGCGCCGGGCGAGATCGTCCGCGCCGCGGAGCACTTCGTCGAGGCCGGTGGCGGCGGCGGGGTCGCGGCGGTGCAGCTGCGCCGGATGGCGGGCGCGGCGGTGCTGCTCACCGCGCTCGGGGACGACGCCACCGGCGAGCGCGTGGGCCGCGAGCTGCGGCGCCACGGCGTCGAGGTCCACGCCGCCCGCCGCGCGGGGCCGCACCCGCGCGCCTTCACCCACCTCGACGCCGCCGGCGAGCGCACCATCACGGTCCTCGGCGCGCCCGCGGCGCCGTCGGGCGACGACCCGCTGCCCTGGGACCGCTGCGCCGAGCTCGACGGGCTCTACGTCACCGCGGCCGACGCCGGTGCGCTGCGCGCTGCGCGCGCGGCGCGGGTGCTGGTCGCCACGCCGCGCACGGGCCCCGCGCTGGCGACGGCCCGCGTCCAGCTCGACGTCCTGGTCGCGAGCACGTCGGACGCCGGCGAGGCCGCCGCGGTGGCGTCCGCGGATCCGCCGCCCCGCGTCGTCGTGCTCACCGACGGTGACCGCGGCGGTACGTGGACCGCGGCGGACGGCAGCTCCGGCAGCTGGGCGCCCGCGCCGCTGCCGGGGCCGCCGGTCGACGCGTTCGGCTGCGGGGACACCTTCGCTGCCGCGCTCACGCTGGCCCTCGCCCAGGGCCGGCGGCTGGAGGAGGCGCTCGCGTTCGCCGCGCGGGCGGGCGCCCGCTGTCTGACGGGCCGCGGCCCCTACGGCGCGGCGCTCGACCCGGCCTGACCCAGCGCGCGGCGCAGAGCGGCGACCGCGTCCTCCCCGCCGGCGGGTGGGACGACGGTCCGCCGCCAGCGGCCCGTCCAGGCCTCCGTCGACCCGTCGCCGCGCAGGTCCACGCCCCCACGCGCGCCGCCCGGGCCGGCGACCTGGCCACGGGCCGCCACCTGCGCGACCGGCGGGATCTCGCGCGCCAGGAGCTTGACCGCCGGGCGGGCGGGGCGCTCGCGCGCGAGCCGCTCGCCGAGGGCGTCGAGCGCCGCGCCGAGCGTGGGGTGGCGGGAGCGCTCGACCTTCGAGCCGATGCGGACCGTCAGCCGGAACCCCGCCGCCATGGCGGGGAGCCTATGCGGCGACGCTGCTCGTCAGCTCGCGGACGCCCTGGTGGACCTCGGTGCGCACCTCGCGGTGCAACGCGGCCGAGATCGTCTCGAACAGCGCCAGCGCAGCCCGGTTCTCGGGCAGCATCGTGGCGGAGAAGCCGCTGATGCCGCGCACGCGCGCCTCCTCGGCCAACGCCAGCCCGAGCGTCCGCCCCAGCCCGCGGCCCTGCAGCGCGTCGCACACGAGGATGGCGACCTCCGCGGTCGACGACCCGGGCGTGCGGTCGCGCACGAAGCGCCCGACGGCCGCGAGGGCGTCCGGGGCGCCGTCCAGGACCGCGACGAGCGCCACGTGGTCGACCATGTCGACCTCGGTGAGGTAGCGCAGCTCCGCGGCCGTGAAGCGCGGCTTGGCGGTCAGGAAGCGGGAGTGGACCGAGGTCGGCGACAGCCGGCCGAGCCCTGCCGCCAGCCGCGGCGCATCCGCCGGCAGGATGGGCCGCAGGTGCACGCGCGTGCCGTCCGGGAGCGTGGTGACCATGCCCCAAGAGTAAGTAGCAGATCGAAACCCATGTGTGGGATGGGGCACGCCCGTCAGGCGCTGCCGGACGGGCACGCCCGTCAGGCGCTGCCGGCGCTCACGAGCGCAACCCCGACGAGCGCGGCCACCACGCCGGCGGACTGCAGGGGTCGCAGGCGCTCGCCCAGCACCGCGCGCGCCAGCAGCACGGTGGCGACCGGGTACAGGGAGCCGACGACGGCCACGACGCTCAGCGCCCCCCGGGTGACCGCCACGGCGTAGAGCCCGGTGGCGATGCAGT
>JAXDGY010000316.1:0-3400 GCA_034664785.1 Solirubrobacteraceae bacterium
GCGTCGAGGGCACGCTGGACATCCACAGCATCACCACCCAGCGGCGCGAGGCGTTCTACTGGCTCGCCGTGCTGGCGACGTTCGCGCTGGGCACCGCGGCCGGCGACCTGACGGCGTTCACCCTCAACCTCGGGTTCCTCGGCTCGATCGTCCTCTTCGCCGCCGCCATGGCGGTGCCGGCGGTGGCCTGGTGGCGCTTCGACCTCAACCCGGTCGTCGCGTTCTGGGGCGCCTACGTCATCACGCGGCCGCTCGGCGCCTCGATCGCCGACTGGTTCGGCAAGGCGCAAGACCGGACTGGGCTCGGCGTCGGCGACGGCGTGGTCAGCGCCCTGGGGCTCGTCCTGTTCGCCGTTCTCGTCGCCTACACCGACTCCGCACGCCGCGACATCCAGCAGCACCGCTCGGGCAGGGCCGGGGAGCTCGGCGTCGACGCCCGTCCCCAGCCCGCCGAGGGGTAGGCGGCGTCAGCCGGCGGCCAGCCCGTCGAGCGTCTCGACCTGCTCAGGGCTCAGCGCGACGTCGGCGGTGCCGAGGTTCTCCTCGAGGTGCGCGAGCGAGCTCGTGCCCGGGATGAGCAGGACGTGCGGGGCGTGGTGCAGCAGCCAGCTCAAGGCGACCTGCGACGGCGTGGCCCCGACCTCGCCGGCGATCCGCTGGACCTCGGGATCCTCCGCGGGCCGCGGCGCGACGCCGAAGGCCGAGCCGAGTGGGAAGAACGGGACGAAGGCGATCCCGCGCTCCCGCGTCGCCTCGAGCACGTCCTCGCCTCCACGGTCCAGGAGGCCGTACTGGTTCTGGACGCAGGCGATCTCGGTGCGCTGCAGCGCGTGCTCGAGCCGGGGGACGTCGACGTTGCTGACGCCGATCAGCTCGAGCTTGCCCTCGTCCCGCAGGCCGATGAGCGCGTCCAGCGCCGCGTCGAAGACCTCCTCGGCCGTGTCGAGCACCCGCAGGTTGACCGCGGTGAGGCGCTCGATCCCGAGGACGCGGAGGTCCGCGTCGACCTGGGCGCGGATGTCGTCCGGGGTCAGGGCCGGGTGCCAGCCGCCCTGCCCGTCGCGGCGCGCGCCCACCTTGGAGACGATCCGCAGGTCGTCGGGCCAGGGGTCGAGCGCCTCGGCCAGCAGCTCGTTGGCGACGTCGGGGCCGTAGTAGCTGGCCGTGTCGATGTGGTCGACGCCTCGCTCGCGGGCGCGGCGGACGACGGCCACGGCCTCGTCGTGGTCGCGGGGCGGGCCCATCACCCCCTTGCCGGGCAGCTGCATCGCGCCGAAGCCGATGCGGTTGACGGTGCGCGGGCCGAGGGAGCCGGTGAGGGAAGGCATGGGTTCGAGGCTAGAAGGGGCGCTCGCGGGTCCGCCCTAGTAGCCGAGCGTCTTGTGCGAGATCCGCTCGCAGCCGCGGATGTTGTAGCCGCGCTGGGCGCGCCGGCTGATGTACAGCAGGTCGTTGCCCGCCCCGCAGTCGATGGTCCCGCGCCCGAAGTGGGCCTTGATCTCGTCGTTGCCCGCGCCCGCATCGATGACGTTGGTGCCGTGGCTGGTGTAGATGAAGTCGTTGCCGGCACCGCCGTAGAGGTGGTCGACCTGGTTGCTCGGCTGCCCGGACGGCTTGTAGTCGCCCCAGATGACATCGCCCCACGGCCCGGCGTAGATGGTGTCGCTGCCGTGCCCGCCGAGCAGCTCGTTGTGCCCCGGCTGCGACGACATGACCAGGTTGAACTGCGGCGGCATGGTCGCGGCCTCGAAGTGCGGCACGAACCGGCTCTGACACTTGCCTCGCTTGTGGACGGCGTCGCACGAGTACCGCCTGTCCGTCCCACCGAACGGATCCTGCCCGGGGCGGGCGTCGAGCGGGCGCTGGCTGTCGGTCTTGTTCATGAGCAGCACGCCGTCGATGGTCGGCCAGCCGGCGTGGCTGGTGTTGGCGACGGCGACGGAGGCGATGCCCAGCAGGCACGCGCACGACAGCGCTACGAAGAGGACTCGCATACGCGGACACTGAGTCGCCTGACGGTTGCGGTGAGCTGTCCCACGGCGCGGTTTGGCACCGGGCGGTCGGCCCTGAGCCCGGGTCGGGGGCCGGTGCGCGGCCACCTCGGACAGGCTGTGGCCGGCAGAGAACCGGTCGACGAGATCCTCAACGCGCGCGCCGCCATGCACGACCAGCGACGGCCCGAACGCTCGGGCGCGATCGACGACAAGCGTCGCGCGCCGGTTGGCGGGCAGCTCGATCATCCGCACCCTCCCTTCAGCCGAGGGTGATGCGCTGCAGGCAGTCGCTGACGATTTCGCTGAACCGCTTTGACCGGTGCGTCCCACCTCAGTTTCGAGAATCGCCGGAGGGGCCTGAACCGGCCGCCCATGAGCGCCACGCAACAACCCACGTGGCATCGGACGGATCTCCCGCAGCGTGTCTACGGGCGCACACGGATGGCCGCGGGCCCGGACGCTGACACGCTCAGCCTATGAGCCCCGAAAACGATCCCGGCGACACCGAGCGCGCCGACCAGCGAGCCTTCGACGACCAGGTCGAACGCGCGGCGCGGCGATGGCTTCCCATCGCGGCAGGCGTCGGCATCGGCGCGGCGCTGATCATGTCGCTGGTCGCCCTGACCGTCAGCACCAACCAGCACACGACCACCATGATGCAGGCCGCGCCTGCACCCGCCGCGGCCGCAGCGGCGAAGAGCAACGCTCCAGCCACCGCGAGCATCATCATCGACCATGTGACCAGAGGCTGCCACACCCTCGCCATCAACGGCGGAGCGCCCGGAAGCCCCAGCGCGACCCTGCGAATCGCCGCCGGCGGCGTCCTGCATCTGCAGAACAACGACGTCATGCCCCACAAGCTCGTGCGCGTGACCGGGCCGCAGCCACAGATGTCCCAGGCGACGATGAGCCACATGGGCGCCAAGACCAACGTCACGTTCCCGACCTCGGGCACCTACCGCCTGACTACCAAGGCCGGCGAGGACTACATGAAGGGCATCGTGACCACCGGCGCCGACAACGTCCTCAAGATCAAGGTCATCGTCTCCTGATCTTCGGTGCCAATCAGTTGGCGCCCGTAGCGCTCATGGTCCTCGCAGCGCCCGATGAGCCGCCACAGGGGCACCGAGCTCTGCGGGGTCTGCACCCTCCCACAGGACCGCGGGAATCGTGGAAGAGCGGTCCCCCAAGCGGTCCCCGAGCACGAGGCGCCGGAACGGCGCGCCATCGCGCTTGATGCGGTGATCAAGGCCGCGGACCAGGAGGACGGCGTCGACGGGCCGGCCAGGGTCCCACTCAGAGACCGGCGAGGGGCTGGGCGGGGCTCCCGAGAACGACCGGCATAGCCCAGTCGCGGGGACCTACACCGACCTGACGCGAGGCCCGGACGCCCGGGTGCTCCGGGA
>JAXDGY010000317.1:0-2760 GCA_034664785.1 Solirubrobacteraceae bacterium
GATGGCGTCGCCCTCGCGCGTGATGCTCGAGGCCGACGCGGTGGCGGGGACGAGGGCTGCCGCCAGGGCGGCGGCGCCGATGAGGTGGGGGAGGTGCATGGGGACCACCGTCGCGACCGGCGTCGGCCCCGAGCAGAGGGGAATCCCCCCTCCAGGCCCCCCGCATCCCCTGTCCTCCCCCTACGTCTCGCGACGGAGGCGGGGCGCGAACGCCCCGCCACGGCGTCCCGGCTAGAGGTCCCCGTGCTCCAGCGGGCAGACCAGGCCCGGGCGGGGCGCCAGGAGGCTCGCCAGGTGCGCGCGACGGACCGAGGCCTGCTTGGCCGACGTGCCGCGGCCCTGCGTCACGACCAGCTGCGGCCGGTGCGCGGCGTCCTCGCGGCTGGCGTAGCTCGCGGCGTCGCCGCTGGTGGAGGCCAGCGCGAAGCTCACCGTGCCGTTGCCCGCCACCCCCGAGGTGACGTCCCACTCGACCCAGGTGCCCTTGGCGGTCGGCCCCGCGCTGGCCAGCGACGAGGTCGTGATCCCGGGCGCGCCGCTCCACGCCAGGCCGCCCTCCGTCCAGCGGCTGGTGACCAGGTGCGCGCTGCCGCCGTCGCTGCCCGCGCCGGTCACCCAGAGCCGCAGCTTCGCGGAGGCCGGGACGCCCTTGAGGCCCGCGAGGCGGAACTTCAGGTAGCTGCGCACGGTGCGCCCGGAGGCCGCGTCGCCCTGGCGCAGGCCGAGCGTCCGCAGCCGGCCGGCGCGGGCGCGCGGCGCCGTCGACGTGACGGTCGCGTCGGCGACGGGCGCGAAGCTGCGCGTGAGGCGGGCCGGGCCCTTGGCGCCCACGACGATCGCGCCCGCGAGGGTCCGCGCGTCGGTGCCGCCCGCGCCCTTGACCGCCAGCCTGACGGCGTAGGTGCCGGGCTTGGCGTACGTGAAGCGCGGGTTGCGCTGCGTCGAGTCGATGGTCCCGTCGCCCTGGAAGTCCCAGGCCCACGACGTCGCGCCGGCCGACTGGTCGCTGAAGGCCACGGTCAGCGGGCCCGTCCCGCTGCGCGGCGCGGCGGTGAAGTCGGCCACCGGAGCGGCGCTCGCAGCCGTGGCCCCGGCCAGGACCACGAGCTGCGGGGCGTTGGCGCCCGCCTCGCGGCTTGCGTATCCCGCGGCGTTCGCGCTCGTCCCGCGCAGGGCGAAGCTCACGACCCCATCGCCCCTGACGGCGCGCGTGACGTCGAGCTCGACCCAGCGGCCCTTCGTCGTCGCGCCGGCGCTGGCGACCGAGGCCCCCGAGATCGCCGGGGCGGTCACCCAGGTCGCGGTGGGCTCGGTCCACGCCGAGCTGACCGGGAAGGCGCTGCCGCCGTCTGGGCTCGGGTCCGTGGTGAACAGCCGCAGCTTGGCCGAGGCGGGCGTGCCTCCCAGGCCGGAGACGTCGAACTTGACGAGCGCCTGCTGGTTGCGCGCCGCGGCACCACTGCCCTGGCGCACCGTGATGGACCGCTCCGCTCCGGCGGTCGCCTGGAGCTCCTTGTTGGACACGGTGACGTCGGCCACCGCGGTGAAGGTCCGCTTGCGGCCCTCGGAGGAGGACGCGGAGGACGAGGAGCCGCCGCCGGAGGCGGACCCGCCGCCGGAGCCGGAGCCGGAGCCAGACCCCGAGCCGGTGCCGCTGCCGGGCTGCTCGCCGGCCCCCGGCACGACGCCTGGGCCGGAGCCGGCCGGCGGCGTGCTCCCGCCCGCCGGCGGGGGTGCCGGGGTGCCGCCGGTCACCGTCACGTAGCTGGTCTTGACCGCCTCGCCGGCGCCCTTCGCGTTGCGCGCGGTGAGCTTGACCGTGTAGGTGCCGGGGGCCGTGTAGGTGAAGGTCGGGTTCGCTCCACCCGAGTCGACCTTCCCGTCGCCGTTGAAGTCCCAGGCGAACGAGTCGGGCTGCCCGGTGGTCTGGTTGCCGAACCGCACGGTGAGCGGCGCGGGCCCGGACGTCGGCGTCTGCGCGACGAACGCGGCGACGGGCGGCGCGGTCGGCGGCGTGCCGGTCGGCAGCTTGACCGGGCCCGGGTCCTGGGTCGGGGCGCCCGAGCCGAGCATGACCCACTTGGCGACGGACGGGACGCCGCGGGAGTCGACGACGACGAGCATGTAGTAGCCCGGAGGGGCGTCGTAGGCCGTCGCCGGGCTCTGCGCGGTCACCTGCGTGCCGGTCTTGGTGAACGACAGCGGCACGTAGCGCTGGTTCATGTCGATCGCGTGCGTGACGGCCGAGGGGCGCATGAGCGCGACCTTCGCGACGTCGGTCGTCGTCGTGTCGATGCTCAGCGCCTGGCCGTAGCCGGAGGCGCCGGGGCTCGAGGTGATCGCGGGCCGGTTGGGCTGGAAGAGGTAGGGCGGCGAGTAGATCTGCGCGTCCTTCTGCACGCCGGGGGTCGGCGAGTCCTCGGGCGCGCCCTGCAGTCCGATCTCGCCGCCGCCGACGACCACGCGGCCATCGGGCAGGGTGAGTGCCGTGGAGTGGTACATGCGCGACTTCGTCATCGACGCCACCTCGCGCCACTCCTCGGTGGCGGGGTCCCAGATCTCACCGGCGTAGACCGCGCCGGCCAGGTCGTCGCTGGTGGTCGCCCCGCCGATCGCCATGACCGACCCGTCGAGCAGGATCGGCGTGTTCATGCGCCGGCGCGGGTGGTTCATCGGCGCGGTCAGCCGCCACTGCGGGTTGGCCGAGTTCATGTCGACCACGGCGGTCTGGTCCTTGGCGGGGTCCCCGCCGCCGGCGCG
>JAXDGY010000318.1:0-10865 GCA_034664785.1 Solirubrobacteraceae bacterium
CGCCCGCGGACCGCTTCGTCGGACAGCTCGGTGAGCTCGATCCCGAGATCGCCGGGGAACGAACCGGCCAGCGCGGCCGCGACGGACTGCGGTGTGAGCTGATCGTTGGGCACGACTCCCAAGTATCCTGGCCAGCAGCCTTCGACGCCCGCCCCCGACGCTGGAGAAGCCCACCATGGCCGTCGCGCCCGCTCCGCTGGACACCACCGACGAGCAGAAGGCCATCCTCGAGATGGTCCGGCAGTTCACGGATGAGCAGATCATCCCGAACGCCGAGCACTACGACGCCAAGGACGAGTACCCGGAGCCCATCGTCGAGCAGATGAAGGAGCTCGGCCTCTTCGGCATCACGGTCGGTGAGGAGTACGGCGGGCTCGGGCTCGACCTCACGACCTACACGATGGTCGTCGAGGAGCTCGCGCGCGGCTGGATCTCGATCTCCGGCGTCATCAACACCCACTTCATCGGGATCTACCTGCTGCAGAAGTTCGGCACGCAGGAGCAGAAGGAGAAGTACCTGCCGCGCATGGCGTCGGGCGAGATCCGCGCGGCCTTCTCGCTCTCCGAGCCCGAGCTCGGCTCCGACGTCCAGGCGATCAAGACCGCCGCGCGCAAGGTCGACGACACGCACTACGAGATCAACGGCCAGAAGATGTGGGTCACCAACGGGCTCATGTCCGACCTCGTCTTCGTGCTGGTCAAGACCGATCCCGACGCCGCCAAGCGTCATCAGGGCATGACGTGCTTCATCGCCGAGAAGGCGCCCGGGGTCCACGAGAACACGGGCGAGCACAAGGGCTTCAACGTCCCGCCGAAGCTCAAGAAGATGGGCTACAAGGGCGTCGAGTCGACCGAGCTGGTCTTCGACGGCTACCGGCTCCCGGCCGAGCAGATCCTCGGCGGCGAGCAGGGCGGGCTCAACAAGGGCTTCCCGCAGATGATGGACGCGCTGGAGGTCGGCCGCGTCAACGTCGCCGCCCGCGGCGTGGGCATCGCCCAGCGCGCGCTCGAGCTCGCGCTGAAGTACTCCCAGGAGCGCCGCACGTTCGGCAAGCCGATCGCCGAGCACCAGGCCATCCAGTTCAAGCTCGCCGACATGGCCACGCAGGTCGAGGCGGCCCGGCTGCTGACGCTGCGCGCCGCCCGCCTGAAGGACGCGGGGGAGCGCTCGGACCTCGAGGCCGGCATGGCCAAGCTCTTCGCCTCCGAGGCCGGCCGCTTCTGCGTCGAGGAGTCCTTCCGGATCCACGGCGGCTACGGCTACTCCAAGGAGTACGAGATCGAGCGCCTCTACCGCGACGCGACGCTGCTGCTCATCGGCGAGGGCACGTCGGAGATCCAGAAGATGGTCATCGGCAAGAAGCTGCTGGAACGACACCGGATCTAGGCGAATCCGGCCCTGGGGGGCCGTATTCGCTATGGAGTTCTGGCGCAGGGCGCCACAACTCCCGCGTGCGTGGCGGAGGCCGTCGTCGGTGGCCGTCGGGGGGCGGGACGGGCGGCGCCGGACGGTAGGGTCTGGCGAATGCCCTCGTCCGACGCCAAGGCCCTCATCGAGACCGCCGTCCACGAGTTCCTGGAGGAGGTTCCGGCGCTCAAGCCGCTGAAGATGGTGGTCGGCGTCGACCTCGTCGGGCGTGGCGACACGCAGCAGTTCAAGCTGGTGATGCCGGACGTCACCGTGACCAAGGACATCGCCGCCGACGCCCGCGTCCGCGTCGAGATGCGGCGCGACTTCTTCAACCTCATGGTCGAGCACGGCGCCAAGGTGGCCGACTGGCACCAGGCGTTCCACGAGGGCCGGGCCAAGGCGACCGGCGTCGACCAGTACCTCAAGCTCATCGCCAACGTGGTCGAGAAGCAGGAGGAGCGCGCCCGCCTGCGCCGCGCGCGGCACTGATGGCGAGGCCGACGCCCGCGGCGGACGGGTTCCGCATGCCGGCCGAGCACGCCCGGCACGAGCGCACGCTGATGGCTTGGCCGTGCCGGCGGGAGCTGTGGGGCGGTGAGCTGGCGCGGGCGCATGCGGAGTTCGCGGGCGTGGCGAACGCGATCGCCGCCTTCGAGCCCGTCACGATGGTCTGCGCTGCCTCCGAGGACGCGGCCGCGGCACGCGCGGCGCTGAGAGGGGACGTCGAGGTCGTCGAGCTGCCGCTGGACGACTCGTGGCTGCGCGACAGCGGCCCGATCTTCGTCGTCGGGGGCGAGGCGCGGGCGGCCGTGCACTTCGGCTTCAACGCGTGGGGCGAGAAGTTCCACCCCTACGACAAGGACAGCGCGATCGGCGGGATCCTCGGCGCGCGCCTCGGTGACGAGGTCTACCGGGCGCCGTTCGTGCTGGAGGGCGGCTCGGTCGCGGTCGACGGCCGGGGCACGCTGGTCACGACCGAGCAGTGCCTGCTGCACCCCAACCGCAACCCGGGGATGTCCCGGGAGGAGCTCGAGCAGGGCCTGGAGGACTTCCTCGGCGTGGACCGCGTCGTCTGGCTCGGTCGCGGGCTGGTCGAGGACCGCGACACGGACGGTCACGTCGACCTCATCGCCTCCTTCACCCCCGCCGGGCGCGTGCTGCTCCAGCAGCGCCCGCCCGGTGACCCGGACCACGAGGCGATGGCGGAGAACCGCGAGCGCGCGCGCGCAGGCGGCCTGGACGTCATCCCCTTCGAGCCGCTCGTCCGCGCCACGGTCGCGGGGGAGCCCGTGATCCACTCCTACCTCAACCTCTACGTCGCCAACGGCGGCGTGATCGTCCCGACGGCCGGCGACGAGCAGGACGCGGGCGCGCTGGAGGCGATCGCTCGTGCCTACCCGGAGCGCGAGGTCGTCGGGGTGCCCGGCCTGACCATCGCCTTCGGGGGCGGCGGCCCGCACTGCATCACCCAGCAGGTCCCCGCCACCGCGAGCGCCCCGGCCTGAGAACCCTGGTCCGACCGGTGCGGATCTAGACTCGCCGGCATGCAGCTGATCACGGCCTACGAGCCGCCCGAGTCGCTCGCCCGCGTCGCGGCGCCGCGCCGCGCCGCGCTGCGCGTGGCCGCCGTGCAGCATCGCTGGCACCCCGACCCGGACGAGCACCGCGCGGCGCTCGCCGAGGGCGTCCGGCTCGCCGCCGCCGAGCGCGCCGTGCTGGTCTGCCTGCAGGAGCTCACGCTCTCGCCGTACTTCGCGATCACGCCGGGCGGGCCCGAGGCCGCCGGCGCCGCCCCGGAGGAGCTGCCGGGCGGCCCGACCCATGCCTGGGCCGCCGCCCTGGCGGTCGAGACGGGCGTGCACGTGCACGCCTCGCTCTACGAGCGCGCGGACGCCGACGACGGACTCGGCTTCAACACCGCGATCGTCGTGGGCCCGGACGGCGAGCTGGCGGCGCGGACGCGCAAGCTGCACATCCCCGTCACCGCGGGCTACTACGAGGACAAGTACTTCCGGCCCGGTCCGCCCGGGGAGGACGCATTCCCGGTCGTCGGCCTCGCCGACGGGCGCTTCGGCTTCCCGACGTGCTGGGACCAGTGGTTCCCCGAGCTCGCCCGCGCGTACTCGCTGGCCGGGGCCGAGGTCCTGGTCTACCCGACGGCGATCGGCTCGGAGCCCGACCACCCGGACTTCGACACCCAGCCGCTCTGGCAGCAGGTCATCGTGGGCAACGGGATCGCCAACGGCACGTTCATGGTGGCGGTCAACCGCATCGGGACCGAGCCGCCGCTCACCTTCTACGGGACGTCGTTCATCTCCGACCCCTACGGCCGCATCCTCGCGCAGGCCCCGCGCGACGAGCCGGCCGTCCTGGTCGCCGATCTCGACCTCGACCAGCGCGAGGACTGGCTGGCGCTGTTCCCGTTCCTGACCACGCGCCGCCCGGACGCCTACGCCTCGCTGGCGACCCCGGGCCCGTGATCGCCGCGCTGGCCGTCGCCGCCGTCGCCGCCGTCGCCGCCGCGGCGCCGCGGCCGGCGATCGTGCAGGACCCGGTGCCGTTCGGCGCCCGCCGGGTCACCGAGACCCGCGCCTACGCCGAGCGGCACTACGGCCTGCACCGCGCGCGGCTCATCGACCCCAAGGTCATCGTGATCCACTTCACGGGCTCCGACAGCTACGCGAGCGCCCATGCCACGTTCGCCGCCGACGTCCCCGACGTCGAGCTGCACGAGCTGCCCGGCGTCTGCGCCCACTACGTCATCGACCGGCGCGGGACGATCCGCCAGCAGGTCCCGCTGAAGTGGATCTGCCGCCACACCGTGGGGCTGAACTGGACGGCGATCGGCATCGAGCATGTCGGCACGAGCGACGCGGAGGTCCTCTCCGACCGCGCCCAGCTGCGGGCCTCCCGGCGGCTCGTGCGCTGGCTGCAGGGCCGCTACGGCATCGCGACGGCGGACGTCATCGGGCACAACGAGTCGCTGTCGAGCCCCTACCACCGCGAGCTCGTCGCCCGCCTGCGCCGGCAGACCCACGGCGACTTCACGCACGCCTCGATGAAGGTCTACCGCTCCGGCTTGTAGGCCGCGGCCGACCCACAAGATTCAGAGCGCCCTGTTCGGGGAATGACTGACTTCTCTCGCCCGTCCCGCAAGTCATCGAGGACGTCGAAGGGACGCGGCAAACTGTTCATGATCTCTCCCACGCTGACCAAGCCGGCCGGCTCGCGAGCGTCGATGGACGGCTGGCGGCCCAAGCGATCCATCCAGGCGCCGCTCGTCTGGGCCGTCCTCGCCGTGCTGCTCCTGGTGGTCGGCGTGTGGCTCTTGACGCTGACCCGCGGCAGCACGCTGTGGGTCGACGAGTGGAGCTGGGCGCTGCACCGGCGCGGCAACGACCTCGACGCGTTCCTGCAGCCCCACAACGACCACCTGTCGCTCGTGCCGGTCGCCGTCTACCGTGCGCTGTTCGCGACCGCCGGGCTCGACCACTACGGGCCCTACCGGGTGCTCGTGGTCGCGGCGCACCTCGGGTGCGTGGTGCTGACCTTCGTGTACGCCCGCCGGCGCGTCGGCGACGTCGTCGGCCTGTTGGCCGCCGCGTCGCTGCTCATGCTGGGCCCGGCGTGGCAGAACATCCTCTGGCCGTTCCAGATCGGCTGGCTGATCTCTGTGGCGGCGGGGGTCGGGACGCTGCTGGCGCTCGACCGCCGCGACCGGGCCGGCGACATCGCCGCCGCTGGCCTGCTCGCGATCGCCCTCGGCAGCTCCGGGGTCGGCGTCCCGTTCGCGATCGGGGCGGTCATCGAGGTGCTCCTGACCCGCCCGCGGGCGAAGCTGTGGATCGTCGCCGTCCCGCTGATCCCGTACGCCGTGTGGTGGAAGCTGTACGAGAAGTCCGAATGGGCGCAGATCGGGCACGCCTCCGGGGTCGCCCACCCCCTGCTCGACGGCATCTGGCGCGCTCCCTCCTTCGCGGTGGCCTCCGCTGCGTCGACGATGAGCTCGCTCGCCGGGCTCGGGGGCAACACGGGCAAGCTGGCCGGCGGCCCCGGCACCTTCCTCACCTACGGTCCGGTGCTCCTGCTCGCCGCGGCGGTCCTCGTCGGGTGGCGGCTGCACCACCTCGGACGGGTCCCGACGCGCGTGCTGACGCTGGGCGCGATCGCCGTGTCGTTCTGGGTCTTCACGGCCATCACGCGCGGCGCCCTCGGCGAGCCGTACACGAGCCGTTACCTCTACGTCGGCGGGATCCTCATGCTCCTGCTCGCCGTCGAGCTCCTCCAGGGGATCCGGCTGACCACCGTGGCCCTGGCGGGGATCGGGGTCGCCGTCCTCGCGGCGTGCCTCTCCAACGTCCAGGCCTATCGCATCGGGGCGGCGTTCTTCGTCAAGCAGGGCCAGCTCACCCGGGTGCAGCTGGCCGCGCTCGACCTCACGCGCGGCGTCGTCAAGCCGACCTACGAGATCGACCAGCTGTCGGAGATCACCGCGGGCGACTACTTCGCCGCGGAGGCCGCCGACGGCACGCCGGCGACGCCGACGCCGGAGCTCGCCGCCGCGCCCGACTACGCACGCACGCAGTTCGACACGCAGCTGCTGACCATCGACGCGATCGCCCCGCGGGCGGCCACGGGAGCGCAGCCCGCCGGACCGCGCCCCACCGTCACGGGCGCGACCGGGGGCGCGGTGCGCCCGGCAGGGTCCTGCGTGGGCTTCCGGTCGGCGGGCTTCAGCTCGCCCGCGGTGGGGCGCACCCAGGACATCGTCGTGCCGGCCGGCGGAGTGCTGATCCGCGCCGAGGGCGGCGACGTCGGCGTCGGCGCCCGCCGCTACGGCGACGAGTTCCAGCCGGTGGGCGCGGTGTCCTCGCAGGCGGTCGTCAGGTTCCCGCGCGACGCCGCCCCGCGGCCCTGGCTCCTGCGCCTGACCCCGGCCTCCGGGGTCTCGGTGTGCGGGCTGCCCTGAGCGCCCGCGGGACGCGTTGTCGGCGCTCGGCGCCGACCTATCCGAGAGGGCATGTCCAGCGACCGGCCCGGCCTGTTCGGCGACACGCGTGCCGTGCTGCGCGGCCTCGCGGCCCTCGGCGCGACGTTCGCGGTCCTCGCGACGTTCTTCCCGTGGTACGTCTTCGAGGTCGTCCTGCCGGCCGGCGGCGTCACGCACGCCTTCGCCGTCCCGATCACGCTGTGGGATCTCACGACGCTCGCGCCGATCATGATCGTGGCTGGCGCCGTGGCCGCGCTCGTCTGCCTGGCCATGATCGACTCGCGCGTCGCCGGCGTCGTGGAGGCGCTGGTCGGCCTCGGGATCACGGTCTACGCCGTCGTGCGCTGCTTCGACGTGCCGGCCCTCGGTGTCGACGCCCTGCCGGCCGCGGTGCCCAGGGGCGGCGGGCGTGCGGCCACGCAGCTCGCGGGCGGGACGTTCGTGGCGATGGCGGGCGGCCTCATGCTGCTGGTCGGGTCGCTCGCGGACCTGCTGCCCGAGCGCGAGGCGCAGGCGACCCCGGCGCCGGGGGCGCAACCCGCGCCGGCGCCGCCCGCCACGGAGCGGGGCCCGGACGGGGATCAGGCCCCGGACGCGACGCACCGGGCCTGACATGCGCGTCGCGGTGCTGGGCGCCGGGATCATGGGCTCCGCGATGGCCCGCAACCTCGCGCGCGCCGGCCACGAGGTGCGGGCCTGGAACCGAACGAGGGCGAAGGCCGAGCCGCTCGCAGCCGACGGGGTCATCGTGTGCGACACGGCCGCCGAGGCGATCCGCGACACCGCGGTGACGATCACGATGCTCGCCGACGGCGGCGCGGTCCAGGCCGTCATGGGGCCGCTGGCCGGCGAGCTCGGCGACAGCGTGTGGTCGCAGATGAGCACGATCGGCGTCGAGGCGACCGCGCGACTGGCCGCACTGACCGAGCGGGGCGGCGCCACGATGGTCGACGCCCCCGTACTCGGGACCAAGGAGCCGGCGGAGGCCGGGCAGCTCACCGTGCTGACCTCGGGGCCGCCGGAGGGACGCGAGCGATGCCGGCCGGTCTACGACGTCGTCGGATCCCGGACCGTCGACCTCGGCGACGCGATCGGCACCGCGTCCGGCATGAAGCTCGTCCTCAACACGTGGCTCATCGCCCTCGTGGAGGGCCTCGCCGAGTCGATCCTGCTCGCCGAGGGCCTCGGGCTCGACCCGGAGGGCTTCCTGGACATCATCCGCGAGGGCCCGCTCAGCGTGCCCTACGCCCAGCTGAAGGGCCCGCTGATGATCGGCCGCCACTACCCGCCGAGCTTCCCGCTCCGCCTTGCCCGCAAGGACGCCGTGCTGGCGATCGACGCGGCGGCGGACGCCGGAGTGGATCTGCCGCTGCTCGACGCGGCCGAGCGGCAGATGCGCTCCGCCGACCAGGCCGGCCACGGCGACGACGACGTGGCCGCCGCCATCGAGGCCGGGCGGGATCCCTAGGCGCCGCGGGGCCAGGCCTGCTCGGCCTGGCACCACCACGTCGTCCGGCCGCCCACGGTCGCGCGCACCATCGGCGCGCCGCAGCGCGGGCAGACGCCACCGGGGCGGCGATGGGGGATCACCACGCCCGTGTGCGCGCCGCCCCGCGCGATCGCCCGCCGCGTCGAGGCCCGCACGACGCGACGCAGGGCGTCGAGCTCGTCCTCGCCGAGGTCGCCCGCCGGCCGCAGCGGCGGCTGCGCCGCCTGCCACAGCGCCTCGTCGGCGAGCAGGTTGCCGACGCCCGCCAGCACCGACTGATCCATGATCCGCGCCTTCAGCGGCGCCTCGCCGCGCCCGACCCGGGCGCGGAACTGCTCGCGGGTGATCTCCATCGCGTCGGGACCCAGCCCGGACAGGTCGGGGTCGAGGATCGCCCGCCCGAGGCGCCGCTTGTCGAAGAGCACCAGGCGCCCGCCGTCCTCGAACTCGAGCGTGAAGCGCTCCCACAGCGCCTTGCGCACCTCTGGCACCCTGACCGGATCGCCCTCCGAGGCGCCGTCGACCACGATGCGGCCGGCCATCCCGAGGTGCAGGCCGAGCACCGGGCCCGCGTCCGTCTCGCACCACATCGTCTTGCCGCGCCGGCCGGCGCTGACGAGTTCGGCACCGATGAGCACCCCGGCGATCTCCCCCGGGGCGTGAGGGCGGCAGATGTAGGTGTCGCTGTCGTCGACGGCGACGATCCGGCGGTGCAGCGCGCGGCGCTCGATCAGGGCCCGTGCGCGCTCGACCTCGGGAAGCTCCGGCATCGCCGGCGGTACGAGCCGGAGCCCCGGACGCGATCCCTAGAGGACCGCGTCGCGCTCGTAGAGCTTGAGCACCTTGACGGCGCCCTCGGGCGCGACGTCCAGGCACAGCCGGCACAGCACGCACTCGTCGAGGTTGTCCTCGACGATCTCGACGCGGCCGCCGGCGGTCGCGAAGATGTCGACGGGGCAGACCTCCTCGAGCTTGGCGGCCAGGGCAGGATCGCCGACGACGGCGTCGTCGACCTCGACCCCGATGAACGTCCCGTCCTTCCTCACGCGGCGCTCCTCTCAGCGAGCTTGGCCTTGATCAGTTCGGGGATCTGCGAGATCTCCTCAGCGACGGTGATGCCGGCCTCGGCGAGGCGGGCGATCTTCTCCGTCGCCGTGTCCTCCTTGCCCTCGACGATCGTGCCGGCGTGGCCGAAGCTCATCCCCGGCATCTCGTCCATGAAGCGGCCGGCCATGAAGGCGACGATCGGCAGGCGCGACTGGTTCTCGGTGACCCAGCGCGCGAGCTCGGCCTCCATGCGGCCCCCGGGCTCGGTGTAGATGACGATCGCCTCGGTCTGCTCGTCGGCCTCGAACAGCGGCATCAGCTCGGCGTAGCTCGAGCCGATGATCGCGTCGCCGCCGATCGACACGGCGGTGGACTGGCCGAGCCCCGCCGCGGTCAGCGTCGAGGACATCTCCGTCGTCATGCCGCCGGAGCGGGAGATGACGCCGACCGAGCCGGGCGTGTAGGACTTCGCCGCGTCCTTGGCCGGGCCGCCGATCCCGCCCATCTTGATCACGTTCGGGACGATGATCCCCAGGCAGTTGGGGCCGATGATGCGCGCGCCGCGCAGCTGCGCGAGCTCGACCATCTGGGCCACGTCGCGGCGCGGGATGCGCTCGGTGACGATGACGATGAGCTTGATGCCGTTCTCGATCGCCTCGAAGACGGCGTCCTTGGTGAAGGCGGGGGGGACCGTCACGACGGAGCCGTCGATCGGGCCGCCGTGGTGCTCGACGGCCTGCGCGACCGTGTCGAACACGGGCACGCCGTGGACCTCGCGGCCCAGGCGCCCCGGCGTCACGCCGCCGACCACCTTCGCGCCCTTGCCGTAGTCCAGGCACTCCCGCGTCAGGTTGACGGCCTCGCGGCCGGTGATCCCCTGGACGATGAACGTCGTGGTCTCGTCGACGAGGATGCTCATGCGGCGGCTCCGATCTTCTCCACGGCGCGGCGCGCCGCCTCGTGCAGGGACACGGTCCGGTCGGCGTACTCCACGCCGTAGTGGTCGAGGATCTTGTAGCCCTCGTCCTCCCAGGCGCCGGGGATGCGGAAGATGGCGATCTTCTCGGCCGGGTCGAACCCGAGCTCCAGGCAGGCCTTGATGACCCCGCGCGCCACGATGTCGACCCGGGTGTTGGAGACGATCGACATCATCACGGCGATCTTGTCCACGCCGGGCTTCTGCAGCACGAGCTTGGCCAGGCCGGCGGCCTTGCGGACGGACGGGTTGCCGCCGATCTCGCAGTAGTTGGCCGGGTCGCCCCCCGAGTTGCGCACGGCGTCGAAGAGGGTCAGCGACCCGCCGCCGGCGCCGATGACCAGCCCGAGGTTCCCGTCGAACTCGGTGACGTTGCCCGCCACGCCGCGGTGGTCCATGGCGTCGACCTCCTCGCCGGCGAGCTCGAACGGGGTGGCCTCCCGGGCCTGGCGCGTCTCCTCGTCGCCGACCCCGAGGTCCTTCAGCAGCGCCTTGTGGCGGCCGCGGGCCTCGTTCTCCATGTCCATGTGCGCGTCAAGGGCGATGAACGAGCCGTCCTTCAGGCGCCCGATCGGGTTGATCTCGGCCAGCGTCATGTCGTGCTCGACGAACAGCCGCGCCAGGCGGGTGACGAACGGGACGAGCTTGTTCAGCGCCGCGCCGGTCACCCCCGTGGAGGCGATGACCTCCTTGGCGGCGAACTCGCTCAGGGGCAGGATGTTCGAGAAGTGCCGGCGGCCGACCTTGTCGGGCTGCTCCTCGGCGACCTGCTCGATGTCGATGCCGCCGACCGGCGAGAAGATGATCACGGGCTGCTTGCGGATGCCGTCCCAGACCACGCCGGCGTAGTACTCCTGCTCGACGTCGGCCTTCGGGTCGACGAGCACGCCGCGCGGCGCGTGACCGTTGATCTCGAGCGCCAGCACGTCCTTGGCGTGGGCCTCGGCCTCCT
>JAXDGY010000319.1:0-3031 GCA_034664785.1 Solirubrobacteraceae bacterium
AGCTCCTCGCCGAGCCGCGCGGGCACCCCGCCGTCGCCGACCTTCCTGAACACCCGCTGCTTGAGGTTGACCGGCGCGAACAGCTCCGCGTGCTTGACGAGCATCTCCGACCGGCCCAGGACCAGGAAGCCCGGGTCCTTCAGCGCGAAGTGGAACCGGCTGAGCACGCGCCCCTGGGTCTCGGCGTTGAGGTACATCAGCGTGTTGCGGCACGACAGCAGGTCGATCCGCGAGATCGGGGCATCCTGGACGAGGTCGTTGCGCCCGAAGATCACGCTGCGGCGGAGCTCCTTGCGGAAGGCGTAGCCCATGCCCGACCGCCGGAAGAACCGCTCCAGCTCCTCCGGCGGCACGGTCTCGACGTCCTTGGCGTCGTACACCGCGGCCCGGGCGGTCGCCAGCGCGTCCTCGTCGACGTCGGTCGCGTAGATCTTGACCCGCTCGCAGTACGCGTCCTCCCCGAGCGCCGTGGCGAGGAGCATCGCCAGCGTGTAGGTCTCCTCCCCCGACGCGCAGCCCGCGCACCACACCCGGATCGGGGGGTCCGGGCCGACCTGCTCCAGGAGCTGCGGGACGATCTCGCCGGCCAGGTACGCCCAGGCCGTCGGGTCGCGATAGAAGCCCGTGACGTTGATCAGGATCGTGTCGAAGAGGTGCTGGAACTCGCCGGGGTCGACCTCGAGGCGATCGAGGTACTCGGCGTGGTCGTCGGCGCCCACCGCCGCCATGCGCCGGGCGATCCGGCGCTCGAGGCTGGCGCGCTTGTAGCCCGTGAAGTCGAAGCCCCGGGCCTTCCTGAGGTGCTCTAGCAGCGCATCGAGCGCGGAGGAGGTCCCTGCCGCCATGCCACCGACGATGCTACGCCGCGGAGCAGGCCCCGGGGCGAGCAGGCAGCGGACGCAGCCGCCCTCCGAGCCACGCGGCCATCTCGGCGACGGGCAGCACGGCGTCGAGCCGCACGCCGTCGATCGCGCTGCGCGGCATGCCGCCGTGGAGCGCCTCCGAGGGGTCCTGCGCCAAGGCCAGGCCACCGCGCGCCTTGATCGCCGCCAGCCCCGCCGTGCCGTCGGCGCGCGTCCCGCTCAGCACGATGCCGACCGCCGCCGGGCCGCGGGCCAGGGCGGCCGACCGCATGGCGGGGTCGACCGCAGGGCGGTGGCGGTGCTCCTTGGCGCCCCTGTCCAGGAGGATCGCGTCGCCGTGGACGAGCAGGTGGCGGTCGGCCGGGGCCACCACGACCGTCCCGTCCCGCAGGATCTCGTCGTCGGCGGCAAGGGTGACCGGCAGCGCGCAGAAGCGGTCGAGGATGTGGTGCAGGAGGCTCGTCCCGGCTGGTGCGACGTGCAGGACCACCAGGACGACGGCGGGCAGGTCGGCCGGCAGCGAGCCCGCCAGGACGATCAGCGCCTCGACGCCGCCCGCCGAGGCGCCGACGACCACGATCGAGGTCGCCGCCGGGGGATCAGGGCCGTTCGGGACCCGGCGCTCAGGCGCGCAGGACATCGCCGCCCCTGCGCCCATGGCGGGCGGCGTGGCGCCGCGGCGAGGTGTCGGCCGTGCCGGTCACCCCGTCGACGCTAGTCCCCCGACACCCCGGCCAGGCGGCCCTCCCGGGGGCCCGTTGGTAAGCGACCCGCGCCGAGCACCGGCCTCTCAGGCGCCGGGCTCGCGCTTGGGGACGAGGACGAGCCGCTTGAACTCGGCGACGAGCTGGCCGTCCTGGTTGCGCACGCGGGTGTGGACCTTGACCACGCCACGGTCGGGCTTCGAGCGCGACGGCGTCTTCTCCAGGACCTCCGTCTCGACGAACAGGGTGTCGCCGTGGAAGACGGGGTTGGGGTGGCTGAGCTCGTCGGTCGCCAGGTTGGCGATCGCCTTGCCCGAGACGTCCGAGACGCTCATGCCCAGGGCGAGCGAGTAGACCAGCGGGCCCACCACGACGTTGCGGCCCTGCTGCGACTGCCCGGCGTAGACGTCGTTGATGTGCAGCGGGTGGTGGTTCATCGTGATGAGGCAGAAGAGGTGGTCGTCGGCCTCGGTCACCGTCTTGGCGGGCCAGTGCTTGTAGACCGCGCCCTCCTCGAACTCCTCGAAGTAGCGGCCGTACGGGTGACCGCCCGAGGCCTCGCGCTGGGCCTGGTCGGTGGTGAAGCTGGTGTCGGACATCGGCGTGCTCCTGCTTTCAGGTTCTCCGGAGGGCGGCGAAGTCTAGGATGCGGCCCCTCACGACGACCAGGAGACGTTTTGCGCAGCCCCAAGGACTTCTTCAAGCCGCTCTGCGTCGGGGCCCCCGACCCCGTCCGCGAGATCCCGTTCCCGCCCTCGCGGATGATCCACTTCTTCGACGGCTCGAACGAGAAGATGCTGGCCAAGCTGCCCGACATCGCGGCGAAGGCCGACATCGTCCTGGGCAACCTCGAGGACGCCGTCCCCGTCGACCGCAAGGAGGCCGCGCGGGCCGGGCTGGTCAAGGCGGGCAAGGAGCTCGATCTCGGCAGCGCGCAGCTGTGGACCCGGGTCAACGCGCTCGACTCCCCGTGGGTCCTGGACGACCTCACCACGCTCGTGACCGAGATCGGCGACAAGCTCGACGTGATCATGGTCCCGAAGGTCGAGGGCCCGTGGGACATCCACTACGTGGACCGCCTGCTGGCGCAGCTCGAGAGCCGCGCCGGCGTCCAGCGGCCGATCCTGGTCCACGCGCTGCTCGAGACGGCCCAGGGCGTCGCCCACGTCGACGAGATCGCCGCGGCCTCCCCGCGGATGCAGGGGATGAGCTTCGGCCCCGCCGACCTGGCCGCCTCGCGCCGGATGAAGACCACGCGGGTCGGCGGCGGCCACCCCGGCTACCTCGTCATCGCCGACCCGGATCCCGAGAACCCCGACGCCCCCCGCGCGACCGCGCAGCAGGACCTCTGGCACTACTCCATCGGCCGCATGGTCGACGCGTGCGCCACGAACGGGATCCTGCCCTTCTACGGCCCGTTCGGGGACATCAAGGACGTCGAGGGCTGCGAGGCGCAGTTCCGGG
>JAXDGY010000320.1:0-3169 GCA_034664785.1 Solirubrobacteraceae bacterium
TCCTCGGGATGGCCGAGGTCGACCGCCACGGCAACGTGAACGTCAGCCGGTTCGGCTCGCGGTTCCCGGGCGCGGGCGGCTTCATCAACATCAGCCAGAGCGCGCGCTCGGTGTGCTTCATGGGGACATTCGCCGCAGGCGCGGAGCTCGAGGTCGGCGACGGGATGCTGCGCGTCGTCCGGTCCGGAACCTCCAAGCTCGTCGCCGACGTCGGGCACGTCACGTTCAGCGCCGCCCAGGCCCGTGCGCGCGGCCAAGCCGTGCTCTACGTCACCGAGCGCTGTGTCCTGCGCCTCGGCCCGGAAGGCCTCGAGCTCATCGAGATCGCCCCAGGGCTCGATCTCGAAGCCGACGTCCTGGCCCACATGGCCTTCCGTCCCGTGGTGGTGCCGGAGCTGCGCCGGATGGACCCGGCGCTCTTCCGCGACGCGCCGCTGACCCTCGGTACGGCACGCCTGCCGCGAGCCGGCGGGCTCCGCCGGCGCACGCGCCCGCGCCTGCCGCACAACGACCTTGACCCCACCCCGTCCTGATCCCGCACATGGAGGAGGAGAGATGAGCGATCCCCCGATGATCACGGCCGAGGCACTGGTGAAGTCCTTCGGTTCCACGGTCGCCCTGGCCGGCGTCGACCTCACGGTGCAGCGCGGCACCGTACTCGGCCTGCTGGGCCGCAACGGCGCAGGCAAGACGACCCTTGTCCGCATCCTGGCCACCCTGTTGGCCCCCGACGTCGGCAGCGCGCGGATCGCGGGCGCAGACGTCGTACGCGACGCCCAGACCGTCCGCTCGCGCATCGGGCTCGCGGGCCAGTTCGCCGCGATCGACGAGATCCTCACCGGCCGGGAGAACCTCGAGCTCGTCGGCCGGCTGTATGGGCTCAACCGGCAGGAGGCGCGGGCGCGGGCGACCGAGGTCCTCGAGCGCCTGACCCTCTCGACCGCGGCCGACCGCCTGGTGCTGACCTACTCGGGCGGCATGCGCCGCCGGCTCGACCTCGGCGCCAGCCTGGTCGGCCGGCCCCTGGTGCTGATCATGGATGAGCCGACGACCGGGCTCGACCCGGGAACCCGGATCGAGCTGTGGAAGTTCATCGAGGATCTTGTGCGGGAGGGCACGACCGTGTTGATGACCACGCAGTACCTCGAGGAGGCGGACCGCCTGGCCGACCGCATCGCCGTGATCGACCGGGGCCGGATGATCGCCACCGGCTCGCCGGACGAGCTCAAGCAGCGCTTGGCGGGCGATGTGCTCGAGGTCCGCGTGGCCGGGTTCGGCGATCTCGACCGGATCGTCGGCCTGCTGTCGGGGCTCGGCTCCGCGCCACCCGTGGCCGATGTGCACGGACAGCGCGTGACGCTCCCGACCAACGACCGGGTGGCGACGCTGCTCGCCGCGGCGCGCCGCATCGACGAGTCGCGCATCGAGGTCGAGGACCTCAGCCTGCGGCGCCCGTCGCTCGATGACGTGTTCCTCACGCTCACGAGCGCTCGCGCCCCTGAGCTGTCGCCCAGGCCCGCGGCCACGCCGCCCGCCCACCCCACCAACAACGGGCAGGTGGCGGCATGAGCACCGTGTCGATCACCCAGCCGCGGATCGCCGAACCGGTCCGCTCACTCGGCCTCAAGGCGTTCGTACGCGACACGGGGCTGATGACCAAGCGCCATCTGCTGCGCACCCGCCGCACGCCGCAGATCCTCGTGCTCTCGGCGATCATGCCGATCATGTTCGTGCTGCTGTTCCGGTACGTCTTCGGCGGCGCGATCCGCGTGCCCGGCTACGCGAGCTACGTCGACTACCTGATCCCCGGCATCCTCGTGCAGACGGTGCTCTTCGGCGCCTCGTCGACGGCGGTCGGGCTCGCCGACGACCTGTCCACGGGGATCACGGACCGCTTCCGCTCGCTGCCGACGCACCGCGGGGCGATCCTCGCGTCGCGCACGATCGCCGACGTGCTGCGCCTGAGCTACACGGTGGCGTTGCTGCTCGGCGTCGGGCTGCTCGTCGGGTTCCGCATGCACACCAGCGTGCTGCAGGTGCTCGCCGGCCTCGGGATCGCGCTGTTCTTCGGCTTCGCCTGCTCGTGGGTGTTCGCCCTGCTCGCGCTCGGGGTGCGCCAGACGGAGACCGCGCAGATCGCCGCCTTCACGCTGACGTTCCCGTTCGTCTTCGCCGCGTCGACGTTCACCTCGACGGCGACGATGCCGCCCTGGCTGCAGAAGTTCGCCGACAACCAGCCGGTGACCAAGGTCGTCGACGCGCTCCGCGCGCTGATGGAGGGCAGCACGCCGGCAGGACGGCCCGCGCTCTACGCGCTCGCCTGGTCGGTGGGCATCCTGGTCGTGGCCGCGAGCCTCGCGACCTGGCGCTTCCGGAAGATCTGACGGGCGGCGAGGCATCGCGCGGCGGCGGCCTGCCCGTCCGCCCCGCGGTGCCTCGCGCGCGCGTCTGACTGTGGGTTCGCGTCTGATCTCGGGAGCGTCGCGTCTGATCTCGGGAGCGGCGTCGCGGCCCCCGAGATCAACGACGGCATCGCCCGGAGCTCTGGCGCCGGACCGCCGCGACGCCTAGAACCCGTACGGGGCGAAGAGCGCAGGCGCAGCCCAGTACACCGACCACGGCGCGCAGCCAGTGGCCGGGTTCGTGAAGCCGTACCAGGCCGGGCAGGTCACCTGGAGCCAGTAGGGCGGGGCGGCTGTGGGAATGGTCGCAGCGCTCGCGTTCGCCGTCGGGGCGGCGATGGCGCATGCGGCGATGACGGCCGCCGATGCAGCAAGGGGTTTGCGTAGGGACATCCGCTCTCCTCGTGACGGACGGCCGGGGCCGTCGTCCGCCGATCGTTGACCGCGTGCTCTCGTCAGCGCGCCCCGTCGGTGATGCTGTCGATCCTGCCGCCCGCCGGCCGGGCCGCCCGCTGTCCCGCGGGACCGTTCCCCTGGTGCACCAGGCCGCGTCGACGAGCCCGCCGCCGCCGGGCGGGCGCTCGAGACGGAGGATCGAGGCTTCGCCCGGCCCTCGCGGCGACGGCCGAGGCGCCCTGGTGCCCGCGGGCTTCGCTACGACGCGGCGCTGGTGTGCGCCGCGGCGGCAGCGGGCGTGTGGCGCCGCAGGAAGTCGGCGACGTACCGGTCCGCGCGGGGCTCGTCGGTCACGAAGAGGTGGCCCGCCC
>JAXDGY010000321.1:0-9469 GCA_034664785.1 Solirubrobacteraceae bacterium
CGCGGGCGAGCAGGTCGAAGGCGACGAACGTGGCGGGCGTCTCGCCGGCCAGCCGCGCGATCCGCGAGGCCGCCGGGTGGATGCGCTGCCCGAGCAGGTCGAACTCCTGCCGGCGCCCTTCGCCGAAAATGACGATCTCGCCGTCGAGCACGTACCGGCCCCCGGGGAAGGCCAGCTCGGGGAAGTAGCGGGTCAGGGGCTTGCCGTTGCGGGACTGCAGCTCCACCGAGTCGCCGTCGACGAAGGCGATCGCGCGGAACCCGTCCCACTTGGGCTCGTAGGCCCAGCCGTCGGCGTCAGGCAGTGCCGCTCGAGAGCGCGCGAGCTGGGGCAGGAGCGGCGAGGCGAGCGGAAGGGGCATCGACGTGCACCGTACCCCGGCGCTGGAGCAGGAGCACGGCCAGCACGACCAGCGCGCCGCCGACGGCCTGCACGGGCCCCAGGCGCTCGCCGAGCAGGGCCACGGCCAGCGCGACGGTGAGCACCGGCTCGGCGCAGGAGACGATGCTGGCGGTGGCCGGCCCGACGCGGCGCAGGCCGGCGTAGAGGGTGACCATCGGCAGGACGGTGCACAGGCCGGCCAGGGCGGCGGCGTCCGCCCACGCCCGCAGGCCAAGGGCCTCGGGATGGAGGCTGCCCGAGGCCACGCCCGCCGCTGCCAGCGCGGCGGCGGCGCCCGTGGCGATCAGCGCGGCGAGCTCGAGCGGCTCGAGGTCGCCGCCGAGCTGGTCGGCGGCCAGGACGTAGCCCGCGTAGGCGACGGCGGCGCCGAGCGCCAGCACGACGCCGAGCGGGTCCAGCGAGCCGCCGGCGCCGCCGAGCATGACCAGCGCGACGCCGCCGAGGGCGACGCCCAGCGCGCCGGAGCGCTGCGCGCTCACGCGCTCGCGGCCGAGCAGGGCCCCGGCGACCAGGACGATGCCGGGGTAGCCGTAGAGCAGCAGCTCGGTGACCGAGGCGTCCATCCGCGAGAGCGCGGCGTAGAAGAGCCCGGCCTCGGCGGCGTAGACGCCGGCGCCGAGCGCGAGCGCCAGGCCGCGCGAGCGCCGGTGGGCGCGCGCGGCCGCGCGGCGCGGGCGGCCGCGCAGGGCGACGATGGCCCAGAGCGCCCCGGAGGCCAGCGCGAAGCGGACGGTGAGCAACGTCAGGACGCCGGCGCCGGCCGCGTAGGCATCCTTGGCGATGATCGCCATGGCGCCGAAGCCGAGGCAGGACAGCAGGCACAGCGCGACGCCGCGGGCGTCGGGGACGCCCGCGGCGTGCACGGCGGGGGAACGGTGGCTAGAGGTTGCGGCGGCCATCGTCGACGCGGCTGTCAGCGCCGAAGCGGACCGCGAGGGCGTCGAAGGCGACGACGGCGGCGATGGAGGCAAGCACGATCATGTCCTCCATTGTCGGTGGTTCGAGCCATCCCCGCTAGCCTTGATTGACTTCGCGATCGGAAGGTTTGTCCTATATGACACTTCAGCAGCTCCAGTACTTCGTCGCCGCCTGTGAGCACGGTTCGTTCAGCGCTGCCGCCGAGGAGCTGCACCTCGCCCAGCCGTCGCTCTCCGAGCAGATCCGCCGCCTCGAGGCCGAGCTCGGCGTCCGCCTGTTCCGCCGCGTCTCGCGCGGGCTGATCGTCACCGACGCGGGTGCCACCCTGCGCGAGCACGCCGAGCGGGTCCTCGCCGAGGTGGAGGCCGCGCGCGACAGCGTCGCCGCCGTCCGCGAGCTGCGCGGCGGGACGGCGGCCTTCGGGACGTTCGGCACCTCGCGGTACTACCCCGGCACCGAGATCGTCGCCGACTTCCGCCGCCGCCACCCGGCGGTCCGCGTGCGCTTCGTCGGCGCGAACTCCTCGGAGACCGCCGAGGCCGTCCGCGAGGGCGAGCTCGAGGCCGGCATGGTGGCGCTGCCGATCGACGACCGCGGCCTCGACGTGCGCCCGATCATGCAGGACGAGATCGTCTACGCGAGCTGCTCCGCCGAGCGCTTGAAGCGCCCCATGACCATCGAGCAGCTGGCGCACGCCCCGCTGATCCTCCCCGACGCGTCCTTCGGCAACGAGGATCCGACCCGGCGCCAGCTCAACGAGCTGGCTCAGCGCGCGGGAGTGCGCATCGAGCCGACCATCGACGTGGAGGACATCGAGGCCTCCGTCCAGCTTGCGCGCCAGGGCTTCGGGGACACGCTGATCGCGCGGGGGATGATCTTCGGCCTCGGCCGCAAGACGCTCGGGAGCCTGGGGTGGGTCCCGTTCAAGGAGCCGCTCTACGACACCTTCGCCTTCATCACCCGCCGGGGAGCTCCGCTGTCCCCGGCCACCCGCGAGTTCCTGTCGCTGGCCGAGCAGCGCTTCGCCGCGCACGCGCGGATCCTCGAGGCGCGGGACGACCGCCGCCGGGAGCCGGGCGGGTGACCGCCATCGTGATCTCCCTCGCGGTCCTGGTCGGGCTCTACGCGGCGTTCGTCGGGGCGCTCGTGCTCTCGGGGCGGCGCGCCGAGGCGCGGGCGGTCGCCCGGCTGGTGGGCGACTGCGCGCGCCTGGCGGGAGGCCTGGCCCGCGACGCACGCGTGCCCCGGCGCTGGCGCCTGGCGCTCGCCGCCCTCGTCGCCTACCTGGCCTGCCCGATCGACCTCGTCCCCGACGTCATCCCGGTCGCCGGCGTCCTCGACGACGCGCTCGTGGCCGTGCTAGTGCTGCGCGGGGTGGTCCGCTCGGCCGGCCCGGCGGTGGTCGGCGAGCACTGGCCCGGCTCGCCGCGCACGCTCGAAGTCATCCTGCGGGCGGCGGGGGCCTGAGCGCCCGCAGGCGGCCGCGCGATCGCCGCCGGAGGGCATCGGCGTGCCGGTACGATGGCCCTGATGTCCACCGAGCATGCGACCGTCGCCGAGGAGGAGTACCTGCAGTCGCTGTTCTGGCTCCAGGAGGCCGGCCTGCCGATGACGGGCGCCAACGTCGCCCGCGCCATGCAGCTGAGCGCACCCACCGTCCACGAGATGATCGGCCGCCTCGAGCGCGACGGCTACATCACGCGCGACGCCTCGAAGGCCATCGCGTTCACGAAGGACGGCCTCGAGCACGCGGGCGGGATCGTGAGCCGCCACCGCCTCATCGAGCGCTACCTCACCGACGTCGTCGGCGTCCCGTGGGACGACGTCCACGAGGAGGCCGAGCGGCTCGAGCACGCGATGTCCCCCCGCTTCGAGGCCTACATGAAGGCCGCGATCGGCGACGCGAAGACCTGCCCGCACGGCCACCCGATCGAGGTCGGCACGCGGATCGAGGGCGTCCCGCTCGCCGACGTGGAGGTCGGCGCGAAGGTCCAGGTCGTCCGCTTCGAGAACGAGGCGGAGGACCTGCTGCACTACCTCAAGGCGTCGGGCCTGGAGCCCGGCCGCAGGGGCGTCCTCGCCGCCAAGGACGCCGACGAGGTCGTCGTCGAGGCCGACGGCGGCGAGCGCTGCACCGTCACGACCTCCGTGGCCGCGACGGTCTCCGTGCTCGCCGACCCGTCCCCGCCGCCGCGCGTCACGCTGCCCGAGCAGCTCGTGCTGGCCAAGGAGCGCTACGGGCGCTGAGCGTGCCCGCGCCTAGCTGGCGACGGGCAGCGCGCGATAGGCCTGCGCGAGGCGCCCGATGCCCTCGTCGATCTGCTCGGCGGTGACGCCCGAGTAGGCCAGGCGCAGCGTGTTCTCGCCGCCCTCCAGCAGGAAGTCGGTCCCCTTCACGAAGGTGACGCCGCGCTCGGTGGCGGCGTCGAACAGCGCGGCCACGTCGGTGCCCTCGGGCAGCGTGACCCACATGAAGTAGCCGCCTTCGGGAGCGACGTAGGACGCCTCGGGGAGCTCGCGGTCCAGGGCGGCCGTGAGCAGTCGGACCCGCTCGGCCAGGGCAGCCTTCACCGTGGCGATCGAGCGGTCGAGGCCGCCGTCGACGCAGAAGCGGTGCACGATCGCCTGCGCGACCTGGTTGGGGGAGATGTAGGTGTTGGTCGCGCGCTTGGCGATCCGGGCGATGAGCTCCTCGGAGCCGAGCAGGTAGCCCACGCGGATGCCAGGGCAGACCGTCTTGGAGAACGAGGAGGCGTAGACGACGCGGCCGCCGTCCGCGTCGAGCTCGCGCATCGTCGGCAGCGTCTGCCCGCTGAAGCGGATCGCGACGTAGGGGTCGTCCTCGAAGATCGTGAAGCCGTGCTCGCGGGCGAGCTCGAGCAGCCCGTGACGCTTGGGCTCCGAGAGCGTGTAGCCGGCCGGGTTCTGGAAGTTCGGGATGATGTGCGCCAGGGTCGGGCGCAGGCCGGTGGCCAGCAGGTCGCGCAGCTCCTCGACGTCGATGCCGTCGGCCTCCAGCGAGACCATCCGCACGTCCGCGCCGCGCCCGCGCAGGGACAGCAGCGTGCGGTCGTAGGTGGGCTTCTCGACGACGACGGCGTCGCCGGGGGCGACGAGCTCGTCGAACAGGAACGCGTCGGCCTGCATCGAGCCGTTGGTCACGAGCACCTGCTCGGGCGCCACGCCGTGGCGCTCGGCGATCCACCGGCGCAGCGGCACGTAGCCCACCGAGGTGCCGTAGCCCGTGGCGCCGGCGGGATCATGCTCGAAGGCGGCCTGGGCCGCGGCCTTCAGGCCGTCGACGTCGACGATGTCCAGGGACGGGGCTCCGCGGGCGAAGGAGATCGTGTCGGGCATGGTCACATCCTCGCATCCGCCCGGGGATGGGCGCGTCGACCGGGGGCGACGGCCTGCACGCCCGGCGCGTCACCGGGCCGCCGCGCCTCGGCGGTGGCCGCCCGGGCCGCCAGGGCGAGGGCCGCGACGAGGTCGTCGAGCGCGGCCCGCAGCCCGACCGCCTGGTCGAGGCTGCCCTCGAGCGCCTCGGCGCGGGCGATGAGCCCGTCGGTCAGCGCGGCGATCCGGGCCGTGCGCTGGGCCGCGAACGCCGTCACGCGGGCGTGGGCCTCGCCGATCAGCGCCTCGGCGTGGGCCTCGGCCTCGCGCACCGTGCGCTCGGCGGCCTCCTCGGCCTCCAGGCGCACCCTCGCCGCGCGGCGCGCCGCCTCGCCCTCGACCTCGCGGCGCACGTCGTCGGCGGCGCGGCGGGCCGTGGCGACGATGTCGCGGACGAGGGCCTCGATCGAGGCGGAGCTGGCGGACGGGTCGTGCACCGGGCCGGCGACGCTAGCAGCGAGCTCAGGCTCGGCGGCGATGGTCGACCACCAGGAAGCCCACGTAGACGGCGGTCAGCACGGCCAGCGGCGCGACGAGGAAGCCCGCGAAGGCGACCGCGAGGACGAGCAGCACGGCGAGGACCAGCGTGATGAGCCACAGCGGGCGGTGGCGGGCGGAGGGGCGGCCCTCAGGCACCCGGGCCGCCGAGGGCGATGGCGACGTGGGTGGGGGTCGCGGAGGCGACCCGGAAGGGCACGGGCGCGGTCGCGCGCAGCTCGGTGCCCAGGACGACGCGCACGGTGAGGTCCACGTCGAACAGCGCCCGGCCCTCCTGGAAGGAGCGCATCCGCGCGCTGTGGGCGCCGGGCACCCGGGCGAGCGCCTGCTCGAAGCCGGCGAGCGTCGCCATGTCGCCGACGGGGGAGACCTCGACGGTCACGTGGCCGTCGACCGCGGGCTCCTCCGGCGCGGCGGCCGCCTGCTCGAGGCGGTCGAGGACGGCCCGGTGGGCCGTGATGAGCTCGTCGGCGGCGCGCACGAAGCGGTCACGGACCTGCTCGAGCGCCTCGAGGGCCTGGCGGGCCTCCCGGGCGGGCTCGGGGACCGGCGGGGCCTGCGGCTCGGGCGCGGCTGCGGCCACGGCGGCCGCGACCGGCGGCGGCGGGGGAGGGGGCGGCGGGGCCGCGGCCGAGGCCAGCGTCTGCTCCAGCGCGGCGAGCTTGCGCTCGAGGTCCGCGAGCGTCGCGGTCACGTCGGGCTGGCTCACGGCGGGGAAGCTATCAGCACCCACCAGACCCACCGGCGGGTGCAGCCGATCAGCCGCCGAGGATCTCGACGGCGATCTCGGCGACCTGGGTCGGGGTGCGGCCGACCCGCACGCCCTGGGCCTCGAGCGCCTCCGCCTTGGCGGCCGCCGTGCCCTGCGAGCCGGAGACGATCGCGCCGGCGTGGCCCATCGTCTTGCCGGGGGGCGCGGTGAAGCCCGCGATGTAGCCGACGACCGGCTTGGTGACGTGCTCGCCGATGTACTCCGCGGCGCGCTCCTCGGCGTCGCCGCCGATCTCGCCGCTCATCACGATGAGCTCGGTCTCCGGGTCCGCCTCGAAGAGGGCGATAACGTCGATGAACGACGACCCCGGGACCGGGTCGCCGCCGATGCCGACGATCGACGAGTTCCCGAAGCCGCGCTGGGCCAGCTCGTTGCCGATCTGGTAGGTCAGCGTGCCCGAGCGCGAGACCACGCCGACGTTGCCCTCCTTGAAGAACGACGCCGGGATGATGCCGACGTTGGCCTTGCCCGGGGACAGCACGCCCGGGCAGTTCGGGCCGATCAGGCGGACGTCCGGGTTGCGCTTGAGCTGCGTGTAGACGCGCAGCTCGTCGTGGGCGGGGATGCCCTCGGTGATGCAGATGATCGTCGCGATGCCCGCGTCCTCGGCCTCGAGGATCGAGTCGGCGGCGAAGCGCGGCGGCACGAAGACCATCGCGGTGTTCGCACCGGTCGCGCCGACGGCGTCGTGGAAGGTGTTGAAGACGGGGACGCCCTCGACGTCCTGGCCGCCCTTGCCGGGGGTCACGCCCGCCACGACCTGGGTGCCGTAGCGCTTGTTGTTCAGGGCGTGGAAGGTGCCCTCGCGACCGGTGATGCCGGACACGCAGAGCTTGGTGTCCTTGTCGATGATGACGCTCATGCCGGGACCCCCTTGGCCAGTGCGACGACCTTCTCGGCGGCCTCGTTCATGGTGGTCGCGGTGTGGACGTTGGGCAACTGGGCCTCCGCGAGGATGCGCCGGCCCTCCACGTCGTTCGTGCCGTCGAGGCGGACGACGAAGGGGACGGTGGGGGAGATCTGCTCGAACGCGGCGATCAGACCGTTGGCGACCTCGTCGCAGCGCGTGATGCCGCCGAAGATGTTGAACAGGACGGCCTTGACCTTGTCGTCGGAGAGGATGACCTCCACCGCCGAGGTGATCGCCTCCGCCTTGGATCCGCCGCCGGCGTCCAGGAAGTTCGCGGGCGCGCCGCCGTACTGGGCGACGACGTCCAGGGTGCTCATGACCAGGCCGGCGCCGTTGCCGAGGATGCCGATGTCCCCGTCGAGCTTCACGTACGTGAGCCCGCGCTCGTGGGCCATCTGCTCCTGCGGGTCCTCGGCGCTCGGGTCGCGCAGCTCGGCGTTCTCCTTGTGGCGGAAGAGCGCGTTGTCGTCGAGCGTGACCTTCGCGTCGAGCGCGGCGACCGTGCGCTCGGGCGTGACGATGAGCGGGTTGACCTCCACGAGCATCGCCTCCTCGGCGACGAACGTGTCGTAGAGCGCCTTGAGGAAGGCGCCGACGGGGCGGACGAGGTCCGCGTCGACCCGGCCCTCGAAGGCCAGCCGGCGCCCGTGGAAGTCCTGGAAGCCGATGAGCGGGTCGACGTGCAGCGTGGCGATCGCGTCCGGGTCCTCCTCGGCGACGGCCTCGATGTCCATGCCGCCCTTGGTCGAGAACATCACGAGCGGCTGCTTCGCGCTGCGGTCGAAGATGATCGACGCGTAGTACTCCGCGGCGATCTCCGAGGCGCCCTCGACCCAGACCTCGTGGACGGTGAAGCCCTTGATGTCCATGCCGAGGATCGCCTCGGCGTGCTCGCGGGCCTCGGCCCGGTCGTTGGCGACCTTGATGCCGCCGGCCTTGCCCCGGCCGCCGATCTTGACCTGCGCCTTGACCACACACGGGTAGCCGATCTCGTCCGCCGCGGCGACTGCCTCCTCGACCGTCCGGGCGGGCTTCCCGGCGGGCACGGGGATGCCCTGACGGGCGAACAGCTGCTTGCCTTGGTATTCGAGGAGATCCATGAGCGGGCGCGGACATTAGCGAGGTGGCAGAATGCCCGCCCTCATGGCGCTTCCCAGCAAGGTCCAGTGGATCACCTTCGATGTCTACGGCACTCTGATCGACTGGGAGACCGGCATTTACGACGCCTTCCGTCGTGAGGCTGCCCGCGACGGCTTCACCCTCGGCGACCGCGAGGAGATCATCTCGCACTTCCACGAGGTGTCCCGCGAGGTCGAGAGCGGGTCCTACGAGCTCTACGCGGAGGTCCTGCGCCGCACGGCGGTCGAGATCGCCAAGCGGATCGACTGGCCGCTCGAGCCCTCGCGGGCCGGCTTCCTGCCCGACTCGGTGCAGCGGTGGGCCCCGTTCAAGGAGACGGCCCCCCAGCTCAAGAAGTTCCTCAGCAAGTTCCAGACCGGCCTGATCTCCAACGTCGACGACAAGCTGCTCGGCCAGACCCGCCGCCACATCCCCGGCGACTACGACCTCGTCGTCACCGCGCAGCAGGTCCGCTCCTACAAGCCCGACCCCGCGCACTTCAACGAGTTCGCGCGGCGCATCGGGACCAAGAAGGGCTGGGTCCACATCGCGTCGAGCCAGTACCACGACGTCGAGCCGTGCCTGAAGCTCAAGGTCCCGGTGATCTGGGTCAACCGCTCGAAGGCCGAGCTCGAGCCCGGGCAGAAGAAGCCGACGGCCGAGGTGAAGTCGCTGCTCGAGGCCGCGAAGCTCCTCGGCCTTTAGGCGGCGCGTGCGCGTCGTCGGCCTGCACCCCGACGTCCTCGTCGCGACCTCCGCGGTCTACCAGACCACGTGCACGATCGTCCGCGGGGGCGACGAGGCGTTCGTCATCGACTCGCCGGTCCTGCCCGAGGAGCTCGACGTGCTGCCCTCGCTGCTCCAGCAGGCGGGCTTCGGCTTCTCGGGTCTGCTGGCGACCCACGGCGACTGGGACCACCTGCTGGGGCGCCTGGCCTTCGGCGACGCGGCGCTCGGCGTGGCGGAGACCACGGCCGCGCGCCTGACCGGCGCGCCGGGGGAGGCCGCGCGGGAGCTGCGGGCCTTCGACGAGCAGTTCTACGTCCGCCGCGCCACGCCGCTGTCGCTGGGCCAGGTGCAGGCGCTGCCCGTCCCCGGCAAGGTCGACCTCGGGCCCCACGAGCTCGAGCTGCACCCGACGGAGGGCCACACCGAGGACGGGATGGCGGTCTGGGTCGAGCACGCATCGGTGCTCGTCGCCGGGGACTACCTCTCGCCGGTCGAGATTCCGATGGTCCGCGACCGCCAGGCCTACCGGGCGACGCTCGAGCGCCTGCGCCCGCTCGTCGAGCGCGCCGAGCACGTCGTCCCCGGCCACGGCGACGCACTCGACGGGGCGCGCGCGCTGGCGATCCTGCGCGAGGACCTCGCCTATCTGGACGACTTCACGCTCCCGATCGCGCGCCGCGACGCCGAGCAGCGGCGCATCGACGCCGCCAACCGCGAGCGGCTCG
>JAXDGY010000322.1:0-11925 GCA_034664785.1 Solirubrobacteraceae bacterium
TCATGGGGACCGCGCAGTACCTGTCGCCCGAGCAGGCCCAGGGCCTGCCCGTCAACGCCACGGCGGACCTCTACTCGATCGGCATCATGCTCTACGAGCTGCTGACGGGCACGATCCCGTTCGACGGTGAGAGCGCCGTGACGATCGCCCTCAAGCAGGTCTCCGAGCCGCCCGTGCCGCCGTCGGCCCTGCGTCCGGGGATCCCGCCCGGACTGGAGGCCGTCGTGCTGCGGGCGCTGGAGAAGGAGCCGGCGCGCCGCTTCGCGGACGCCGATGAGTTCCTCACGGCGCTGGAGCACGCGCGCAGGGCCGTGCCCGACCACGTCGGGGCGGTGGCGGCGCCGATGCCCACGAGCATGCTGCCGCCGCTCGATCCCCCGACGAGCGCCTACGCGCCCTACGTCCCGGCCGACCCGCTGCCCGACCCCGAGCCGCGCGACGGCGGCCGCTGGTGGATCGCCCTGCTCGCCGGCCTGCTCATCGCGGCGCTCGTCGTGGGAGGGCTTCTGCTCTTCGGCAAGAAGCAGGTCACCGTGCCGAGCGTCGTCGGAGCCGACCAGGCCCAGGCCGAGCTGACCCTCCGCAGCAAGGGCTTCTCGAGCGACGCCGTCCCGCGGACCTCGGACCGCAAGGTCGGGACCGTCATCGGTCAGGATCCGTCCCCCGGCTCGCGCGTGGACAAGGGCAAGCTCGTGAACCTCTTCGTGTCGGCCGGTCCCGGGGAGGCGACGATCCCGGACCTGTCCGGTCAGGGCAGGCTGGCCGCCCGGCGGCAGCTCACCGCGGCCGGCTTCCGGATCGCCGAGCGGCGCGAGAACTCCGACACCGTCGGCGAGAACCGCGTCATCGCCACGTCGCCCGCGGCCGGGACGAAGCTGGAGCGCCGTCAGACCGTGACCCTCGTGATCTCGTCCGGCAAGCGGCGCAGCCTCGTCCCGGACGTCGTCGGGCAGAGCCTGGCCGACGCGCGCTCGGCGCTCCAGGACGCCGGCTTCACGGTGAAGACGACGGAGCGCGCGTCCGCCGGCGAGGACCCGGGGACCGTGCTGGACCAGACGCCGCCGGCCGGCACGACCACCGCGGTGGGCACCACGATCAGCCTGGTCGTGGCCAAGCAGCCGCAGGACGTGGCGGTGCCGGACGTCGCCGGGCAGGACCAGAACGCCGCGGGCGCCGCGCTGCTCGACGCGGGCTTCAAGGTCGCCACGCGCACGGTCGACGTCACCGATCCGACCCAGGTCGGCAAGGTCCAGCGCCAGAACCCGTCCGCGGGACGGAAGGTCAAGCGCGGCAGCACGGTCACCATCACCGTGGGGTCCGCCGCCCCCACGGACACGACGACCACGCCGCCGGCCGCGACGACGACCACGCCGCCGGCGGTGACGACGCCGTGAGGGTCGTCGTCCTGCAGGGCGGCCGCTCCTCCGAGCACGAGGTGTCCCTGGCCAGCGCGGCCACCGTGCGCGAGGCGCTCGACGAGGCGGGCCACGAGGTCTTCGGCGTGACCCTGGAGCGCGACGGGACCTGGCGGCTGGGGGAGGAGGAGCTCTCCCTGCGCCCGGGGCGCGGGCTGCTCGGCGCCGACGTCGTGTTCCCCGCCCTGCACGGGCCGTGGGGGGAGGACGGCACGGTGCAGGGCCTGCTCGAGGTCCTCGACGTCGCCTACGTCGGCTCGGGCGTGCTGGCCAGCGCGGCGTGCATGGACAAGGTCGTCTTCAAGGAGCTGATGGCCGCCGCCGGCGTGCCGCAGGTCGCCTACGTGGCGCTCGAGGCGGGGGCGCGCGACGCCGGCCTGGTGGGGGCGCTCGGCCTGCCGTGCTGGGTCAAGCCGGCGCGCCTGGGGTCCTCGGTGGGCATCGTCCGGGTGGGGGGCGCCGACGAGGTCGAGGCGGCGCTGGACGTCGCCTTCGGGCACGACCCGCGCGTCATCGTCGAGGCGAGCGCGACCGGGGTGGAGGTCGAGTGCGCGGTCCTCGGCCCCACCGACGCTCCCGAGGCCTCGGTCCCCGGCGAGATCGTCCTGGCCGACGCCGACGGCTGGTACGACTACGAGGCGAAGTACACGCCCGGCGGCATGGAGCTCGTCGTCCCGGCGCGCATCTCGCCCGCGGCCGAGGCGGGGGTGCGCGAGCTGGCGTGCCGCGCCTTCACGCTGGCGGGGTGCAGCGGTCTGGCGCGCGCGGACTTCTTCGTGGACGGCGACGACGTCCTGCTCAACGAGCTCAACACGATGCCCGGGCAGACGCGCACGAGCGCCTACGGCAAGCTCTGGGAGGCCTCCGGCAGGCCGTACCCCGAGGTCGTGGACCGGCTCTGCGCGATCGGCGTCGCGCGGCACGCCGCCGAGCGCGGCCACGCCTTCTGAGCCCCGGGCTCAGCTGCCCTTGCGCTGGTAGAGCACGATCTCGGAGATCGAGGCGTTCGAGCGCCCGGGGGGCAGCGCCTGGATCCAGACCAGGAAGTAGCGGTAGCGCGCGCCGCTCAACGGGACGTTCGTCGTCTTCTTCGCCGAGGCGACGTCCCCGATCGGGACCCAGCCGGGGTCGGGGAGCGACGCCGGCGGCCCGGACTTCGCGCCGTAGATCGTCGCGCGGAACCCGGGGGTCGGCGTGCGGATCTCGATCCGCGTGGCCGCTGCGGAGGGCCGGGCGTCGACGTAGATGCCGACGCCCGCCTTGCCGAGCGTCCCGCCGTTGTAGCTCTCGGTGCTCCAGGTCGTGCTCGGGATCCCGTCCAGCACGGCCTTCGCCTCGTCGGGGTGCTCGCGCTGGTCGCCGAGCGGGTCGTAGTCCTTGGCGCCGCTCTGTTGCAGGGAGACCGCCTCGCTGCCCACGGGGGGCTTGCCGCTCGCGCGGCTCGTCCCGCCCGTCCCGCGCTCCGTGTTGTTCTGGGCCAGGTACAGGCCGCCGGCGAGCAGCACCGCCACGAGGGCGAGGACCACGAAGATGCGCGCCGGGTGCAGCACCCGCCCGGGGATGCGGCGGCGCTTGGCCTCGGGCAGCGTGCGGATGACGGCGGTGACCTGCCCGGTCGCCTCGCCGCTGCGGGCGGCCTCGATGGCCAGCACGTCCTCGAGGTCGGCGATGAGCTCGGCGTCGGTGGCGTAGCGGACCGCCAGGTCCTTGGCCGTCGCGCGATCGACGACCGCGGCCAGCGCGCTGGAGACCTCGGGACGGCGGACCTGCACGTCGGGGAGCTCGTCGCGGACGTGCTTCATGGCCACGGCGATCTGGTTCTCGCCCTTGAACGGGACGTCCCCCGTCAGCATCTCGAAGAGGACGATCCCGAGCGAGTAGAGGTCGGACTGCCCGGTGACCGCGTGGCCGAGGGCCTGCTCGGGCGAGACGTAGTCCGTCGTGCCGAGCACGCGGCCGTCGGCGGTCAGGCCCTCCTGGTCCAGGGTGCGGGCGATGCCGAAGTCGGTGACCTTGGCCGACCCCTCCTCGTCGACGAGGACGTTCTGGGGCTTGACGTCGCGGTGGACGATCCCGCGCTCGTGGGCGGCGCCGAGGGCGCGGGCGACCTCGATGGCGTAGGCGACGGACTCGCCGACGGACAGGCGGCCGTGGCGGCGGATGCGGTCCTTGAGGGTCTCGCCCTCGACGTACTCGAAGACGATGAAGGGGCCGCCCTCCGCCGCGCTCTCGTCCTCGCCGGCGTCGATGACCGTGACGATGTGCGGGTGGTTGAGCTGGGCGACGGCCCGCGCCTCGCGCCGGAAGCGCTCGAGCTGGTCGGAGTCCTCCGCGATGTTGCGGTGCAGCAGCTTGATCGCGACCTGGCGCTCCAGCACCGTGTCGAACGCCCGGTAGACCGTCGACATCCCACCCGTCCCGATCTGCGCGTCGAGGCGGTAACGACCGTTCAGGAGGGTGCCGACGGGCGTGGTCACCCGACGTATTGTGGAGGCATGGGGGTCATCCGTGTCACGTACTACACCGATCCCGCGTGCCCGAAGTCGTGGGCGGCGGAACCGGCATTCGCGCGGCTCGAGATGGAGTTTCCCGACCAGCTCGCCATCACCTTCGTCATGGGCGGCTTCGCCCGCGAGATCGGACCTGGCCCGGAGGTCGCGGTGGCGGCCCTCGACGCCGCTGCGACGAGCGGCATGCCGGTGGACGCGCGCGGCTGGCTGGTCGGCGCCCCCCGAAGCTCCTTCCCGGCGTGCATCGCGGTGAAGGCGGCGGCCGAGCAGGGCCTGGACGGCCCGTACCTGCGGGTGCTGCGGGAGGGCTTCATGGTCGACCGGCGGTCGCTCGATACGCCCGAGGCGCTGATCGAGGCCGCGCAGGGGGCGCCCGGGCTGGACGTGGCCCGGTTCGCCAACGACGTGCGGTCGAATGCGACGGTCGAGGCCTTCGGGGCCGACCTGGAACGCACGCGCGCGCTGCTCGGCCCCGAGCCCACGCTGCCGGCGGTCGAGGTGGAGGGGACGCTGGTGGAGCAGCTGAGCCCGCAGGGGCTGGCGGACGCCGTGCGGGCGGCGGGCGGCGAGGCCCGCGAGCTGCCGGGCCCCGACGCCGTCCTGGCGCACGGGGTGCGGCGGGCGACGCCCGAGGTGGCGGCGGCCTCCGGCCTCCCGCGCCCGAGGGCGGCCGCCGCGCTGTGGGCGGCAGCCCTCGAATTCCGCGTTGTGCCGCAGGCCATTGCGGGCGGCGGCGTGCTCTGGTCAGCCGCCGCTTCCTAGGCGTTGTCGCCGGCGTGGATGAACGAGGCGCCAGCCGAGTTCGTCCAAGGGAATGAGCCGCCAGGCGAATTCCCCTGCTACTTGAGGAGCGACAGGACCGTCTGGGGCGCCTGGTTGGCCTGCGCCAGCATCGCCGTGCCCGCCTGCTGGAGGATCTGGTCCTTCGTGAGCTTCGTCATCTCCTCGGCCATGTCCACGTCGCGGATGCGGCTCTCGGCGGAGGTGAGGTTCTCCTGGTAGGTCGCCTGGACGGCCAGGGTGTGCTCGAGGCGGTTCTGGACCGCGCCGAAGCTTCCTCGCGTCGTCGAGATGGCCGAGATCGCGCCGTCGATGGCCGACAGGATCGTCGACTGCGACAGGGAGAACGTCGGAACGGAGCTGCTCAGGGTCACCAGCGAGACGGTGATGACCTCGCCGTCGTTGGCGCCGACCTGGAAGGAGACGACCGACGCGCCGGAGTTCAGCAGCGTGATGCCGTTGAACTTCGCGGTGGTGCCGATGCGCGAGATCTCGGACTGCAGCGCGGAGACCTCGGCCTCGATCGACGACTTGCCCTCGGGCGAGATCGTGCCGTTGGAGTACTGGACGGCCAGCTCGCGGATGCGCTGGAGCATCGAGTGGACCTCGTCGAGGTTCCCCTCCGCGGTCTGCACGAGGCCGACGGCGTCCTGGATGTTCTTCTGGCCCTGCGCCAGGCCGCGGATCTGGCCTCGCATCTTCTCCGAGATCCCCAGGCCGGCCGCATCATCGGCAGCGCGGTTGATCCGGTAGCCGGACGAGAGCTTCTCCATGCTCTTGGAGATGCGCGAGCTCGTGTTCTCGAGCTGGCGGTGGGACTGCATGGCTTCGACGTTGCTGTTGATGCGCAGGGACATGGGGCAGGTTCCTCCGTGGGGGCGTGTCGCAGGGGGCTAGGGGTTCTTCGACTGCGGGAGGTCGTCCGGCAGCGAGGCCGGGTCGGCGGGCGCGGCCGCCGGGTTCTCCTCCTTGACCGCCGTGTAGATCTCCTCCCGGTACACCGGGATGGATTTCGGGGCGGCGATGCCGATGCGCACGCTCGAGCCACTCACCTCGATCACCTCGACGACGATGTCGTCGCCGATCATGACCTTCTCTCCGGGGCGTCGGGTGATGATGAGCATTGCGCGAGCGTACCGGCGCGGCTTCAGGCAGCCTTGACGTCCTGGTCGGTCAGGCCGCTGAAGAGCGGAGCGCGGACGGGCGCGTCGGGCGCCTGGTTGATGATCTGGTGGCCGACGGTGCCCGAGATCAGGATCGGGGCGGCGAGGTTCGCGCAGAAGTCCTCGAGGGCCTCGGCGGCGCGGACGGTCACGTAGACCGACGTCGCCTCGGCGTCCTCGATGCCGATGCGGTCGGCCTCGTCGTCGGACAGCTCGACCTCGTAGGTCGGGAAGAAGCGCCACGGGTTCGTGACGGGGACGGCGAGCTCCGGGTCCTCGAGGGAGTGCAGCCAGATGAAGGCGCTGTCCTCCTCCCTGGCGAGCAGCGCGTACCGATCGCCGCCCAGGCCGATGAGGCCGGCCGGGAACTCGATCACCGCCTCGCGGGGGATCTCCAGCCGCCCGAAGCGGGTGCTGTGCATGGTCACGACGGACATGGGTGCAGTCCTTTGGTGGTGGGGGAGGGGGCGGGTCGGGGCTACGGCGTCAGGTAGTCGAGCAGCGACGGCTGGATGACCGCCGCGGTCGCCTTCAGCGCGGCCTGGTAGCCGGCCTGCTGGGCGGCGAGGTCGGTGAGCGCCGTCGCGTAGTCCGTGTCCTCGACACCTGACAGCAGGTTCTTGACCGTGAGCTGGGCATCGGCGAGACGCGAGTCGGCGGCGTCCACGCGGTTCTGCGTGGCGCCGACGGCGCTGTTGAGCCCCGACAGCGCCTCCGAGGCGGCGTCGAGGTTCGACAGGTCGGTGGTCGCGGCGGTGGCCTGGTCGGCCGCCGTGCCGCTGGCGAAGTGGGTCTGGAGGGCGCGCATCGCGCTCAGGAGGCCCTCGAGCGCGGTGCCGGGGGTGTCCACGCGCACCGACACGCCCGGTCCGATCGAGCGCACGACCGGCTTGCCGTCGCCGTGGGAGGTGTCGTCCGGCGGCGTGGTGGTCGTGTCGAACGGCTTCGTGGTCGAGGCCGTCCCCGAGAAGACGTAGGCGTCGCCCGCCTTGGCGTTCAGCGACTCCTTGGCGGAGGTGATGAGCTGGTCCATCTCGGCGGCGATCGCCTGGCGGCCGGCGGCGTCCGTGGTCGCGTTGGCGCCCTGGAGGGTGAGCTCGCGCACGCGCTGGGTGATGTCCGAGACCTGCTGGAGCGCGCTGTCGGTCGCCGACACGAAGCTCGTCGCGCTCGCCGCGTTGCTGCGGTACTGCGCGAGCCCGGCGAGCTCGTCGCGGTAGCGGACGGCGTCGTGGGTGCCCAGGGCGTCGTCGGAGGGCTGGGAGATCCGCTTGCCGCCGGAGACCTGCTGCGAGGTGGCCGCCATCTGGCTCGCGGTCCGCTGGAGGTCCGCGAGGGCGCGGGCGTTCATGGAGCTCTGCGTGACGCGCATGGCTACAGCCCCACCCGTCCGGTCCGGTTGATGAGGACGTCGAGCATCTCGTCCATCGTCGAGAAGGCGCGCGAGGCGGCCTGGTAGCCGCGCTGGAAGCGCACGAGGTTCGTCATCTCCTCGTCCATCGAGACCCCGTTGACGCTCTGGCGGCGCTCCTCGGTGGCCGCGGCGAGCGTCTGGGCGGTCGTGGCCTTCTGGGCGGCGCCGGCCTGCTCGGCGCCGACGCGTGCCACGAAGTCGGCGTAGGTGGCGAGCGTCGGGCCCTGCTCGCGCTGCCCGGCGACGGCCAGGGCGCGCGCGTTGCCGCCGGGGCCCTCGGTCGCGCCGGCGGCGGTGACCGATGTCGCGCCCACCGTGATCGCGGCCGCGGTGGCGCCCGAGAAGAAGGCGGAGCCGTAGGCGGTGTTGACGCTGGTGGCCAGGCCCGAGGCGATCCCGTCGAGGTCGGTGAGCAGGCTCGCGACGGTGCCCGTCGGGCTCGCGAGGTCGGCCAGCCCGCCGAGCGTCCCGCCCGAGGCGGAGGTGATGCTCGCGGCCGCGGGGAGGTTGACGGTGTTCGTCGCGTCGACGAGCGGCGGCGTGACGCCGCCGAAGCCGACGCTGATGCGCCCGTTGCCCTGGTCGGTCACCGAGACAGAGCCGACCTTGCTGAGGTCGTCCAGGAGCTGGTCGCGCCGGTCGAGCAGGTCGTTGGGCTGCTGCCCCAGCGCGGTCGCCTGGCCGATCGCGACGTTGAGCTGCGCGATCTCGTCGGCCTTGGCCTTCACGGGCCCGTTGGGGTCCAGGAGGTTCGTGATCTGCCCGGCGGCGTTGGCCTGCAGGTCGGTGAGGCCCTTGGCGACGGCGTTGAGCTGGTCGGTGACGATCTTGGCCTGCCCGAGGACGGCGTTCTGGGCGGCGGTGCTCGTCGGGTTGCTCGCCAGCGTCTGCCAGCTGTCGAAGAACTTCGACAGCATCGACTGCAGGCCCGAGTCGCCGGGCTCGGAGAGCAGGTCCTGCGCCTGGTCGAGGCCCTCGGCGACCGTCTGCTGCTGGCCGAGCGTCATCTGCTGGGCGCGGAACTGCAGGTCGGAGAACTGGTCGCGGACCCGCTGGTAGGTGAGGACGTCGACGCCCTGCCCGAGCTGGGCGCCGGCGCCGTTCTGCAGCGCGCCGGCCTGCACCTGGTAGGGCGTGCTCGCGGAGAACACGGCCTCCTGGCGCGTGTAGCCGACCGTGTTGGCGTTGGCGATGTTCTGCGCGGTGGTGTCCAGGCCGCGCTGCTCGGCGAGCAGCGCCCGGAGGGAGACGTTGAGCCCGCTGAAGGAGGAGATCGGCATGGGCTAGGCCTGGAGGTCGAGCGCGCGCAGCGCGGACGGTCGCGGGGTCATCGGGGCGGCCGCGAAGGCGCCGCGGGTCTCGCCGGGCGGCCGGTAGCCGCCGGCCTCCTCGCCCCCGCCGCCCATCAGGCGGGTGAGGTGGTCGAGGAAGGAGAGCTCCTGCTTCATCAGCGCGCGGTTGACGGCGTGCTCACGTGCGACCTCGGCCAGCAGGCCGCGCAGCTCGGCGCTGCGGCGCTGCGCCTCGGGCGCCTCGGCGGCCGACAGCAGGCCGCCCATCGCGTCGAGGGTGACCTGGTGAGGCGCGACGCCCAGCCGGGCGGCGGCGTGGGTGAGGATCGCGGTGCGGTCGCGGTCCATCCGGCCCCGGCGCTCCATCTCGCCCTGGATCTCGGCCATGACGGCCAGGACCTCGTCGACGCGGCGCGCGCGGATCGCGTGGCCCTGGCGCAGGACGTGCTCGAGCAGGCGGCGCGAGGACGCGAGCTGCTCGTCGAGGTGGCGGACGACGGCGACGCCGAGCTGGGTGGCGGGCTCGGCCTGCGGGACGAGGGCGGTCACTTGCCGGTCCCGTTCGTGACGGCCTTGGCGAGGATCTCGGCGAACTGGTCCTGGTAGGGCGCCAGGCCGGAGGTGGACGGGTCGTCCTGCGGCATGGCGCTCGAGAGCAGCTGCTTGGCGAGCTGCTGGGCCAGCAGCTGCTGGACGGCGGCGTCGACAGCCTGGCCGTCGCCGGTGGCCCCGACGGAGCTCACCGCTTGACCCCGTTGGCGATCTCGGCCATCTGGTCGGAGAAGGTGATCGCCTTGGAGGCCATCTCGAAGCCGCGCTGGGCCTCCATCATCGCCGCCATGGACTCGCCCATGTCCACGTTCGAGCCTTCGAGCGAGCCCTGGGCGAGCGTCGTGCCGGCCGGGGCGGCGATGGCGCCGCCGCTGGCGCGCGTGGCGCGGAAGGTGTTGTCCGGGCCGCCCTCGAGCTGGCTGGGGGCCGGCACGGTGACGAGGCGCAGGGCGCCGACCTTGCGGCCGCCGACGGCGACGTCGCCGCGGGCGCTGATCTCGATGTCCTTCGGGTCGGTTCCGGCCGCGACGCTGACCGGCGGGTCGAGCAGCAGGCCGTCCGCCGTGACGAGGCGGTTGCGGTCGTCCAGGCGCAGGGAGCCGTCGCGCGTCATGGACGGCTTGCCGTCGCTGCCGCGGACGGCGATGAAGCCGTTGCCCTGCAGCGCGACGTCGAGCGGCTGACCGGTGCTCTGCAGGCCGCCCTGCTGGAGGCTGCGCCCGATGTCGGTGGCTGCGGCGCCGGCGCCGAACTGCACGGAGCCGTCGACCGCGCGCCCGCCGGTCGCGTAGAGCAGGTCGCGGAAGGCGACGCGCACGTGCTTGTAGCCGGTCGTGTTGACGTTCGCGAGGTCGTTCGCGACGGCATCGAGGTGCGTCTGCTGCGCCGCCATGCCGGCGGCCGCCGTGTACATGCCTTCGAGCAAGGTTTCCGGTCTCCCGAGGGGAGTGTTGGTGGAGATCCGGCCTCCGCCAGCGGGCGGTCCAGCCTGCGGTCTCCTCGGTCAGTCCCGGTGATCGGCGCGTGCGCGCCGAGCTTGAGCCGCGGCCTCAGCCGCTCAGCGAACCGACCTGCTGGGCGGCCTGCTTGAGCGTCTCGTCGATCGTCGTGATCGCACGCTGGCCCGACTCGAAGGACCGCATCGACGCCATCATGTCCACCATCGTGCGGGCCGAGTCCACGCCCGAGCCCTCGAGCTGGCCGGTCCGGATCGCGCCGGTGGCGGGCCCGCGCGCGACGCCGGTGAACAGCGCCTCGCCCTGCTTGCGCGGGTTGGGCACGTCGAAGAGGCCGACCTGCGTGGCGTCGACGGTGCCGTCGGGCTTGAGGCGGACGGGCTGGCGGCCCGGGCCGAGCACCGGGTTGCCGAGCTGGTCGACGAGCGTGCCGCCGGCGCCGGCCTGGAAGGCCCCGTCGCGCGTGTACCGGTCGCCCTGGGCGGTCCGCACGGCGAACCAGCCCTGGCCCTCGACGGCGAGGTCCAGCGGCTCGTCGGTCTGCTTGAGCGCGGCCTGGCTGAAGTCGGTGGTCTGCTTGGTCACGCGGACGCCCAGACCGGCCTCGCCGATCGTCGCGCCGGTGCGCGTGTTGGACAGCAGGAGCTGGCCGAAGGAGGCCTGCGAGACGCGGTCGGCCTTGTAGCCGGCGGTCGAGAGGTTCGCCAGGTCGTTGGCGAGCTGGTCCTGCCTGGCCTGCTCGGCGAGCATGCCGGAGGCGGCGACGTAGAGTCCTCGGTCCATTGGCCCGGATGGTCGGCCGGGCTCGGGGGCACTTGAGAGGGGTTGGACGCTCCAGCACGGGCCGGGCCTGCCGATACCCAGGACGATGGAGGCCATCGCCATCCCCCTGCTGGTGCTCCGCACCGCGCTGGCCGACACGGTCCTGCGCGAGGGCGCCACGCTCGGCGGCAAGGTCCTCGAGCGCAACGGGAGCCACGGCCTGCTACTGCTGGCGGGGACGCCGCTCGTCGCCGTCCTGCCCGACTCCGTGGTCGCCGGCCAGCGCCTGCGCCTGCGGATCGCCGAGGCGGGCACGGAGCGCGTGCTCCTCCAGATCCTCCCCGACGGCGCCCAGTCCGCCGGCACGACGGCTCCGCCGTCGGCCACGCCACCGGCGTCGGCCTACGCCGTCGCCCTGCCCGGCGGCGCGACCGCGCGCCTGCTCATCGACCCCGACGCAGGCGGCGACGCGGGTGCGGCCCCGGGCGCATCGCGCGCGATCACGCTCCGCTACGACTCCCCGCGCCTCGGGCGTCTGGACCTCCGCCTGGAGGCCGGCGCCTGCGCCGTCCACGTCACGGCGGGCACGCCCGCGGAGGAGGTCGCCGCGGCGGCTCCCGAGCTGCGGGACGCCCTGGCCGCGGCCACGGGCCGCCCCATGCAGGTGACGATCCATCCCCGCCGCCGAGCGCTCGATGTCCGCACCTGAGCCGGGCCGCCGGGCGACGGCGCTGCGCTACGTCGCCGGCCAGGACGGCGCGCCGCGCGTGGTGGCGAGCGGCCGCGGCCACGTCGCCGAGCAGATCCTGGAGCGCGCCCGCGAAGCCGGCGTCCCCGTGCGTGAGGATCCCGCGCTGCTCGAGGCGCTCGCCGCGCTCGAGCTCGAGCGGGAGATCCCGGAGGACCTCTACGCCGCGGTGGCCGAGGCGCTCGTGTGGGCCTATGCGCTGGACGCCCGGGCCCGGACGCGAGAGCGCCGGGCCTGATGGGTCAGGCCCGGCGCTCGGGTCGCAGGGAGGAGAAGGGGAGTCGGCGCGCGCGCCCGGCCGGCGAGCGCGCCCACCCCCCCCCCCCGCGAGGC
>JAXDGY010000323.1:0-2683 GCA_034664785.1 Solirubrobacteraceae bacterium
GTCATCGCCGGCATTCGCCCCGAGGACTTCGAGGACGCCACGCGCGTCCCGGCCGAGGTCAAGGGGCGCGGCACGACGTTCAAGACGACGTTCGACCTCGTCGAGGCGATGGGCGCCGAGTTCTACGTCCACTTCGGCGTCAAGGCCGACGACCTGCAGGGCGGCGCCCACATGGAGGCGCTGATGGAGGACCAGGGCGGCATCGCCGAGAGCACCGAAGAGGGCGAGGCCGTGATCGTCGCGCGCCTCGACGCCGAGAGCCGCGCCAAGAAGGGCGAGTCGACCGAGGTCTGGCTCGACGCCTCCAAGATGCACTTCTTCGACGCCGACACCGGCCGGAACCTCTCCGCTAAGTAGCCAAGCGCAGGATGAGCGCCTCGCTCGGCTGGAGCGAGGCGCTCACCGCCTTCCGGCTCGCGGCGCTGGACAGCACGAGCTCGCCGTCGATCGCCAGCGGCAGGGCCTGGTCGGTGAAGTTGACGGCGACGAAGAGTCGCTCGCCGTCGCCCTCGCGGGTCCACGCGAGGATGCCGGCGCCGGCGTCGAAGGGCGTCTGCCCGCCCGTGATGAGCGTCTCCGGGCTTGCCGCACGCAGGCGCGCGAGCGCGCGCGCGAGATGCAGAGAGGAGTCCGGGTCCGTGGCCTGGCTGGCCGCGTTGAGCCGATCGGCGTCGTCCACGAAGGGCAGCCACGGGTCGCCCGTCGTGAAGCCATGGCCGGGCGCGTCCGGCGTCCAAGGCATCGGCGCGCGCTCCGGGTCGCGGCCGTCGACGTCGACGACGCGGTCCGGTGGGATGTGCGCGTCCGGCAGGCCGAGTTCCTCGCCCTGGTAGATGAACGGCGTCCCGCGCAAGGTGTAGAGCATCACCAGGATCGCGCGGGAGCGCTCTGCCCCGAGCCCGTCGTGGTTGAAGCGGCTGGCGGGGCGGGGGTTGTCGTGGTTGCCGAGGAACCAGGCGGGCCAGGCGGTTTCCTCCGCCAGCCTCTCGAAATCCGCGATCGAGGTCGCGTAGGTCTCCGCGTCCCAGTCCTGGTCGATGAAGACGAAGTTGTGCGCGAGGTGCAGCTGGTCGCCGGATTCGAGGTACCCGACGACGCGGTGCAGGTCCTGCAGGGCGACCTCACCCACGATCATCCGGTCGTCGTATTCGTCGATGACCTTGCGGATGCCGCGCAGGTAGCCGTGGATCGACTCCCAATCCTCGTCGTGGCGGCGGGTCGCGTTCGCGTGGTCGCGCAGGAGCGGGTCCTTGGCGATCTTGGCGATCGCGTCCAGTCGCAGGCCGTCGACGCCTCGGTCCATCCAGAAGCGCAGCACGTCGTGCATGGCCGCGACCACCTCGGGGTTCTCCCAGTTGAGGTCAGGCTGCTCCGCCATGAACGAGTGCAGGTACCACTGCTCGGTGCGCTCGTCGTACGTCCACGCCGGACCGACGGCCTCGAACACCGAGGTCCAGTCGTTGGGCGGGCCGCCGTCGGAACCGTCGCGCCAGGTGTACCAGTCGCGCTTGGGGTCGTCCCGGCTCGCACGCGACGCCTCGAACCACGGGTGCCGGTCTGAGCTGTGGTTCGGGACCCAGTCGAGCACCACCTTGATGCCGCGCGTGTGGCAGGCGGCGATCAGCTCGTCGAGGTCGTCCAGCGTGCCGAAGACCGGGTCGACGTCGCAGTAGTCGGAGACGTCGTAGCCGAAGTCGGCCATCGGAGATTTGAAGATCGGCGAGAGCCAGATCGCCTCGACCGCCAGCGCCTCGAGGTGGTCCAGGTGGGCGGTGATCCCCGCGAGATCCCCCACCCCGTCGCCGTTCGCGTCGGCGAACGATCGTGGATAGATCTGGTAGATGGCGCCCCGCTGCCACCAGGCCGGCTCAGACATCGCCGGGATTGTCGCCTAATGTGGTGGCGATGCGCGGTCCCCTCTTCGGCATCACCGGCCTGCTCTTCGCGGCGGCCGCCTTCCTCGCGTTCGCCGGTGACTCCGTGGCCCTGAAAGCCGTCGCGTTCGCGCTCTTCGGCGTCGCCTGCGTGGTCGCCGTGTCGCTGGTCTTCCTCGTGATCGGCAAGGCGGAGGACGCCGAACGCGAGGCTTCGCGGCCGGAACCTCCGGCTCCCGAGGACCCGCACGCGGGCGAGGCCGCGCGCCGCGCGCGCCCCCGCCCGCCGCGCCGCCCTCACTGAACGCGACGGCGTAGAGCCACGGGCGGGGGTCGTCGTCACAGGATCAAGCAGCTGGTCGTCGCGTGCGCGAACAACTTCCCGCCCTGCTCGGCGTAGAGCCGGCCCTCGGCGGTGGCCAGCTTGCGCCCCACGTGGACGACGTGGCTGTCGGCCAGCACCCGCCCGGAGTCGGCGCTCAAAGCGCGCACGTAGCGGACTTGCAGGTCCGAGGTCGTGTAGCGCTGCCCGGCCGCCAAAGTCGTGTGGATCGCGCACCCCAGCGAGGAGTCCAGCAGCGTCGCGGCGACGCCGCCGTGCACCGACCCGATCGGGTTGTACATCCACTCGGCCGGCTCCAACGAGAACACGACATGCCCGTGCTCGACCACGGTGATCGACATGCCGAGCAGCTCGGCGATCGGCGGCGGCGGGAGCTCGCCGGCGGCGACCATGCGGATCGCCTCCAGCCCCGACAGGCCGCGGACGGCGCTCGCGGTCGCGAGCGGATCGGACCAGCTGAAGGTCC
>JAXDGY010000324.1:0-4215 GCA_034664785.1 Solirubrobacteraceae bacterium
TGGCGCCCTCGAGCAGCCGGTGGTCGACGCCGATCGGCACGACGCGCGCTCGCGCCGGGTCGAGCAGGTCATCGGCGACGGCGTCGTCGCGGGCCGTCGCCGACTCGAACACGGTGACGGCGGCCAGGGCGAGCGCCTCGGCGGTCAGCCGGCGGTGCTCGGCCCAGGCGGCGGGGTCGGCGAACACGCCGGGCGTGCGGTAGCCGATGAGGTCCTGGTGGGTGATGACCACCCGCTCGCCGAGGAGGTCGAGCACCCGCAGGTCGCCGGGCTCGGCGACCTGCCACGGGCGATGGACGACGTCGGTGCGGGCGACGCCCTCCGTGACGTCGGATGCGGGCAGCACGTCGAGGGCGCCGAGGCGGGCCAGCGCGGCGGCCGCCTCGTCGCCGGGCCGGTCGGGGAGGACGACCCGCAGCGCGGGGCCGTCCGGCAGCCGCGCCAGCGCCCCGATCAGCTCGAGCATGTGGACCTTCGTGCCGTTCAGGCCGCCGGTGAGGCCGCGCGCGTCGATGGTCACGGTCGGCGTCCGCAGCGTGCGCGAGGCCACCAGCAGCGAGCGCGCGAGCGCGGAATGCCGGTCGGCCGCCGCGTCCTGGAGGGCTGCGGCCGTCGCCGGATCGGCCTCGGCGGCGCCCCCGTCCCCGGCCCCGCCACGGTGGGCGACGAGCACGTCGTCGGCGAGGACGTGCGCGAGCCCTCCCGCGGTGACGGCCGCCGACCACGTCGCCAGGCGCCCCGGATCGGGCGCGCCGGCGATGTCCAGGGCGGCGCGCGTCAGCAGGACGCAGTGCCCGAGGGCGACGGGGAGCCGGGGGCGGACGCGGACGGAGCCGGCGCGGACGCGCGCGGCGGCGTCGTCCAGCGTGAGGTCCGGCGGCAGCAGGCCCCAAGGCAGGTTGCGCTTGGGGACCGAGGCCAGCCCGGCGTGGTTCGACAGCGCGCTCGCCGTCCCCGCGCCTGTGTCGCGCACCGCGGCGCGCAGTCCGGGCAGCCAGTCCGCGGCCACCTCGGCGTCGGCGTGGACGAGAGCGAGATCGGCGTCGGGCAGATCCTGGATGACCTCCGCGACGGGGCGCTCGCCCGCCCACCAGACCTCCCGTCCGTCCGGCGCCTGCACCTCGTCGAGCAGCCGCCGGACCCCCGGGCCGCCGGTGACGACGATCACTTGCCCGGCGGCGGTGTGGGCCAGCAGGGCGCGCAGCCCGCGCGCGGCCTGGTCGTGGTCCTCGCCGCCCCACAGCACGACCGCGGCGTCGCCGCGCGCCGGCGCCGGTGCGGAGCCCTGGTGCAGTTCGCGCACGAGCACCGCGCCACCTTACCCCGCGACTCCCACGGTCCCCGGGACGTTCCCTGCCTGCCCTCGTCGCTACGCTGCGCCGGATCCTGATGCCCTCACGGAAGCTCATCTCCCTCGTCATCCCCGCCTACAACGAGACGGAGTGCGTCGACGAGCTCGGCGCCCGCCTCGCTGCGGTCTTCGACAGCCTCCCGGAGTACGACTTCGAGGCGATCATCGTCGAGAACGGCTCGTTCGACGACACGATGGACAAGCTCGAGGCCCTCCACGAGCGCGCCGACCGCTTCAAGATCGTGCAGCTGGCGCGCAACTTCCTCATGGACGGCGGCCTGACCGCCGGGCTGGCCTATGTCCAGGGCGACGCCGCGATCCTCATGACCGCCGACCTGCAGGACCCGCCAGAGGTCATCCCGGAGTTCATCGCCAAGTGGGAGGAGGGCTACGACCACGTGCACGGCATCGTCACCGCCCGCGAGGGGACGGGCCCGATCCGGCGTATGAACTCCAACCTCTTCTACCTCGTCGCCGGGCGCCTGACGGACGGACGCATCCCGCGCAACGTCTCGGATTTCCGGCTCATCGACCGGCGCGTCGTCGACACCATCAACGCGATGGAGGAGCGCAACCGGTTCATGCGCGGCCTCTTCTCCTGGGTTGGCTTCAAGACCACCGGCGTCGAGCACCGGCGGCTGCCCCGCCACGGCGGGGAATCGAAGGCGTACACCTTCGGGGTCCTGGGCTTCGCCGTGCGCGGCATCCTCGCGCACTCCTACGTCCCGCTGCGGATCATTTCGGGGCTGGGCATCGCGCTGAGCGGCCTGTCGCTGCTCTCGCTCGTAGCGCTCACCCTTCGCTTCTTCCTCGTCGGAGTCCCGTTCCCCGGCTTCGGCACGCTGATCTGCGTGATGATCCTGCTCTTCGGGATGCTGTTCTCGATCCTCGGGGTGGTGGCCGAGTACATCGGGCTCATCTACGAGGAGGTCAAGCAGCGGCCGAACTTCGTCGTGCGGCGGGAGCTGGGGATCGACGTGGAGCATCGCGCGGCGGACGAGCAGCTTGCTCGTCGCGACGTGGTGCGCGTGCCCGAGTGAGCGTTCCGGTGCTGGAGGAGCTCCTGGCCGAGCCGGTGGACGCCGCCAGGACCCGCGCCGACAGCGCCTGGCCGGCGTTCGCGCACGGTCGGCCCGTCGTGCTCTATGGGGCGGGTGGCGTCGGGCGCCGCGTGGTCGCGGCGCTCCGCGACACGGGAGAGCCGCCGGTCTGCTTCGCCGACCGCTCCGCGGCGGCTGGCGTGGAGCTCGACGGCATTCCGGTGCTCGACCTGGCGACGGCGGCCCGACAGTACGGGCGGGACGCGGTCTGGGTCGTCACGATGCTCAACCCGCGGCACGCCTTCACCGCGGTGCGCGCGAGCCTGCAGGCCGAACGCGTGACGACCGTCGTCTCCTGGATCCCGCTCGCGTGGGTCCACGCGGACGCGCTCCTGCCGTACTACGCCGTCGACCGGCCGGAGCACGTCCTCGAGCAGGCGGACGACGTGCGCGCCGCGGCCGCGCTGCTCGAGGACGACGCCTCCCGCGACCAATACGCTCGCCAGGTCGCCTGGCGACTGACGGCCGACTTCGACGTGCTCGGCCCTCCGCTGCCGGCCTGCGAGCAGTACTTCACCCCCGGCGTCGTCCCGCCGCGCGACGACGAGCGATTCGTCGACTGCGGCGCCTTCGACGGGGACACGCTGGAGAGCTTCCTCGGTCACCGCCGAGGGCGCTTCGACCGCTATCTGGCCCTCGAGCCCGACGCGGCGAACCTCGCCGCGCTCCGCGCGCGCGTCGAAGGCCTCGCGCCCGACGTGCGCGATCGGGTCGAAGTGCTTCCCTACGCGGCCGCAGCCGTACCGGGCACCCTCCGCTTCGCGGCGGGTGGGGGGTCGTCGGCCGGGTTGTCCCAGACGGGCGAGGTCGAGGTCCCGGCGATCGTGCTGGATGACCTGCTCGGCGACGTCGTCCCGACCTACGTGAAGATGGACATCGAGGGCGCCGAGCCGGCGGCTCTCGCGGGAACGGCCGCGACGGTCGCACGCGACCGTCCGGTCCTGGCGCTGTGCGCCTACCACGTCCAGGACCACCTCTGGCGCCTCGCGCTCGCCTTGGATGCGCTGGTCGACGACTACGCCTACTTCCTGCGGCGATACGAGAACGACTGCTGGGAGGTCGTGCTGTACGCCGTTCCCCGAGAGCGCCTAGCTACGCTCTGAGCCTTCATGCCGACGCTTCCCCGCAACGCAGCAGGTGCCCACCCGGCCGGCCACGACGCCGCCGACCGGGCCTCCCAGCTCCGCGCCGAGATCCTCGAGAAGGTCCGCGAATACCACGAGGTCGCCTTCCAGGAGCCCGAGTTCATTCCCGGCGAGTCGCCGCTGCGCTACGCGGGCCGCGTGTTCGACGACGAGGAGCTGGTGCACCTCGTCGACTCCAGCCTCGACTTCTGGCTCACCACTGGCCGCTACGCCGACGCGTTCGAGAAGCGCTTCCGCAAGCTGTTCGGCGTGCGTCACGCGCTGCTCACCAACTCCGGCTCGAGCGCGAACCTGCTCGCCGCCAGCGCGCTCACCTCACCCGACCTCGGCGATCGCCGCCTGGTGCCTGGCGACGAGGTGATCACCGTCGCCTGCGGCTTCCCCACGACGGTCAACCCGCTGATCCAGAACCGGCTTGTTCCGGTGTTCATCGACGTGGACATCCCGACCTACAACGCCGACGCCTCGATGCTGGAGGCGGCCCTCAGCTCCCGCACCCGCGCGGTGATGATGGCCCACACGCTCGGCAACCCGTTCGACCTGGCGACGGTCAAGGCGTTCTGCGACAAGCACGACCTGTTCCTGGTGGAGGACTGCTGCGACGCCGTCGGCTCGACCT
>JAXDGY010000325.1:0-5407 GCA_034664785.1 Solirubrobacteraceae bacterium
CGGGTCGACGTAGATGAGCAGCATGTACTGCACGGGAGCCTCCGATCATGGCGCCGGCGCGTCGGATGCGCCGGCTGGTTCGTCGGGACGACGAACGGTCCCGCGCCGCTGCGACAGCCGCCAGCGAAGCTGGCGCGCAGACGCTCGCTCGACGTCCCGGCGAGCGTCAACCCCAGGGGTGCGGATCGCCCCAGGGCGACGGCGCGTCGGGCTCGCGTCCCGTCTGCTCGAGCAGCGCGGCCCGCAGCCACGGGTTGCGCGCCGGGGCGGGCGGGGCCGGGGGCGGCACGGTCTGGCGGAGGAACTGCTCGATCGCGGCGGCCACCGCGGCGGCCTCCTCCGGGGACGCGGAGGGGGCGACGATCTCGAGCTTCGGCCGGCGGTTGGGCATCCGGGGGCGAAGGCTATCGTCCGCCGCGATGCCCGACGTCGCCGTCCTCGACCACGACGCGGTCCTGGCCGCGGTGACGCCCGAAGCGGCCATCGACGCCGTGCGCGACGCGTTCGGCCGCCACCGCCGCGGTGAGTGGGTCATGCCGAGCAAGACCTACCTGACGTCGCCGCCGCACGGTGACTTCCGCGCGATGCCGGCCCGCGGGGGCGACCTGGCGATGCTGAAGTGGATCTCCTCGTTCCCGGGCAACCCGGCCCACGGCCTGCCGACGGTCATCGGCGTGGTCTGCGTGTCGGACGCACGCACGTCGGAGCTGCTCGCGCTGCTCGACGCGGGCGCCGTGACCGCCCTGCGCACGGGTGCCGTGGCCGCGATCGCCGCGCGATCCCTCGCCCGTGAGGACGCCGCCACCGTCGGGCTGATCGGGTGCGGCCTGCACGGGGGCTGGGCGGCGCGGTGCCTGGTCGCGGCGGGCTACGGCCCGGGCGTGTGCGCGGACCCCGACGCGGCCGCGGCCGGCGGCCTGGCGGAGGAGCTCGGGTGGGCGACCGGCACGCGCGAGGAGGCGCTGGCCTGCGACGTTGTCACCTGCGTGACGCCGGGCTTCGCGCCGGTCGTCGCCCGGGGCGACCTGCGCCCCGGCGCGCACCTGAACATGCTCGGTGCCGACGGGCCCGGGAAGGCCGAGGCGGAGGTGGACGCCGTGGCCGCGTGCCGGCTGTTCTGCGACGAGTGGGACCAGGCGTCCCACGGCGGCGAGCTGACCGGGGCGATCGAGGCCGGGCTGGTCACCCGCGAGCAGGTCACGGAGCTCGGCGCGGTGCTCGAGGGCGAGGCCCCCGGGCGGACGGGCGCGGACGAGGTCACGCTGTTCGACTCGACCGGGCTGGCGATCCAGGACCTTGCCGTCGCCGCGGTGGCGATCGCGGCGCTGCGGGCGGGCAGGGTCGAGGCGCAGAGGGTGCGACTCTGATGCTCGCCGCCGCCACCGAGCGCATCCTGTCGCTGCTGCCCGAGGACGCCTCCGTCCTCGCCGTCGGCGGCTGGTCGGCGCCGTTCGACCGCGCCGACTGGGTCCTCGAGGCGCTGCCGTTCGAGTCGCGCGGGCCGGCCACCGGCGCCGGGCGCGGCGAGCGCTTCTCCGGCCGCACGTGGGTCGTACGCGACCCGTGCGACCGCGAGCCGTGGCCGTTCCGCGATCACCAGTTCGACTTCGTCGTCTGCGTCGGGACGCTCGAGCGCGTCCGCGACCCGATCTGGGTCTGCTCGGAGCTCGCCCGGGTGGCCCGGGCGGGCTACGTGGAGGTCCCGACCATCGAGGCGGAGCTCGTCTTCGATGCCGAGGGGCAGGGCCCGTGGCTCGGCCGCGAGGACCATCGCTGGCTCGTGGCCCTGCAGGGTGGCGAGCTGGTCTTCGCGCACAAGCCGCACTCGATCCACCACGACTGGGGCCTGCGCACCCAGGCCGCCCGGCTGGCCGAGGAGGAGCTCCGCCAGGGCCTGTTCTGGGACGGGGCCCTGCCCGCCCGCGAGCGCCTGCTCGTCGGCGACGACCACGCGGCCTTCCGCGCCGAGCTGCGCGAGCGGCTCGTCGCGCGCTTCTCGCCGTCGCAAGCCGAGCAGCGCGTCAAGCAGGCGCGCGACGCCGCCCTGCACGGCCTCACCGCTGCGCGCCGGCCCGTCCGCCGTGCCGCCGAGGGCCTGCGGGACAGGCTCGGCGGCACGGGCGGCGAGCCGCCGCGCGTCGACTAGGAACGGGTCCTAGGCCGGGCCGTTGACGCCCTTGATGGACGTCTGCCCGCGCTTGACCGCGTACTTGAAGCCGGCGGAGGGCAGCAGGGCCGTCGTCTTCTGCTTGATCGTCTGACAGCGGACGAGCTCGCACTCGAAGCCCTGCTGGGTCGCCGTCACGGAGCCGTAGCCGTGATGGTCGAAGTCAGCGACGTCGACCCACGGGTTGATCGCGCGCAGCGTGTTGATCAGCGCCGCCGGCGTGTTCGGGTTGGCGTCGTTGCCCTTGATCACGGCGCCGCCGCCCGCGTCGAGGTCGGTCTCGCCGAGCCCCTGCGACGTGATCGAGCCGCCCACGAACTCGATGCCGGCGGGCGCGCCCGCCCCCATCGCCGTCTTCACGTCGCCGGCGATGAACGTGTGGATGTCGCCCGTCACGAAGACGACGTCCTTGATGCCCTTCGACGTGATGTGGGTCAGCAGCTCCTCGCGCTCGCGCGGGTAGCCCTGCCACGAGTCGAAGCCGAAGTAGGCGTCGCCCAGCACCTTGGCCGGCATCGCCATCACCTCGTTGGCCATCACCTTCCAGGCCGCGGTCGACGCCTCGAGGCGCCCCTTCACCCAGTTCATCTGCGTCTGGCCCAGGAACGGGCGCGGCTGGTCCCAGTCGGCGCAGGCGGGCGCGACGGCGTCGTCGCAGGGCTGGTCGGCGCGGTACTGGCGCTGGTCCATCACCAGCAGCTCGACCGTCCTGCCGAACTGCAGGGAGCGGTAGATGCGGTTCTTCGCGACGGGGTAGTACGGCATGTTCTCGAAGAACGCCTTGTAGCCCGCGGCGCGGCGCTTGGCCGAGTACTGCTGCACGGCGGGCAGGCCCCCGGTGGGGCCGGCGCCGCCGGCGTAGTTGTCCTGGACCTCGTGGTCGTCCCAGAGCATGACGACCGGGAACTTGGCATGGACCTTCCGCAGCGAGGCGTCGGACCGGTACAGCGCGTACTTGCTGCGGTAGTCGTCGAGCGTCTGGCCGGCCAGGATGGCGCTCGTGTAGCCGGGCTCGGCCTTGCCGATCTTGTCGTCGCGCACGCCCGTGCCGCCGGCGATGGAGTGGTAGGTCTCGTCGTAGATGTAGTCGCCGAGGCAGACGACGAAGTCGTAGTCGCCGGCGGCCATCGCCTCGAGGGCGTTGTAGTAGCCGTGGGTGTAGTCCTGGCAGGAGAAGAACGCGAACTTCACCGGCTGCTTGGAGTCCGCGGGCAGCGCGGTGCGGAAGCGCCCGACCGGAGAGTCCTTCGTCTTGGTGGCGAAGCGGTAGTAGTACTGCTCGTAGGGGTCCAGGCCGCTGACGCGCGCCTTGACGCTGTGGTCGAGCGCGGCGCTCGTGCGGATCGCCTTGCGGGTGACCAGGTGCTTGAACGCGTTGTCCTTGGCGACTTCGAGCTCGACGCTGCCCGAGCCGCCGACGCCGTCCAGCGTGGTCCACAGCGTGATGCCCCGCGGCGTGGGGTCGCCGGACATGAGCCCGGAGGCGAATCGGCCACCGCGGAAGGCCGGGGCCTTGCGGGCCGAGGTGAGGCCGGCGGCGAGCGCCTGCGGGGTCAGGACGGCGGCCGCGGCGAGCGGGGCCGCGCCGGCCAGGAACTGGCGACGGGTCTGGGACATGGTGCGACGTTATCCGCACGGGCGGTGGGACGTGTCATCAGCATGTGCCGGGCTGATCGACCGGGCGGCGGTCAGTCGACGCGGCGAGCAGCGACGAGCGCCTCGATGGCCGCGTCGCGCGACTCGAGCACCGGCACGAGGTTCTCCAGCCCGACCGCGTCGATGACCTTGCGCACGGCGCCGGCCGGCGCGCAGACGACGGCCATCCGGCCCTGGCGCTCGCGCCGCGCGGCGCGCACCAGGGCGCCGATCCCCATCGAGTCGATGTAGCCGCAGGCCCGCAGGTCCACGAGCACGGCGCCGTCGGCCAGCGCCTCGCCCAGCACGAAGCCCAGCCGCGGGCCCGTCGCGACGTCCACCTCGCCGGTGACCCTCACCTCCTGGGTCTGGTCGTCGAGGACGGCGCGCTCGAGGCGCATGGGCTCTCCGGTCGTGCTCATCACGTCTCATGCTAGGAGACCGCACGCGCGGCCGAGGCGGTTTGGGGCCGCGCGGGCTACAGCGGGATGTTGCCGTGCTTGCGGCGCGGGCCGGGCTCGCGCTTGGTGAGCAGCGTCTCCAGGGCGGTGATGAGCTTCGGGCGGGTCTCGTGAGGGGCGATCACGTCGTCGATGTAGCCGCGCTCGGCCGCGGTGTACGGGTTGGCGAAGCGCGCCTTGTAGTCGTCCATGAGCTTCGCGCGCCGCTCGTCCGGCGTCGGCGAGCTCGCGATGTCGCGGCGGTAGATGATGTTCACCGCGCCCTCGGGCCCCATGACCGCCACCTCCGCCGTCGGCCACGCGAAGTTGAAGTCGGCCAGCAGGTGCTTGGAGGCCATGACGTCGTAGGCGCCGCCGTAGGCCTTGCGGGTGATGACCGTGATCTTCGGGACGGTCGCCTCGGCGTAGGCGTAGAGCAGCTTGGCGCCGTGGCGGATGATCCCGCCCCACTCCTGGGAGGTGCCGGGCAGGAAGCCGGGGACGTCGGTCAGGGTGATGATCGGGATGTTGAAGGCGTCGCAGGTGCGCACGAAGCGGGCGGCCTTCGCGCTGGCGTCGATGTCGAGCACGCCGGCCATGTGCGCGGGCTGGTTGCCCACCACGCCCACCGCGTAGCCGTTCAGGCGCGCGAAGCCGCAGATGATGTTCTTGGCGAAGTGCTCGTGGATCTCGAAGAACTCGCCGTCGTCGACGACCAGGCGCACGACGTTGCGCATGTCATAGGGCTTGTTCGGGTTGTCCGGGACGGCCGTGTCGAGCTCGGGGTCGGCCCGCTGCGGGTCGTCGCTGGGCATGACACGGGGCGGCGTCTCGAGGTTGTTCTGCGGCAGGAAGGACATGACGTAGCGCGTGTCCTCGAGCAGCTGGTCCTCGTCGTCGGCGGCCAGGTGGGCCACGCCGGACTTCGTGTTGTGCGTCATCGCGCCGCCGAGCGACTCGAAGTCCACCTCCTCGCCCGTGACCGTCTTGATGACGTCGGGACCGGTGATGAACATGTGCGAGCTCTCCTTCACCATGAAGATGAAGTCGGTGATCGCGGGGGAGTACACGGCGCCGCCGGCGCACGGACCCATGATCAGCGAGATCTGCGGGATGACGCCGGAGCACCTGACGTTGCGCGTGAAGACGTCGCCGTAGGCGCCCA
>JAXDGY010000326.1:0-15274 GCA_034664785.1 Solirubrobacteraceae bacterium
GGTGCTCTACGACGGCGTGCGTGAGGTCGCCGACCGGCTGCAGGTCGACACCGCGCTGCTGCACCTGGGCGGCGTGCGCTTCCCGGTCTCGGGGCCCGTGCGCTACACGATGACCGCGCACGACGCCGTCGAGCTGTGCCGCCTGGTCGGGCCGCGCACCGCCATCCCGATCCACTACGAGGGATGGAAGCACTTCCGGGAGGGCCGGGCGGCCATCGAGCGCGAGCTCGCGGATGCGCCCGAGGACATCCGCGGGCGCTTCCGGTGGCTGCCCATCGGCGTCGCGGTCGCCGGCTGACCCCGTGTTTGCGCGCGCGCAGGCGCGGCCTAGCTGTCGAGGACGTGGACAGCCCTCGCACCCGCGCCGGCGAGCGCGCCCACCACGTCGTCGTCGTCGGCGGGGGGTTCGGCGGGCTCCAGGCGGTCCGGGAGCTGCGTCGCCGGGCTGTGGACGTCACGCTGATCGACCGGCGCAACTTCCACCTGTTCCAGCCGCTCGTCTACCAGGTCGCGACCGGGGTGCTCTCCGCCGGCGACGTCGCCGCGCCGCTGCGCGCGCTGTTCGAGCGCGACCGCAACGTGCGCGTGATCCTCGGCGAGGTGACCGGCTTCGACCTCGCCGCCCGGCAGGTGGTCGTCGAGCGGCTCCCGAACGGCGACGAGCGCCGCACGATCGGCTACGACAGCCTGATCGTCGCGGGCGGATCGGACTACTCCTACTTCGGTCACGACGACTGGCGCCCGCTCGCCCCGGACGTGAAGTCGCTGGAGAGCGCGACCGAGGTCCGCGGGCGGATCCTGACGGCGTTCGAGGCCGCCGAGGTCGAACGGGATCCTGTCCGCCGCGCGGCATGGCTCACGTTCGTGGTGGTCGGCGGCGGGCCGACCGGCGTGGAGCTGGCCGGGCAGATCGGCGAGCTGGCGCGCAGCGCCCTGCGCGATGACTTCCGCGCCTTCGACACGGGCGCGGCGCGCATCCTGCTGGTCGAGATGGCGCCGCGTGTCCTGCCCGCGTTCCCGCCACGTCTGTCGGCGTCCGCGAAGCGCGCGCTTGCGGGCCTCGGCGTGACGCCGCTGGTCGGGCACACGGTCACCGGGATCGACGAGGCCTCGGTCACGATCGCCGCCGGCGCGGGGGCGGCGCAGCGGGTGCCGGCGCGCACGGTCATCTGGGCGGCGGGCATCGTCGCCAGCGGGCTCGCCACGGCGCTGGCGACCGAGAGCGGCGCCGGGCTCGACCGCGGCGGCCGCATCGCCGTCGGGCCCGACCTGACCCTGCCCGGCCACGGCGAGGTCATCGCGCTCGGCGACATGGTCAAGGTCCACGACGCGTCCGGCAACCCGGTTGCGTTGCCCGGCCTGGCGCCCGTCGCGATGCAGCAGGGGCGCTACGCCGCGCGGCTGATCATCGACCGCGTGGGCGGAGGGCGGACGCCCGCGTTCCGCTACCGCGACAAGGGGAGCCTCGCGACGATCGGCCGCGCGAAGGCGGTCGCCGAGCTCGGGCACGTGCAGCTCAGCGGCCTCCCGGCGTGGCTGACCTGGCTGTTCGTGCACCTCTTCTACCTGATCGGCCCCCAGAACCGGCTCGTCGTCCTGACCCGCTGGGGGTTCAGCTTCCTCACCCGCTCCGGCGGCACCCGGTTGATCACGGGCCGCCCCCGGCGCGGTGGCGCCGAGCAGCGATCCACGCCATCGCGGCGCGCGCCCACCGCCGATGCGCACGCAGGTCGCGGGCACTGAACCCTGGGCGAAAGTTCTGGCCCGCCTTCGCCATCGCGGAGTAGCCTCGGCGATACCGAGAGTCGTCGGCTTCGCTCGCGAAGCCGGGAGGAGAGCGCCTTGTCAGCTCGCCCGAATCTCGCCCAACGCGCTGCACGCTGGAGCGCCGAGCACCGGGGGATCGCGATCTTTGGCTGGATCGGCCTCGTGGTCGTGTGCATCTTCATCGGCGCGGCGGTGGGCACGAAGTACATCGCCGACGAGGATCTCGGCGTCGGGGAGTCCCGCACGGCCGACCAGATCCTGGCGTCCGCGGGGTTCGAGGACCGGGCCGGCGAGGAGGTGCTCGTCCAGGCCGAGCGGCCGGGGCTGACGGTCACCGATCCGGCGTTCCGGGCCGGGATCGACGACGTCGTCGGGCGCCTGCGCCGGTTCCGGACCGTGATTGACGTGAAGTCCCCGCTCGCGCCCGCGAACGCGGGGCAGATCTCCCGCGATCGGCGGTCCGCGCTCGTCACGTTCGACATCGCCGGGAACTCGGACGCCGCCAAGAAGCGCGTCGGCCCGATCCTCGACGCGGTCGCCCGGCTCGACCGCGCCCACCCGGGGCTGCGGATCGAGGAGTTCGGTGACGCCAGCGCCGACAAGGCGCTGTCCAAGGCGTTCAAGGACGACTTCCGCAAGGCCGAGTTCCTGTCGCTCCCGATCACCTTGGTGATCCTCGTCCTCGCGTTCGGCGCGCTGGTCGCGGCTGGGCTGCCGCTGCTGCTCGGCCTCTCCGCGGTCGCCATCACGCTCGGCCTGCTCGCGCCGGTGAGCCAGCTGTTCCCGGTGGACGAGGCCATCTCCTCCGTGATCCTGCTCGTCGGCCTGGCGGTGGGCGTCGACTACTCGATGTTCTACATCCGCCGCGAGCGCGACGAACGCGCGGCTGGACGCGGCAAGGAGGCCGCGCTCGACCTGGCGGCCGCGACGTCCGGACGGGCGGTGCTCATCTCCGGGTTCACGGTCATGCTCGCCATGGCCGGCATGTACCTGACGGGCAACGCGACGTTCCAGTCCTTCGCCACCGGCACGATCATGGTCGTCGCGGTCGCGGTGATCGGCTCGGTGACCGTCCTGCCGGCGCTGCTGTCCAAGCTCGGCGACACCATCGACAAGGGGCGCCTGCCGTTCATCGGCCGCCTGCACAGGCAAGGCGCCGAGTCGGGGTTCTGGTCCGCGATCGTCGGCCGCGTCCTGCGCCACCCGTGGGTCTCGGCGCTCGTCGCCGGCGCGGTGCTGGTGCTGCTGGCCGTTCCGACGCTGCGACTGCACACGGCCAACTCGGGCGTCCAGGGCCTGCCGCGGGACCTGCCGGTCATGCAGACCTACGACCGGATCCAGCGCGCCTTCCCCGGCCAGCCGATCGCGGCGACCATCGCGGTCAAGGCCCCGGACGTGCGGTCGCTGGGCGTGACGGCAGCCATCCGCGAGCTGCGCAACGAGGCCGTGCGGACCGGGCTCATGCGCGACCCGGTCACGATCGACCTGAGCCGCGACAGGCGGGTCGCCGCCGTCAACGTCCCGCTCGTCGGCGACGGGACCGATGACCGGTCCAACCGCGCGCTGCTGGTCCTGCGCAACGACATCATCCCGCGCACGCTGGGCCGGCTGCCGGGCGTGGAGGCGCCCGTGACGGGCCTCACCGCGGGCTCCTACGACTTCAACCAGCTGATGAAGGACCGCGCGCCGTGGGTCTTCGCGTTCGTCCTGACCCTGGCGTTCCTGCTGCTGCTGGTGACCTTCCGCTCGATCGTCATCCCGGCCAAGGCGATCGCCCTGAACCTGCTGTCGGTGGGCGCGGCGTACGGCGTGCTCGTGTGGATCTTCCAGGACGGGCACCTCGAATCGCTGCTCGGGTTCACCTCGATCGGCGGCATCACGTCGTGGCTGCCGCTGTTCCTGTTCGTGATCCTGTTCGGGCTCTCCATGGACTACCACGTGTTCATCCTCAGCCGGGTCCGGGAGGGCTACGACCGCGGGATGGCCACCGAGGAGGCCGTCTCCCACGGCATCAGGTCGACGGCCGGCGTGGTGACGAGCGCGGCAGCGGTGATGATCGGCGTGTTCTCGGTGTTCGCGACGCTGAGCTCGATCGACTTCAAGGAGATGGGGGTCGGGCTCGCCGTCGCGGTGTTCATCGACGCGACGATCGTCCGCGCGGTCCTGCTGCCGGCGAGCATGCAGCTGCTCGGGGACTGGAACTGGTACCTGCCCTCCTGGCTGCAGTGGCTCCCGCACGTCGCCGTCGAGCCGGCGACGATCGCCGCGCCGGTGGCCCCGTCACGGCTCTCGGTGAACGTCGACCGCGGGCGCGACGACCGCGTCTCGCTGGCGCTCCGTGGTGAGCTGGACCTCGCGACGGCGCCGCAGTTCGCCGAGCAGCTCGCCGACGCCGAGCCGGGGACCGAGACGCTCCTCGTCGACCTGCGCGACGTCACGTTCATGGACTCGTCGGGCATCGGCGAGCTCGTCGGCGCCCACCAGCGGGCGCGGCGCGCGGGACGGCGGCTCGTGGTCGTCAGGGGCGAGGGCACGACGATCGCCGAGGTCCTCCACACCTCGGCGCTCGACAAGGCGGTCGAGACCACGGCCGATCCCGCGGAGATCGGCGGCGACCGGACGAGCTGAGGGCCCCGTCCCGGATCACTCCGGGCGGGCGCGCTCGGCCCGCTCCTGCAGCCAGGCACGCAGGTCGCCGGGCAGCTCGGGCGCCTGCTGGGCGGCGGCCAGCAGCTCCGGCTCGCCGAGGATCGCGCGCGAGACGAGCGCGCTGGTCACGCCGTGCGCCGGGCGGTGCACGACCTCGATCGCGTCGTCGGCGGCGATGTCGCCCTCGCGGATCACCCGGAGGTATGCGCCCGGCCTGCGGGCGGCCGCGAAGCGCTTCAGGAACCCGGGATCCCCCATCCGCAGGCCGAGCTTGAAGCACGGCAGGCGCGGCTGCGCGACTTCGAGCAGCGCGCTTCCGACGACCCACCGCTCGCCGATCACCGCCTCGGACACCGGGACGCCACGTACCGTGAGGTTCTCTCCGAACGCGCCCGGGCCGAGCGACGCGCCGAGCTCCGCCTCCCACCAGTCGGTGTCCTCGGCCCCGTAGGCGTAGACCGCCTTGTCCGGCCCGCCGTGCACGGTCCGATCGGCCTGGTCGTCACCCCGCAGGTTCACCCCGCGCAGCGGCACCCGTCCCTCGACCGGGAGCTTCCAGATCGCCGTCCGGACGGTCCGGCCATCCAGCTGCACGTCGCGCGGCGTGCCGACGTTCACCGCCTCGACGCTGCCCGAGACGGAATCCGACCGTGCGCTCATCCCACCGAGTCTAGGTCGCGAGATCCGGCCCGTCGCGGACCGACGTCCAGCGTGCCGGGACCGACGTCCAGGGCCGTGCGAGGGCCGCCGGTCACCCGACGTCCGGGTGGCGGTCCGGCGCGATCCGCCGGCGGACGATGCGGACCTGCGGCGGGGCGTGGACCACGACCGTGCGGGCCAGGCGATCCTGGAGGCAGCGGCGCCGGCGGTCCCAGAGCATGATGAAGAACCCCGCGAACAGCGGGATGGTGGCCAGCACGAGGCCGGCGACCCTGACGGCCGCGCGGCGGGGCTTCAGCCTCGGGGCGCCGTGGGCGTCGATCACCCGGATGCGCATGAGCCGGGAGCCGGGCGTCTGACCGGTCGTCGACCAGAAGGTCACGAAGTAGCCGACGACCCAGACGGCGTAGGCGACGGCGAGCACGGCCGCGACGACGCCGTCGAGCCTGCTGGGCAGGTGGAGGATCGACAGCGCCAGCGCGGCGGCGATGCCGGCGAGCAGCGCCGCGACGTTGATGAGCGCCCCGTCCAGCGCGTAGGCGATCGTGCGGGTCATGAGCCCTGCGTAGGCGCCGGCGCGCTCGGCGTCGCCACGCGCCGGGGCGCGCGCGGGCCCGTCGGCCCGTGCGCGCAGCGCGGCCGCCGCCTGCGCGCGTGCCGCCCGCGCGGCGTGGTCGACCCGGCGGTGATCCGGGGCGCCGGAGGCGCCGTTGGTGGGCGGCGCCCCCGCCGGCGGCAGCGGCCTGAGCGCGAGGGGCGCCTCCCCGGGCGCCCGCGCCGGCCGGCGTTCGTCGCCCTGCCCTTGCTCGGTCGTCATGGCGCTCTCACGTCGGCGCCCAGCGGGGCCGAGGCGGGGTCGCCGTCGCGGCGCGGGTGGCGCACGCGGCGTGCGGCGCGCTCCAGCCAGGCGTCGGCGTTGCCCGATCGCTTGCGGACCTCGTCGCCGACCTGGTCGGCGAAGCCGAGGCTCTGCTGGGTGATGGCCTCGGTCACCGCGGGGCTGCGGGCGATCTCCTCGACCAGGAGCCACAGCTCCTCGCTCTCGAGCAGGCGCGTGACCACCTGGTCGAGCAGCCGGCTGTCGATCACGCCGCTCACGAGATCCTCCATGCCGCGGCTCCCCAGCGCGCGGTTGACGAGCCGCTGCGCACCCGGGCTGTCCATCGCCCGGCTGACCAGGCGCTCGGCCTCCTCGCTGTCCAGCGCGGCCCCGACCGCGCCCTGCAGCCGGTCGCTGCCGAGCGCCATGTCGAGGATCCGCTCCAGCTCAGGACCGTCGAGCACCCGGGTCACGAGCTGCTCGGCGACGCCGTCGACGAGCACGCGCTCGACCAGGCGCTGCGGGACGCCGGCCGCCTCCATGCGCTCGAACACCCGCTCCAGCAGATCGCCGCCCAGCAGCGCCGCGGTCAGCCGATCGAACGCCTCGCCCGCGAGCACCTGGTCGGTCACCCGCTCCAGCACCGAGTAGCGCGCGACGTCGCGGGCGAGGGCATCGACGAGGGGGCCGCTCAGCGCGCTCGTCAGCGCCTGCTCGGCGATCGGCGCGCCGAGCGCGCCGACGACGGCCCGCTCGGCGGCGCGGCTGCCGAGCGCCCGCTCGACGACCTCGTCGGTGAAGCGCGACGCCAGCACGGCGTCGAGCGCGGCCAGCCCGGCCTCGCCGGCGGTGCGGCCGACCCTGCTGCGGGTCTCCTGCGCGACGGCGCGGCCCGCCTCGACCGCGAGGCCGGCCGGGACCAGCGACGCCCGGACCGCCGTCGCGCCCAGCCCGGCGGCGAGGAAGGCGCTCCGCCGCAGCGCGGACCGAACGTCACGGTCGACCGGCATGGCGCGCAGGGGTCTGCGTGGGGCGTCCATCCGCGCAACCATCGCGCCGTTGCGGGCGGCGGGCCACCGTGCAGGCATGTGGAGCCGGCGTCGGTGGCACGACAATCGCGAAACGGCCGGATAGGCTCGCCCGATGCGCGACTATCGGCCGCAGTCCGGGAAGTCCTGGGCGGACAGGCTGCTCCAGGCCTTCGCGCAGACCCGGCTGGGCGGCAAGCTGTTCATCTCCGTGTTCCCGGCCATCGACCGGCGGCTCATGCCGCTCACCCGCGGCAGGCTGTCGACGGGGCTCGGTCAGCCCATCGTGCTGCTCCACGTCAGGGGCGCGAAGACCGGCATCGAGCGCCTGACGCCGCTGCTGGCGACGCAGAAGGGCGACCTGCTCGTGGTCGTCGCGTCGAAGGCCGGCGCGGTCGAGCACCCCGCCTGGTTCCACAACGTCAAGGCCAACCCGGACGTCGAGGTGACGATGGGAGGGCGACGCCGGCCGATGCGCGCGCACGTCGCCGAAGGCGACGAGCGGGAGGCGCTGTGGGCGATGGCGTGCGACAACTACTCGGGCTACGCGACCTACCAGCGCCGGGCCGGCGCGCGCCTGATCCCGGTCGTCGCGCTCCGCCCGCGCCAGGCCTAGAGTTGCGCGATGAGCACCAGCCAAGACGCGGACATCGTCACCGGCGTCGACTTCGTGTCGCTTCCCACCCGCGACCTCGAGCGCGCCGTCGCCTTCTACGGGGAGACGCTGGGCCTGAATCGGTCGGCGTACCGCCCGGACCGCAACTTCGCCGAGTTCGAGACGGGCACGGTCACGCTGAGCGTGCTGGATCCAGAGCGCATGGGCGTCGGGGCCTTCCAGGCCGGCACCAGCCCCCTGGCGCTGCACGTCGAGGACGTCGCCGCGGCGCGGGCGACGCTCGAGGAGCGGGGCGTCGCATTCGCCGGCGACATCTTCGACACCGGCGTCTGCCACATGGCGTTCTTCGCCGACCCCGACGGCAACGCGCTCATGCTCCACCACCGCTACGCGCCGCGGGTGCCGGAGGCCTGAGGGCCGCGCAGGACCTCGGTGCTACGTTCGGCCGGTGGACGACTCGATCGATCTCAATCCATTCCGGAGGCGTCTGCTCAAGCGCGGCGAGTCGGCCGATGCCCGCGTGCTCGAGGTCGACGTCCCCAAGTACCAGTCCCCCGGCACGTCGCTCACCCACAAGTTCGTGCTCGAGGTGCAGCCGGCCGGCGCGGACCCGTTCGAGGCGCAGGTGAAGGACGTGTTCAGCGTCTTCTGGGCGCCGAAGCGCGGCGACCTGCTGAAGGTCAGATTCAGCCCGCGCTCGCACAAGGTCGCCTTCGACCTCGAGGGCGACCCGCGCTACGACGCGAGCATGCAGCAGCAGACCGGCCGGTGGACGCCGGGCGAGGCGCCGCCGCCCTCGATCTTCGGCACGAGCTCGACCGCCGGCGGCGCCGCGAGCACGGCCGAGCGCCTCCGCCGGCTCGGGGAGCTGCGTGACGCCGGGGTGATCACGGCCGAGGAGTTCGAGGCGCAGAAGCTGCGGATCCTCGAGACGCTCTGAGCAAGGCGAAGCGTTCTCTCATGGTTCGGTCACCCGGCCTTCACGAAGCGTCCGTGGCCCGTCCATAGGTTCGCGCTCCCGCGCCGGGGCCGGTCACGGTCGATCGTGTGCCCCGCGCTCCACACGTGATCCAGGAGAGAGCCGTGAAGATCCACAAGCAGCTCATGGCGGTCGGCGCGGCCGCGGCCGCGGCCGCGGCGGTCACCATGCTGTCGGCCGGCGTCGCCGTTGCGGGGGCGGGCACGCCGCTCGGCCACGGCGCCGATCCCCTGTCAGTCGCGGTCTTCGGCGACGAGCCGTACGGCACGACGCCCACCGACACGTCGCAGTTCGACGCCACGCCGGCGTTCGTGGACTCGATCAACGCCGACCCCAGGGTGCGGCTGGTGCTCCACATCGGGGACATCCACTCGGGCAAGCAGTCCTGCACGCAGGCCTACGACCAGTCCGTCTTCGACCTGTGGACGCGCTTCAAGGACCCCCTGGTCTACACGCCGGGTGACAACGAGTGGACCGACTGCCACAAGGCAGCCGAGGGCGGCGGCACGTACAACCCCGCCACCGGGCAGATCGACTACCTCACCGATGCCGCCGGAGCCCCGGTCGACTACGCCAAGGGCGCCCCGGTCGCCAACCTCGACCTCCTGCGCTCGATCTTCTTCGCCAAGCCCGGGGTCACGCTCGGCGGCCGCAAGCAGCGGGTGGTCTCTCAGTCGCAGCTGTTCGACCCGGCGCACCCGACCGACGCCAAGTACGTCGAGAACGTGCTGTTCGAGCAGTCGGACGTCCTGTTCGTGACGATCAACCTCCCGGGAGGCTCCAACAACGACACCGACGTCTGGTACGGCGCTCCTACCGCCACGGCCGCGCAGACCCAGGAGATCTCCGAGCGCACCGGCGCCGACCTGCGCTGGCTGGACACGGCCTTCGCGCTGGCCCGTCACGAGCGCGGCATCAAGGCCGTCGTCATCGGCGCCCAGGCCGACATGTGGGACCCGGAGAAGGGCGCCGCGCACCAGGCGGCCTACGAGCCGCTCGTGCGGAGCATCGCGTCCAACACGACCCGCTTCGGCAAGCCGGTGCTCATGTTCAACGGCGACTCGCACGTCTACCAGTCCGGCAACCCGCTGTCGCCGAGCGACCCCGTGAGCTGGATCCACCCCGGCTACGACGTCCCGAACTTCCACCGCGTGGTGGTGCACGGCAGCACGGCCCCGCTGGAGTGGCTGCGGCTGACGATCGATCCGCGGGCGAGCCGTCCCGCCGGCGACTCGGCCTTCGGCCCGTTCAGCTGGCAGCGGATGATCCAGCCGTGAGCTGAGCAGCTGGTCCTGCGCGGGGAGCCGCGAACGGCTCCCCGCGCGGCGCGCTCACCCGGCGCGGCGCAACCGCAGCGCCAGCGCCGGGCAGGCCTTGACCGCCCGCACGGCGTGCTCGTGGAGGCTCGCCGGGACCGGCGGGTCGATCATCGGGTAGCCCCAGTCGTCCAGGACGATCCGCTCGGGAAGCAGCTCGGCGCACAGGCCATGCCCGGTGCAGGCGATCGGATCGAGCTCGAGCTCCTCCCCAGCGCGCTCTGCCGGTGGACGGCTCATGCCGCCGCCCTCGCGTGAACCGCGGCGGGAAGGACGAGCGTCGACGCGGACGCGCAGCGCGCGCACGGTCCGCGGCGGGCGTGGTCCTCGAGCTCCGCGCGGAACAGCCGGGTGGCGCTGGCCAGCATCCGGGCCACGCCGTCGGGGTGGGCGCAGGCGCCGCGCCCGCGCACCATCTCGGTCCAGCGGACGAGCCGCTCGCCGTCGCCGGGCACCGTCCGGGCGGTGGCGAACCGGTCCAGCACGCCGGCCAGCGAGCCGAGGCCGTGCACGCAGGGCCCGCACTGCCCGGCGGACTCGGCGGCCATGTAGGCCGCGAGCCGCGCCGTCTCGGCCACCGGGCACGCCGAGCTGCCGAGCACCACGACCACGCCCGCGCCGACGGCGGCGCCGTGGCGGCGCAGCTCGCCGTCGTCGAGGGTCAGGCCGGCTCCGTCCTGGTCGACCCAGGCGCCGAAGTACCCGCCGACCAGCAGCGCGCGCGGGGGCTCGGTCACGCCGCCCGCGACGCGGGCCAGCTCGGCCAGCGGCAGCCCGGAGGGCACCTCGTAGACGCCCGGCCCCCGCACGGCGCCGGAGATCGTCACGAGCGTCGTGCCGGGGCGGTCCGCCGTCCCGAGCTCCCGGAACCAGCTCGCGCCGTGACGCGCGATGAGCCCGACGTGGGCGAGCGTCTCGACGTTCTGCATCAGCGTCGGGCGCTTGCGGTAGCCCTCCTGCGCCGGACGCGGCGGCGTCATGCGCGGGCGCGCGGCGCGGCCCTCGAGGTGCGCGATGACCGCCGTCTCCTCGCCGGCCACGTAGCCCGGCGCGCTGGGCACCAGCGTGACCCGGGGCCGGCCGCGGGAGCCGGCGCCGCGCTCGGCCAGCGCGGCGGCGACGACCGCGTGGTCGGCCGGCGGTGCGCAGAGCAGCACCTCGCGGGCGCCGACCGCCCGGGCGGCCGCGACCGCGCCGTCGAGCACGAGATGGGGAGCGCGGATCAGCATGGCGTGATCCTTGGCGCTCATCGGCTCGCCCTCGGTGCCGTTGACGACGACCACGGGGCGGCGGCCCTCCGCGACGGCCGCCAGCTTGATGCCGGCGGGGAAGCCGGCGCCGCCTCGGCCGCGCAGCCCGGAGCGGGTGACCTCGTCGATCAGCTCGGAGGCGACCTCGGGCATCGGCCCGTGGACGGCCAGGTGCCGGTCGAGCCCGACCGGGCCGCGGGGCCCGACGCCGCCGAGCAGGCGGCCGCTCATCGATGCCCCCGCGCCGTCGTGGTCTGGTTGGCGCCGCCGCTGCTCGGCGTCCCGGCCTTCGCGGCCCAGCCCTTGGCCATCGGTCCCGACGGCAGCCAGACCACCAGCGCGATCGCGCCGGCGGCCAGCGCGGAGGCGGCGCCGACGCGCACGCCGGGGGTGGCGCCGCGGTCGGCGAGGCGCACGCCGATCGCGACGATGACGACCGCCGTGCAGCCCAGGCTCAGCCACGCGAGCCAGCCGGGACGCACGTCGCTGCCCGTGCCGAGTCCGTGGACCAGCGCCACCGGCCAGCACGCGTAGGCCAGCCAGTGGACCGCGCGCCAGGCGCGCGCGCCGAGGCGAGCGCGCAGCAGGCTGGTGACGACCAGCGCGATCATGAGATCGAGCGCCAGCGCGCCGAGCCCGAGCCAGACCGGGCGGTAGGCCCCGACGAACGGCACCAGCGCGTCGACCAGGCGGATCGGCGCGTACCCGTCGATCACCGAGGTGCCGATGTGCACGACCAGCAGGACGCACACCAGCAGCGACGCGGTCCGATGCCAGCCGTCGATCACGAAGCGCGGGAGCCGCGCCGACGCGAAGCGCTGCACGTCGGCGATGCCGAGCGTGAGCGTGAGCGTCAGCAGGACCAGGGCGGCGGCGCCGGTGGCGCGGGTGAGGTACCAGAGGGCCATCAGGCGGCCACCGCCACGGGCGCCCAGCCGCACGTCCCCACGACGGCGCCGTCGCGGCGCACCAGGCGGGCCGGCAGGCCCTTGCGCCACAGCCACGCCGGAGCGGTGGCGCCCAGCACGATCGCCGCCGTGCTCGCCGTGTTGGCCTCGACGCAGCTGCGGGCCGCGACGCTGACGGTGCGCCAGATCACCGGGGCGGGCGCGCCCGTGCGCGGATCGAGGATGTGGTGGGCCTCCTGCCCGTCACGCCGCCAGCGGCGCTGGGTGGTGCTGGAGGTCGCCAGCCCGCCGGCCCGCAGCGCCACGGTGGTCGCGACGTCACCGTCGCGGTGGCCGTCGGCGATGCCCACCGGCCACCCGTCGTCCGGCACCGCTCCGGCGAGTGCGACGTCGCCGCCGAGGCTCACGAGGACGCCGTGCGGCGCGATCGCGGCGGCGGCCGCGGCGGCGGCGCGGTCGGCGGCCAGCGCCTTGGCCGTGGCACCGAGATCCAGGCGCACGCCGGCCGGGACCGCGATCGTCGCGGCGGCGCGATCGACCCGCACCGCGCGCCAGCCGGCCGCGGGGACCGGCGCGGACGCGGGCGCGTCGGCGGGCAGCGCCGCGAAGTCGCGGTCATAGCCGGCGGCGATCAGGGCCGCGCCGATCGTCGGGTCCACGAGCCCTTCCGAGCGGCGCGCCGCGTCCAGCGCGACCTCGACGGCGTGCAGCAGCAGCGGGCCGACCGGCACCGCCGCGCCGCCGGCGGCGTGCACGCGGGCGATCTCCGCGTCGTCGCGGAAGCGGCTGCACGCGAGGTCGATCGCGGCCAGCTCCGCCTCGACGGCGCGCCGCGCGGCCGCGAGCGCGCCCTGCTGGGTCACGACCACGTGCGCGGTCGTCCCGAGCGCCTCCCAGGTCGCGACCGCTTCGTTCACGAGCCGCCCGAGACCACCGCGGGTGGCTGCTGGGTCGGCGCGGGCGCCGGCTGGGGTGCGGGCGCCTGCTGGGGTGCGGGCGCCTGCTGGGGCACCGCGGGCGCCTGCTGGGGCGCTGCGGGCGCCGCGCTCTGGGGGCTGGACGCCTGCGACCCGGACGTGCCGGAGGCACTCGAGCCGCTGGACGTGCCCGACGCGCTCGAGCTGCCGGACCCGGAGCTCGTCCCCGCGCCGGCGCCCGTCGACGCCGTGCTGCGGTGAGGGCGACGGTGGTGGCGGGCGACCTTCTTGCGGACGCTCACCGGCGCGGCCGTCGTGCTCGTCGCGCCGGTCGTGGTCGTCGCCGATGGGGCGGCGCTCTGCGCGGCCACCGCCTTCGACTGCTGCTGGGCTGCGGTGGCGTGGGCCGCGAGGGTCGTGAACCCGGCGACCAGCGCGACCGACCCGCCGGCCGCAAGCCGGTTGACCCGCGACAGCCGCCGCAGGGCCGCATCGCGCGCGGCGGCAGCCTGCGGGCGGTCGCCGTGCTCGTCGTGCTGAGCGTGCTCAGGGGAGGTCACGACGCCAGCCTGGCATCTCGAAGGTCACGGACTGGTAAGGGCCGACTGAGAGCTCGCTGAGACCGGCCGCCGGCCCCGGACGGCGTGCCCGTCACGTGGCCGCGCGGAGCGAGCGCCGGTGCGACCACCAGCCGACCGTGAGGGTGACCGCGCCCAGCGCGAGCCCGCCCGCCGCCAGGAGCACGGAGCCGGTCGGCCCGACGAGCACGGCGAGCGACGCGACCGTGGCGGCCCACGCGAACGCGCCCGTCGCGTTGGCCATCGCGAATCGCGGCCAGGGCATCCGCGAGGCACCCGCCATGAGCGCGGCGACGACCCGCACCCCTGGCACCCAGCGCCCGAAGAACACGGTCGCCAGGCCGTAGCGGGCGAAGAACCGGTCGGCGCGCCGGACCGCGTGGCGGCGGTGCGTCGCCCCGAGGCCGTCGCGCAGCAGCAGCGCCCGCCCTCCGCGACGGCCGAGCCAGTACCCGATGGTGTCGCCGGTGATGGCCGCGAGCGCGGCGACCACGATCACGATCGGCAGCGCGAGATGGCCGGCGGCGACCAGGCCGCCGGCCGTGATCAGGGCGGTCTCGCCCGGCAGCGGGAGGCCGGCGGACTCGCCGAGGATGAGGGCGCCGAGCGCCACGTAGCCGATCTGCGACGGGACGGGGAGGAACATCAGGTGAGGATCGCCGGCCGCCGTTGGAATCTGGTGTGGGCGCCGTTAGAACCGGCTTCCGCCGGTTCTCACGGCACGCTGATCAGCGTCGCCCGGCCGTTGCTCCACCACAGATGGTCGGGCGCGGCGAGGTCGCGGCGGAAGGGCTCGGCGTTGCCGAGGGCGATGCGATTGGGCTGGACGTGCCAGCCGAGGCGGCTCGCGACGACGTCCGCGACGCGGCGCTCGGCGACCTCGGAGAACCCGAACTCCGCGGGCGGCGTGGTGCAGGACTCGCCGCGATCGAGGTGCACGGTCGCCACGACCACGTCGCCGAAGCGCGGGTCGGTGAAGCGGTCGGTGCCGGGCGGCGCGTACAGCCGCAGGTGGATGTCGGTGCCGTTGGCGTCGCAGGCGGTCTTCACGCCCCGGTCGCCGTCGGAGCGCAGCGCCCCGCCGGGCCCGGCGTACACCAGCCGGCGGCTCTCCCCCAGGTGCGTGAACCCCACCGTCCGCAGGGCCTGCTTGACCTTCCCGACCGTCGCGTGACCGGCGAAGATGAGCGACACCGGCCAGTCGCGACCCGCCGGGCCGAGCGCGGGCGTCCCGTCGTAGGGCGCGAAGCGCGGCCCGCCCGGGGAGAGCGCGACGAGCGCGGGCGCCGTCTGGGAGGCCACGACCGCCGTGGCGGGCGGCACGGGCGACGGCGGCGCCGCCCAGGTGGACGTCCGCGAGGCCGGGCCGGGCTGGACCCCGATGATCGTGCCGTGACGCAGGTCGACGTCGACCAGGACGTCGCGCAGGACGGGCGCCACGAACCGCGCACGCCCGACGCTCACACCGCCCGTGCCGGGCGCCTGGCCGTCGGCGGGGACGGTCGCGTGGACGCCGTGCCGGGCGACCGGCAGGGCCAGCAGCGCCGTCACCCCCACCGGGCGTCCCCGATCCTGCAGCGGGCCGAGCTGCACGACCCGCGGCGGCCGTGACCCGAGGATGCCGCGCAGCACGCCTTGGCGCTGGGAGCGGCTGATGACGGCCAGCGCAGCACGGGCACGCTCGCGGCCGGCGGCCCCGCCGGACATCGAGGCGATGCCGGCCCGGCCGGTCACGTCGCTCCACAGCGGGCGCGCGAGCGCGGCGGGGACCGTGCCGCCCTGGCCG
>JAXDGY010000327.1:0-3093 GCA_034664785.1 Solirubrobacteraceae bacterium
GGAAGCTCAGTACGAGCGTCCCTGCGACCGAGATCGCCAGCGAGCGCCAGTCGCGGCGGATCAGGAAGACGACCACGAACACAAGAGGGAACGCCTTCATCGCGGCCATCGCGGCGACGCACAGCGCGGCGACCGTGCGCCGACCGGTCTGCAGGCTGTAGGCCCACCCGGCGATCAGGACCGTGATGAGACCTTCGAGGTTGCCCCGGTCGAACGAGATGAGGAACGCGTACGTCATCACCGTGAGCACCACGACGACGAACCAGCGGTCCACGGCCAGGATGAAGTCGAGCTGCTTGGCCACGTAGAGCCCTAGGCCGCCCACGACCACCATGGTCCACACGATCGTGTCGCCCGTCCGGCTGAACCACGTGAACGGATAGGCGATGAGGTAGCCGAACGGGAAGTAGTTGGCCGTGGGGAACGAGTACGGATCGTGGTTGCGCAGCGGACCGAGCGCGTTGAAGAGGTCGTTGAAGTGGTCCCCCGGCATGAACAGGAAGGTGTTGCGGGGGAACGGCTGACCCTTGTAGAAGCCCTGGCGGTAGGCCCAAGCGGCCGCGGCGAACATCCCGACCACCACGAGGTAGGCGAGCAGTCGCCCGAGGACTTGCGCCTCCTCCGGCGCGACGGGCGGCGCGAGGGGCTCTGGCGAGGACGGTCGTCGCAGGCGCGGCATGAAGCGCCGCAGCCTAGCCATCACCTCCGCGGGACGGCCCCCGGCGGACGGCACGACGGCGCGGGGCCGGCGCCGCGGGCCGCACTCTATGGTTCCCGCCCATGCCTGAGGTCTCTGTCGTGGCGCCCGCGTTCAACGAACGCGAGACGCTGCCGGAGTTCCATCGCCGGATGACTGCGGCGCTCGACGGCGTGGATTACGAGCTCGTCGTGGTCGACGACGGCTCCACGGATGGGACGCGCGAGGTCGTGCAGGAGCTCGCCGCGGCGGATCCCCGCGTACGTCTGCTGGCACTGTCGCGCAACTTCGGCCATCAGGCTGCCGTGACCGCGGGCCTGGACCACGCGCAGGGTCGCGCCGTCGTGACGATCGACGCGGATCTGCAGGACCCGCCCGAATTCATCCCGGTGCTGCTCGAGCGCTGGCGCGCGGGAGCCGATGTCGTGCACGCGGTCCGCCACGTGCGCCCTGGGGAGGCGCGCTGGCGGCTGTGGCTCATCCGCGCCTTCTATCGCTGGTTCGGCCGCATCGCCGGCCTCGAGTCCTTTCCCGGCAACAGTGGCGACTTCCGGCTGATCGCCGGGCCCGCCCTGGAGGCGCTCCGGGCGCTGCCTGAGCGCACGCGATTCCTGCGTGGCCTGGTGTCCTGGGTGGGCTACCGCCAGGAGACGGCCGTCTACGAACGGGAGGCGCGCTTCGCCGGGGCATCGAAGTACCCGCTGACCAAGCTGGTGCGCCTCGCAGCCGACGGGATCATCTCGTTCTCCGCGGTTCCACTCCGCCTGGCGGCGGCGTTCGGCGCGGTCTTCTCGCTCGTGGCCATGCTGGCCATCCCGGTCATCGTCGTCCTGCGGCTCGCGCACGTCTACTCCGTTCCGGGCACGGCGTCGATCTCGATCCTCGTGCTGTTCGTCGGGGGCGTGCAGCTCGTGTTCCTCGGGATCATCGGCGAGTACCTGGCGCGGGTCTACGACGAGGGCAAGGGGCGACCGGTCTACCTGCTGGCGTCCCCGCCGGCGTCGTGACCAGGCCGCTGAGCCGGCTCTTCGCGGCTGTCGGCCTCGACGTGGGGGAGACGCTGCGCTTCGCCGTCGTCGGAGTGGCGCAGAACGGCGTCAATCTCGGCACCTACACCGTCGCGCTGCTGGCCGGCGTGCCGTACCTCACCGCGGCCGTGCTGGCCGGGGTCACGGCCCTGCTGGCAAGCTTCGTAGCGAACCGCGCATGGACGTTCCGTCACGCTCGGAGTGCCAGGGCCCATGCGCAGGTCGTGCGCTACGCGCTGGTGTTCGTCGTCGCGAGCCTGTTCGCCCTCGCGGTGCTCTCGCTGCTCGTCGAGTTGGCCGGCGTGCCCCGCGTGGCGGCCCAGGCGCTCGCGATCATGGTCGCGGCGCCGTTCAGCTACCTGGCGCAGCGGGCGTTCACCTTCCGCCGTCGCGGGGGACCTGGTCCGGAGGCTGGTCACCTCGCCGGATGAGGTGCCGCTCCCCGGCGCGGGCGCACGTCGTATCCTCACCGCGTGAGCGTGAGCAGTCCGCCCGACCTGCCCGCGATCCTGGTCGACGACGTCTCGAAGTCCTTCGCCCTGCCGACGGAGCAGGTGCACACGATCAAGGAACGCGTCCTGCACCCCTTCCACCGGTCGGGGGAGGAGGTCCTGCAAGCGTTGCGGAACGTCTCCTTCGAGGTCAAGAAGGGCGAGTTCTTCGGCATCGTCGGCCGCAACGGCTCCGGCAAGTCGACGCTGCTGAAGTGCCTGGCGGGCATCTACGCCCGCGACGAGGGCGACATCTACGTCAAGGGCCGCATGAGCGCGTTCATCGAGCTCGGCGTGGGGTTCAACCTCGACCTGCCCGCGGTCGACAACATCCTGCTCAACGCCACGATGCTCGGCCTGCCGACCCGCGAGGCGCGCAAGCGGGTCGACGCGATCCTGGACTTCGCCGAGCTGCGCGAGTTCGCCGACCTCAAGGTCAAGAACTACTCGAGCGGCATGCTCGTGCGCCTGGCCTTCAGCGTGATGATCCAGGTCGACGCGGAGGTCCTGCTCATCGACGAGGTCCTGGCGGTCGGCGACGCGAACTTCCAGCAGAAGTGCAACGCCGAGTTCGAGCGCATCCGCCGCTCGAACAAGACCGTCCTGCTGGTCACCCACGACATGTCGGCCGTCCGCCGCTTCTGCGACCGGGCCATGCTGCTCGAGAAGGGCCGCCTCGCCGCGATCGGCGACCCGCAGGACGTCGGCAACCGCTACCTGCAGCTCAACTTCTCCGAGGAGGCCCGCGCGATCGAGAAGGCCGCGGCCGACAACGCCGCGATGACCGGCCACCACCAGCCCGTCGCGTTCATGGGCGCCGAGGGCGAGACGTTCGGGGACGGCGGCGCGACGATCGCCGAGGCCTGGTTCGAGGACG
>JAXDGY010000328.1:0-6146 GCA_034664785.1 Solirubrobacteraceae bacterium
CATCGCGGACGTCGCCGGGGCGCGGTCCACCCACATGCTCGAGACGGGCGAGTACGTGCAGGTCATCGCCGACGGCGGCATGCGCACGGGCGGTGACGTCTCCAAGGCGATCGCCTGCGGCGCCGACGCCGTGATGATCGGCTCGCCGCTGGCGCGGGCCCACGAGGCGCCGGGCCAGGGCTACCACTGGGGCATGGCGACGTTCCACCCGACGCTCCCGCGCGGCGCGCGCGTACAGACGGTCCAGAACGGCACCCTCGAGGAGATCCTCATCGGGCCCGCGCACGAGAACGACGGCACGTTCAACCTGATGGGCGGCCTGCGCACCTCGATGGCCACCTGCGGCTACCAGGACATCGCCGAGTTCAACCGGGCCGAGCTCATGATCGCCCCGGCGCTCCAGACCGAGGGCAAGGCGCTGCAGACCGCGCAGCAGGTCGGGATGGGCTCCCGCGGCGCGGCCGTCGGCGCGCATTCCGGCCGGCCGTCGGACACCACGCCCGACGCCGCGCTGGACACGCCGGAGCTGGCCGAGGCGCACGCTTGACGGACCACCTCGTGACGGCGTCGACCGCGGCCACCGAGCTGGCCGACGAGTCGGCGCCCGTCGAGGTCCCGCGCGCCGTCGACGAGGTCGTCGTCCTCGACTACGGCGGGCAGTACTCGCAGCTGATCGCGCGCCGGGTGCGCGAGTGCGGCGTCTTCTCCGAGCTGCTGCCCCACCACGTCGGGGTGGAGGAGGTCCGCCGGCGCAAGCCCAAGGGCCTGATCCTCAGCGGCGGCCCCGCGTCGGTGTACGCGCCCGGGGCGCCGGAGCTCGACCACGAGCTGCTCGAGCTCGGGATCCCCGTGCTGGGCATCTGCTACGGCATGCAGCTCCTGGCTCTCGGGCTCGGGGGCCGCGTCGAGGGCGCCGAGAAGGGGGAGTTCGGCCGCTCCGATCTCACCGTCACCGAGCCGGGCCGCCTGCTGGCCGGGCTGCCCAACGAGCAGACTTGCTGGATGTCGCACCGCGACACCGTCTTCGAGCCGCCGCCCGGCTTCATCGCCCTGGCGTCCTCGAAGGTGTCGCCGGTGGCGGCGCTGGAGTCGGTGGAGCGTGGGATCTACGGGATCCAGTTCCACCCGGAGGTCGTGCACACGCCGTTCGGGCAGGACATCCTCAAGACGTTCCTCGGCGACGTGTGCGGCTGCGAGATGACGTGGAGCGCGGCGTCGATCGTCGACGACCAGATCCGGCGCATCCGTGAGCAGGTCGGCGACGCCAATGTCATCTGCGGGCTGTCCGGCGGGGTCGACTCGAGCGTCGCCGCGCTCCTGGTCCATCAGGCGATCGGCGACCAGCTCACCTGCGTCTTCGTCGACCACGGCCTGATGCGCAAGAACGAGGGCGACCAGGTCGTCGCGACCTTCCGCGACACGTTCAAGGTCCCGCTCGTCGCCGTCCAGGCCGAGGACCGCTTCCTCGACAAGCTCAAGGGCGTCAGCGACCCCGAGGCCAAGCGCAAGATCATCGGGACGGAGTTCATCCGCGTCTTCGAGGAGGAGGCGCTGACGCTGGCCGCCGGCGGCGACGGCGCCCGCTTCCTGGTGCAGGGCACGCTCTACTCGGACGTCATCGAGTCGGGGGGCGGGACCGGCGCCTCGACCATCAAGTCGCACCACAACGTCGGCGGCCTGCCCGACGACCTGCAGTTCGAGCTCGTCGAGCCGCTGCGCGCGCTGTTCAAGGACGAGGTCCGCGCGGTCGGGGCGGAGCTCGGGCTGCCAGAGCGGCTCGTGTGGCGCCAGCCCTTCCCGGGCCCTGGCCTTGCGATCCGCGTCGTCGGCGGCGAGGCGACGAAGGAGCGCCTGGACCTCCTGCGCGACGCCGACCACATCCTGCAGGACGAGATCCGCGGCGCCGGCCTGTACCGCGAGCTGTGGCAGTCCTTCTGCGTGCTGCCCGACGTCCGCACGGTCGGCGTGCAGGGCGACGAGCGCACCTACGGCTACGTCGTCGTCATCCGCGCCGTCACCTCGGACGACGCGATGACGGCGGACTGGGCGCGGCTGCCGTACGACCTGCTCGAGCAGATCGCCGCGCGGATGATCGGCGAGTTGCGCGAGGTCAACCGGGTCGTGCTCGACATCACGAGCAAGCCGCCGGGGACGATCGAGTGGGAGTGAGATCGGGCCCTGGGGGCCCGATCTCATAGGGAGAACCGGCCCGGGGGGCCGCTTCTCCCGGGCCGCTTGAGGGGCAGGGAGCCGTTGCTCCCGGGTTTGAGAAGGGTTCGCCCAGTGGGTCGTTGTTCCGCTGACCTCTGTCGCACGACGACGTGGTGGGGCGCTAAGGTGTGCTCTCGGCTGACCCCCAGGCCGTCGCTCACAAGGTGGCGTCCAGTGTCCTGTCTGCCAGGCACAAGAAATAAGTTCCTGGGACTCGTTGTAATCAGCGGGGTCGGATCCGGCAGTGACCGAGCGGGCGAAAGCCCGCTCTAGCTGCGTCTAGGGGCGGTTTCGCTCGGCGTCTGAGGCCCAGTGGCCCGAAGATGAGGTACCCGGCGACGCCAAGATGGGGATGCCGCCCGATGGCAGCGCGGCCCGCGCCGAGCAGCATGCGTCCCACGAGTCAAGACGACGGCGAAGGGGACACGATGGTGGACGTCACGCAGGGACGCAGCGGGCGGGGCAACGGGATGCGGGCGGCGCTCGGTGCCGCGCTGCTGCTCGCGGGAGTGCTCTCCGCCGGGCCGGCGGCGCAGGCGACGCGGGCGGCGCAGGTGTCGTTCACCACGCCGGGCGAGCATCCGTGGACGGTGCCGTCCGGGGTGACGAAGCTGCACGCCGTCGCGATCGGCGGCGCGGGCGGTCGGTCGATCGGCGCGCCCGGCGGCGCGGGCGCGAAGGTCACGGTGGACGTCACCGTCACGCCCGGCCAGGTGCTGCACGCCTACGTCGGCGGGCGCGGCGGCGACGCGGGCACGGGCACCGTGCCGGCGGGCGCGACCCCAGGGGCGACCGGCGGCGGGACCGCCGGCGCCGGCGCGACCATGCTCGGCAACATCGGGGGCTGGGGCGCGCTCACCGGTCCCTTCGCGCCCTACGCCGGCGGCGGCGGAGGCGGCAGTGGCTCGGGCCTGACGACCTGCCTGCTGACGCCGACGTCGTGCGACCCGCGGACGGGCTTCCTCGTCGCCGCCGGAGCCGGCGGCGGAGCAGGCACGGGAACCGCCGGCGGTGACGGCGGCCTGCCGAACGGCGGCTCGGGCGGCGGACCGGCCGGCGGCGGGGGTGCCGACATCGGCGGAGGCGGCCGCGGCGGGGGCGGGGGCTTCGGCGATCCGGGCGACGACTACACCGGGACGGCGGGTGCCGGTGGAACGCCTGACCAGTTCCGGTCCCCGGGCACCGTTTACTACGGCGGCGGCGGCGGGGCGGGTGGCGGCGGCTACGGGTCCGGGGGCGGGGGCGTGGCGGACGCCTCGGACGGCCAGGCCACCGGCGGCACCGGCGGCGGTGGTGGTGGGAGCTATCCCGGCCCGGGCCTCGGCGCGACCTACGAGCGGGCCGTCGACGGCAGCACGCCCCTGGATCCGGCCGTGACCCTGAGCTACGACGACACGGCACCCACCTCGAAGGCGTCCTCGGCCAAGACGGCGAAGGCGCCGGCGCTGACGGTGTCCTACACGGCGACCGATCCGGCGTACTCGTTCGGCCTGGCGCGGGTCGACCTGTACGTCAAGGGGCCGAAGAACACGCAGTTCGTGCTGGTCGACTCGAAGGCCGGGTCGGCGGCGTCGGGCAGCTTCGCCTACGCGGCGACGCAGGGCGACGGCGACTACGCGTTCGCGACACGGGCGGTCGACGGGGCGGGCAACGCGCAGGGCGTGCCGTCGTCACCCGATGCGGTGACGACGCTGGACACCGTCGCCCCGACGGTCGCCTTCGGGGGCAACCAGGGGACCTACGACGTCGACCAGGCGATCTGGATCGCCTGCGGCGCGGTCGACCGCGGGACGGGGCTGGCGTCGTCCAGCTGTCCCGGGGTGGCGTCGGCGACGGCGTACACGCTGGGCTTCGGCCCCCACACGCTGAGCGCGACGGCGACCGACAAGGCCGGCAACACCACCACGGCGCAGACGACCTACACCGTCACGGCGACGGCGGCGGGAACGGGCGGGCTGCTGGCCAAGTGGGTCAAGGCGTCGGGCAAGTACCAGGCGCTCAGCCCCGGGCTGAAGCTGTTCATCGACGCGGTCGACGCGGCGTGCACGGCGGACCTGAAGGCCACGCCGCAGCGGCTGTCGGAGTTCAACTCCATCGTCGACGCGCTGGCCGGCGGTGGATTCCTCACCGCGACGCAGTCCGCGGCGATCAAGGCGATCGGCAACGACCTCTGAGCCCGGCGCGAACGGGCCGGTGCGGCGACGCGCCGGCCCGGCCGCGCCACCCTGCACGCAGGGGGGCACGCCGACCGCCTACCCTGTCGGCTCCGAGCTGCTGCCCCGCCACCCCGGCGGGCCCCGCCGCCAGCCACCCGCTATCATCCGCCGCCGCCGCGCGATCCTCGTGCGGCCCTCTTTCATGCCGTGAAGACCTACGTCGCCAAACCCACCGACCGCGAGCGCAACTGGCTCATCGTCGACGCCGAGGGCCAGACCCTCGGACGTCTTGCGACCCAGATCGCCGATGCCCTCCGCGGCAAGCGCAAGCCCGCCTACACGCCCCACATCGACACCGGCGACTTCGTCGTCGTCGTCAACGCGGAGAAGATCTCCGTCACGGGCAACAAGCGTGCCGCCAAGCGCTACTACCGTCACTCGGGCTACCCGGGTGGGCTGAAGTCGCGCACGCTCGAGGAGATGCTCGACCGTCGCCCGGAGGAGGTCATCCGGATCGCGGTGAAGGGCATGCTCCCCCGCAACCGCCTGGCGCGCAGGCAGATCACCAAGCTCAAGGTCTACGCCGGGGCCGATCACCCGCACACGGCGCAGAAGCCGACACCGATGGAGATCAAGTCCTAGATGGCCGACGAGACGCCCCGCGACCCCGACGAGGTCCCCGCCCCCGACGAGCAGCAGCCCGCTGCCGAGGAGGCCGCCGCCGAGGAGGCCGCCGCCGAGCAGGTGCCGGCCGAAGGTGAGGACGCCGCCCCGGCGCCGACGCCCGCCGCCGAGGGCGCTGCCGGCGACGAGGAGGAGATCGTCGCCGAGGCGGAGATCCTGCCGAGCGACGAGGTCCCGGGCGAGGAGATCGCCTTCGACGCCACCATCACCGACGAGAACCTGATCGAGGCCGACGACAGCACGGTGGCCGAGGTCGAGGGCGTCGTCGAGACCGACCGTGTGCGTCCCACGCGTCCCGCCATCCCCGGCGCGGACCTCGAGGTCGACATCGTCGCGGAGGGCGAGGACCCCCTGACGCGCGCCGAGGCCGAGGCCGCCGAGGAGGCCGCCCGCCTGGACGCCGAGCAGGAGGCGCTGGACGACCAGCCGATCGTCGCCGCCATCGAGCTGGCCGCCGACGCGCGCTACCGCGCGACCGGCAAGCGCAAGACCGCCGTCGCGCGCGTCCTGCTGCGCCCGGGCACCGGGGCCTACCTCATCAACGGCAAGACGCTCGTCGAGTTCTTCCCGCGCGAGACGCTGCAGCGCAACATCCGTCAGCCGCTGGAGACGGTCGGCTACGAGACGCGCATGGACGTGGTCGCCCGCATGCACGGCGGCGGCGTCGCGGCGCAGGCCGGGGCCCTGCGCCACGGCATCTCCCGCGCGCTGCTCGAGGCGGACCCGAACCTGCGCGGCGAGCTCAAGCGCCGCGGCTTCCTGACGCGTGACGCGCGCGTCAAGGAGCGCAAGAAGGCCGGCCTCAAGAAGGCCCGCAAGCGCCCGCAGTTCTCCAAGCGCTAGCCCGCCGCCGCCACCATGGCGCGAAAGCTGTTCGGGACGGACGGCGTGCGCGGCGTCGCCGGCCAGGTGCTGAGCGCCGAGCTCGCGCTGGCGCTCGGTCGCGCGGTGACGCAGGAGGCCGGTGGCGAGCGCCCGCAGGTGCTCGTGATCCGCGACACGCGCGAGTCCGGCGAGATGCTGGAGGCCGGGCTGGCCGCGGGCGTGACCAGCGCCGGGGGCGACGTGCTGCTGGGCGGCGTCCTGCCCACGCCG
>JAXDGY010000329.1:0-20283 GCA_034664785.1 Solirubrobacteraceae bacterium
AGCTCGCAGTTGCCGCCGGTCTCCCCCGCGAGGTCGACGATGACCGAGCCCGGCTTCATGCCCTCCACCGCCTCGGCGGTGACCAGGCGCGGCGCGGGCCGGCCCGGGACGAGCGCGGTGGTGATCACGACGTCGAAGCCCTTGGTCGCCTCGGTGAGCGCCTGCTGCTGCTGGGCGCGCTCCTCCTCGGTCAGCTCGCGGGCGTAGCCGCCCTCGCCGGCCGCCTCGATGCCGAGGTCGAGCCACTTGGCCCCGAGCGACTCGACCTGCTCGGCCGTCTCGGGCCGCACGTCGTAGCCCGTGGTCTGCGCGCCGAGGCGGCGCGCGGTCGCCAGGGCCTGCAGGCCGGCGACGCCGATGCCCAGGACGAGCACGCGGGCGGGCTTGATCGTGCCCGCCGCCGTCATGAGCATCGGGTAGAAGCGCGTGGAGTGCTGGGCGCCGAGGAGCGCGGCGCGGTAGCCGGCGACGTTGGACTGCGAGGACAGGGCGTCCATCGACTGCGCGCGGCTGATGCGCGGGATCGCCTCCATCGCGAACGCCGTGGTGCGCTTGTCGCGCAGCCGCGCGATCCCCTCGGCGTCGCTGAGCGGTGCGAGGAAGCCGATGAGCACGCTGCCGGACCCCAGGCGCTCGACCTCCTCCGGCGTCGGCGGGGAGACCTTGACCACCACGTCGGCCGCCCACGGGTCGCCGAGCGTCGCGCCGGCGTCCGCGAAGAGGGCGTCCGGGATCAGGGCCTGCGCGCCCGCATCGGGCTCGACCACGATCTCCAGGCCCTTGGCGGTCAGCTTCTTGACGACCTCCGGGACGAGCGCAACACGACGCTCACCCGGGAGGGTCTCCTTTGGGACTCCGAGGCGCATGACGGGCCGGGACTCTAGTCAAAGCGGCCAACGGAGCAAGGTTCCGGTGAACCACGCAGCCACTCGGGCGACGGCGAGCCGGGCGGTGTCCGGGTTCTGACGGGCCGCGGCAGATCGTGCGGCGTGGGCGGCGGCGGGAAACGGCCGCTCGGACAGCGCCGTCAGCGCCTGCGCGGTGACCCACACGGGCGTCTGGCCCGAGGTGCGCGAGTACCGCACGCTGCCGTCGGCGGCGACGAGCGACCGGAGGTAGGCGAGGGCGCTGCGCGACCCCTTGCGCGTGACGCGCGCCGGGTCCGTGCCGGCGGCGACGAAGGCCTGCACGGCCCAGGCCGTGCTCTGCGCGTTCGAGGCGCCGCCGGAACTGAGCGGGAAGCCGCCGTCCGCCCGCTGGCGGGCGCGCAGGAAGGCGACGGCGCGGCGGACGGCCGCCGTCCGCGCGCGCCCGGAGGCGACGAGCGCCTGCAGGGCCGCAGCCGTGTCGTCGATGCCGCTCGCCGCGCCGCGCCGGGCGAAGGAGAAGCCGCCGTCGGCGTTCTGCTGGTGGGCGATGAACGTCCCCGCCCCCGCGACGGCGGCGTCGCGCGCGGAGGCACCCGCGCTGCGCAGCGCGAAGACCGCGAAGGCGCTCTGGTTGACCAGGCCCGCCCACGAGCCGTCGCCGCGGCGCTGGGCGCGCAGCGCCGCCGCCAGGTCGCGTCCGCCGGCATCCCTCGCGGGGCGGCCGCAGGCGCGCAGGGCGAGGATCGCCCGCTCGAGGTCGCCGGGATCCCGGAGGGGCTTCGCCGTGGTGGCCAGGTAGTCGCCGGCGCGCCCGGGGCACGCCCGGCCGGCCGAGGCCAGCCCCATGGCGGCCCAGGCGCTGTAGACGGGCGAAGAGCCCTGGCCGCGCGCCGCCCCCCAGCCGCCGTCGGGGTTCTGGGCCCCCAGCAGGTAGGCCGCGCTGCGGTCCGCGGCCGCCGCGGCGCCGGCGGGCGCCGGCGCGACCGCGAGCGCGGTGGCGCCCACCACGAGGGCAGCCACCAGCACCGGAGCGAGCGTCCCCGCGGGCAGCGGGCGCCACTCGACCGTGCTGCGCAACCGGAAGCGGCGCAGCGCGGCGACCAGCGCGGGGCCGAAGGCGAGGCAGAAGAGGACGTTGCCCACCGCGTGGGCGAGGTTGAAGGTCAGGCTCTCCCCCGCGATGACCAGGTACTGCGCGGCGGTGTGGGAGCTGTAGGACGTCCAGGTCGAGAAGTCCATGATCGCCCCGAACAGCAGCCCGGCCGCGCCGCAGACCAGCGCGAGCGGCCAGCGCCCGAGGTCGCGCCCGGCGACGACGGCCAGGCCGGCGCCGATCACCCCGCACAGCCCCCACGCCCCCATCTGCCACGGCGTCCACGGGCCCTCGCCGAAGACGAGGTTCGAGGAGAGCGCCGCGACCGCGCCGACCGCGAACCCCGGCGCGCCGCCCAGCACGTAGCCGCTGAGCAGCACGATGTCCGTCGTCGGCTTCACGTTGGGCAGCGGGGCGAAGGCCACCCGGCCGAGCGCGGCGAGCGCGGCGAGGGTGGCCACGAGCGCGAGCACGCGCGAGCTCGGGTGCGTCCGCTCGTACCAGGCGAAGCCGATCGCGAGCGCGACGAACAGGACGGTGAAGGACGCGAGCGTCCAGCTCATGGGGTCACCTCGAGGGTCAGCCGGCGGCGCAGGAGCTCCGCGCCCTCCTCCGGGCGCAGCGCGCCCCCTTCCCCGCCCAGGATCCGGGCGGTCTCCGTGGCGAAGTACCAGCCGCCGGCGAGCACCTCGCTCGCCGCGGCATCGGCGATCGGCCGCCCGTCGGCCAGCAGCACGACGCGGTCGGCCACCGCGGCGGCGAACTCCGCGTCATGGGTCGCCACGACGACGGCACTGCCCGCCGCCGCGAGCCCGCGGAGGCGGTCGGCGAGGTCGCCCTTGGCGCCGCGGTCCATCCCGCGTGTGGGCTCGTCGAGGCAGACGACGGCGGCGGGCTCGTCGTCGCCGAGGACGACCGCGAGCGCCAGGCGCTGGCGCTCCCCACCCGACAGGTCGCGCGGGTGGCGGTCGGCGTGGCCCGCGAGGCCGACGCGGGCGATGGCGGCGGCGGGCGCCTCGTCGCCCACGCGGTCGTGCAGCAGGTAGTCGCCGGGGTGCTGGAGCAGGAGCGCCACCCGGCCGGAGGCCTCGACGCGGCCGCGGGTCGGCGCCATGAGCCCGGCGGCGTGGCGCAGCAGCGTGGACTTGCCCGCGCCGTTGCGGCCCATCAGCGCGACCCGCTCGCCCGGGCGCACGTCGAGGTCCACGGCACGCAGGATCGTCCGCCCGCCGCGCAGCTCGTGCCAGACGTCGCGGAAGGCGAGCGCGGTGGTCTCGGCGGAGCGCCCGCCGCGGCCGGGCAGCCGCCGGCGCCGGCGCGGCGGGGCCGCCTCGGCGGACGGCGGGCCGGTCGGCGCCAGCAGGCCATGGGAGCGCAGGGTCGCCCGCGCGTCCTTGACCCCGGCGGGCGGCGGCCGCAGCCCCGCGCGGGTGAACAGCCGCGCGCCGGGGGTCTGCAGGGCGGGCGCCGCGTCGGCGGCCCAGCCCAGGAAGTCGCGGGGCGCGGCGTCGCAGACGATGCGGCCGCCGGCGAGCGCGACGACGCGGTCGGCGGCGGCCAGGCAGCGCTCCAGGCGCTGCTCGGCGAGCACGACCGCCGTCCCCCACTCCTCGTTGAGCCGCCGCAGCAGCCAGACGAGCTCGTCCCCCGCGACGGGGTCGAGCTGCGAGGTCGGCTCGTCGAGCAGGACGACCTCGGGCCGCCCGGCCAGCGCCGCGCCGAGCGCCACGCGCTGCAGCTCGCCGCCGCTGAGCTCGTGGGTCGGGCGGTCGAGCAGGGCGTCGATCCCGAGGGCCAGCGCGGCCTCCTCCACCCCCCGGGCCACGGCGGCGGGCCCGTGGCCGCGGTTCTCCAGGGGGAAGGCGAGCTCCGCGCGCACCGTCCCGAGGACCGCCTGGGTCTCGGGGTCCTGGAACAGCGTCCCGGCGACGGCGGCGAGGTCGGCGGGACCGTGCTCGCGGGTGTCGAGGCCGCCGGTGAGCACCCGGCCGGCGAAGGTCCCTCCGTGGAAGTGCGGGACCAGGCCGGACGCGGCGCGCAGCAGCGTCGACTTGCCGGACGCGGACAGCCCGGCGAGCACGACGAACTCGCCCGGCTCGACCCGGAGGTCGATGTCGCGCAGCGCCGGCTCGGCGGCGCCCGCGTAGGTGTAGGTGAGCCCCTGGACGGCGAGGACCGTCATCGGGCGATCCCCCGGCGATCGGCGAGCGGCGCGAGCGCCAGGGCGCCGAGCGCGAGGGCGAGGACGACCTCGCCCGGCCCGAGCGGGATCGCCAGCCGCGGGTCGGCGGCGAAGGAGGCGACCCCGGCCAGGCGCGCGCCGACGGTGATCGTGACCACCGCGGCTGCCGCTGCGGCGACCGCGAAGTCGTGGCGCGACCACGGCGCGCGCGGCGCCGCCGGCCACGGCCCGCGGGTCCCGTAGCCGCGCACCTCGAGGGTCGCCGCGACGTCCACCGCGCGGTCCAGTGCCCCCGTGGCCACCGCGCGCAGCACGGCGACACGCCCCGGCACGGCCTCGCCGGGCCGGCAGCGCCGCGCGTCGTCCAGGCGGCGGGCGTCGCGCGCGAGCACCGGGATGAGGCGGGTCGCGAGGACCGCGGTCAACGCCGAGCGGAACGAGACCCGGCGGAACAGCCGCAGCAGGCCATCGGGGTCGACGACGGCGGCGAAGATCCCGGCGGCGAGCACGACCACCGTGACCCGCAGCGCCATGACGCCGCCCGTGACCACGGCCTCCAGCGTGATGTCGACCTGCCCGAGCGGGCCGAGCTCGCCGAGGCGCGCGAGCACCGTCAGCCCGCCGCGGCTGACGAGCGCGTTGACGACGAGGACGGACAGCGCGAGCGGGACGGCCAGGCGCAGCGGCGTGGCCAGCGCCCCGGCCACGCCGCAGGCGGCCGCGGAGGCCACGAGCGCCACGCCGAGCGCCCCGAGCACGAGCGGGTGCTCGAAGACGAGCCCGGCCGCCGCGAAGGCCATGCAGTAGGCCGCGGCCGCGCCGGCGCGGGCAGCGTGCAGCGGGCTGGCCACGGGCCGGTGGCTCACGGCCGGACCTCGGGCAGCGCGACGGCCCGCCCGGCCGACACCGCGACGGCGAAGCGGTTCTTCAGATTGCCCTCGTCCAATGCCGTGGCCGCAGCGGCGATCCCGGCCTCGTCGGTCCCGGTGACGATCCACACCGGGCGGCCGTCCTCGAAGCGGGTGGCCGCCACGAGGCCGGTGCCGGGGCCCAGGCGCCGGACCGCGTGACCCTGGGCGTCCAGCGTCGTGATCGTCCGCCCGTCGGCACTCGGCCGGGCGTAGACGCCCGACGCCTTCGGCCCGCGCTCGAGCTGGCGCACCGCGTCGTCGTCGCGCAGGGCCAGGTACGGCCCGACCAGGACGCGGAGCGTCTCCTTGGCCAGCGAGCGCTGCAGGCCGCCCTCGGGGGCGAGGACGCCCGCGTCGGTGAGCCGCTGCTGCACGGCCTTGCACGACGGCGAGCCCGGCTGGGTGCACTCCAGGCGGGTCGGCAGGCGCTTGCCGTCGATGCCGTGCAGGAACGGCTCCGGGAACGTCCCGACGACCGCGGGGACGTCCTGCGTCGCGCTCCAGTCGTGGCGGTCCCACCACACGACGTCGCCGTCGTGCAGCCGCGTGGAGGCAGCGCCCTTCGGGGCCAGGACGCCGTTGACGTAGTAGAACCAGTCGACCGGCCGGCCGCCGCTGGTGCCGCCGGCACGCCCCGCGATGGACTGCACGTAGCCCCCGCCGAAGCGGGTCGTGACCTTCGCGTTGCGCTGCAGGAACCGCATGACCGTGTCCGAGCCGCCGAACTTGGGGTCGGCGAGCTGGGAGAGCGGGTGGGCGCCGAAGTCCTGGGTGATGACGAGCTGCGCGCCCGTCGGGCTCTTGCCCGCGCCGAGCCCGCACCCGGCCAGCGACAGCGCCGTGGCGAGGACGACGGCCAGGACGACGGCGCGGCGCGTCACCGGATCGACACCCGCACCGGGAAGGAGGGGACGCGGCCGGCGGCGGTCGCCTGCACGCCGTAGCTGCCGCGCAGGCCGCCCGGGATGCGGGTGCGCCCGCCCGCGTCGACCCGGGCCCGCACCGTGGCCCCGGCCCGCGTGAACGCGACGAGCGCGCCGGCGGCCGCGCGACCGCGGCCGTGGTCGTCGTACGCCCGCACGGTCAGGGTGGCGCCGGGTGCCGCGGTGCGCGGACCGGAGACCGCGAGGGTGCGGCGGCAGCCCGAGGAGCCCATGGCACACCAGAACCACAGCACGCGCTGGCCGTTGCGCAGGCGCCGCCCGGTGCCGAACGGGCCGGCGAGGTCACCGGACGGCGCGGTGCCGAGGCGGTTGCCGACCTTGTAGACCCAGCCGTCCTGCCCGCGGTTGGCGTCCTGGCCGACCTTGGTGACGAACAGGCCCGAGGCGCTGGAGGCGTTGCTCGAGCAGGCGCCGTAGTCGCGCAGCACGAGACCGGGGCCACCGAGCCTGTGGGCCCAGGCCAGGACGGACAGCGGCGTGCCGGCTGCCACGCCACACGCGCGCCCGCCGGCCCGCAGGGTCGCGGGTCCGGCGGCGACCGTGCGGGCGCCCCAGAGGACCTGGGAGCGCCCGACGACCATGGCGTCGACGCGCGGGCCGGCCGCCCCCGCCGCGGCGGGAGCCGCGGCGAGGGCGCTCAGCGCGAGGACGAGGGGCTTCCTAGCCGACACGGAACACGACGCGGTTGCGGCCGCGCACCAGGGTCGAGTCGGCGTTGCCGGCCTTGTCGACGGCCACGACGTCGAGGACGTAGCGGCCGCGGCCGAGCTTGCTCGGCAGCTGGTAGGACCAGCTCGGGGCGGCGGGGATCGTGAAGAACTTCGCGGTCAGCGTGGAGCAGCGCTTGAGCTTGGTGAACCGCTCAGTCGTGCCGCTGAAGGCGGTGCACGTCCCGCGGTCGTTGCGGCTCAGGCGCAGCCGGATGGAGCCCAGCCCGGACGGGTCGGCGGCCACGGTGCCCTTCAGCGTGCGCGGGCCCTTGCCCTTCGCGAACGTCTGGCCGTTCTTCAGCGAGGCGATCGATCCGGTGGCGGGCCGCTTGTCGGTCGTGCCGCAGAGGCCGTCGTCGCCGCTGGTGACGCACGCGGCGGGCGGCGTCGGCGCCGAGGGCGTCGTGGTCCCGCAGGCGCCGTCGGCGCCGTCGGTCACGCAGACCCGGTCGGCGTTGGAGCGGATCGCCCCGGCCTTGGTCGCCTTGAACTCGGTGACGCCGCGCGTCGTGAGCGGGCCGACGGTCACCGTGCCGTCGGCGCCGGTGGTCTGGCCCGCGACGGCGGCGCCCGCGACGGGCTCGCCGGTGCCGGCGTCCGTCACCTTGAGGGTGAGCGTGGCGCCGAGGTTCGGGGCGCCGATCGCGGGACCGGCGGTGCGGCTGAGCTTCAGCAGCGATTCCGACCCGTCGCCGTAGGCGAAGACCTCGTCGTCGCCGGTGACGACCGGCCGCGCGCAGGCGCCGTAGCTCGCGTCGAAGCTGCCGTCGTGGTACTCGACGAGGTACTTGTTCGTTGCGGCGTCGAAGCCGACGTCCTCGCCGTTGATGCGCGAGAAGCTCGCGCCGAAGGAGCTGAAGCCGCCCTTCAGCTCGAAGCCGTTCTGCGCGGCGGCGGCGGAGAGCAGCGTGCCGCGGGTCGGAACGGGCGTCGCGCTGGGGCCGCCGAGCGCAGCGGTGCCGTCGCAGGTGTAGGTCTGGGCGGAGTCGCTGAACTTGAATGGGGCCACGTCGGTGGTGACGGGACCCTCGAACAGCGTCCTGGTGGGCCCTTCGACCCGGAGGTTGACCGTCACGGGCGCGGCGAGCGATGCGGCCGGCACGGCGGCGGACAGGAACAGCGAGCCTCCCAGCAGGAGGCCGAGGACACGACGAGTGGGCACGGGGCCACCCCTTTCCACGAGGGTGTTGTTTGGATTGCCGGTCGGGGCAGGTCTCCTGGCTCCCGGGCCTACCCACCCCGCGCCTTCCCGCGCCCTGGGGCGCAGTGGCCGGCCGGCGCGAGGCGCCGGCCTGCGGAGGGGCTTCCCCGGTCACAGTGGCGGGTCCGCGCCGGATTCGCACCGGCTTCCCTTCACCACCGACCTAGGTACAGCGGCCGGGATGTTACAGCGCTGCGGGGGTACGATCGGCTGACCATGACCGTCAACCTCACGCGGATCTACACGAAGCTCGGCGACGGGGGCGAGACGCACCTCGGAGACATGAGCCGCGTCCCCAAGACGCACCCGCGCATCGAGGCCTACGGCGAGATCGACGAGCTCAACGCGCAGATCGGCGTCACGCTCACGGTCGACGGCCTGCCCGCCGGCCACGCCGCTCACCTGCGGCGCATCCAGAACGACCTGTTCGACCTCGGCGCCGACCTGTCCGTCCCGCAGACCGACGCGCGCGACCGGCTGCGCGTCCGCCCCGAGCAGGTGACGTGGCTGGAGGAGGCCTGCGACGCGGTCAACGCCACGCTCGAGCCGCTGCGCTCCTTTGTCCTGCCGGGCGGCACGCCCGCGGCCGCGCACCTGCACGTCTGCCGCACCGTCTGCCGCCGCGCGGAGCGGCGCGCGCTGCTCGTCGAGGGCGCCAACCCCGAAGTGGTCCGCTACCTCAACCGCCTGTCGGACCTGCTGTTCATCCTCTCGCGCGCCGCCAACGGCGCCGAGGAGCCGCTGTGGGAGCCCGGGAGCTCGCAGGCCGGCGAGAGCTGACGCGCCGCGGCGCGGTGCTCAGGGTCGCGCGGCGCGCGCCATCGTGGCGGTGAGCACCGCCGCCAACCCGGCGATCACGCCCGCGACGACCATCAGCGAAGGCCGGTCGAGCGCGAACTGCGCGACGTTGCGCGGCCGCGCGATCGCCACGAGCAGGACCATGACGCCGGCGACGGCGGCCACGCCGAGGTCGATCCGGGCGGTCGACCACAGCGGCGCCGGCGCGCCGTCGGGCGGACGGCCGGCCGGCGGGCGCACGAGGTCGAGCCGCGTGATGGCGGCCACGGCGACCAGCGTCCACGTCGTCGCCACCAGGAAGCCCCCGACGACGTCGCTGGGCCAGTGCCACGCGAGGGCGAGGATGGCGTAGGACACGCTGATGGCGAACACGGCGCCGACGGCGGCGGCGACCGGGCGCAGGCGTGCGGGCACCGCGAGCACGAAGCACAGCGCCAGCGTCATCGATGCCGTCGCGTGACCGCTGGGCCACGAGGCCGCGGCGATCTGGTTGCTGCCGAGCCAGCCGGCGTGCCGCGGATGGGCCAGCAGGGGCTTCAGGGCCTCGGTCGTCGCGCCGGTCAGGAACAGCAGCGCGAGGATCGCCAGGGCGACGCGCCCGCGACCGCGGGCGGCGGCGATGCCGGCCAGCCCCAGGCCGATGAGGGCGTATTGCAGCGGGTTGGCGAGATGCGCGACGTCGTTGAGCCACGGCGTGAGCCGGGGCCGGTTGAGCTCGGTGAACCCCTGCAGGGCCGCGGAGTCACGGACCTGGGCGACGGGCGACAGGTAGGCCATCACGCCGGTGAGGGCCAGCAGCGCGAGGCACGCGAGCGCGGCGAGCAGCGGGATGCGGGGGTTCCTGAGCACCGTCGCAGGAGGGTAGCCAGGCGCCTGAACGCGACCTCAACGCCGGTCCGCGACGGCAGGACCGCGCCCCGCCGCGCCGAACCCCGAGGGGCGATGGAGACCACCGGCCTGCTGCCCTCGTTCCTCGGCGCCCGCGCCTACGACCGCGAGGGGGCGCGGCTCGGCCATGTGGCCGACGTCCTCTTCGACGTGACCACGCGCCGACCCGACTGGCTGCTGCTCGTGCTGCTGCGCGCGGAGGACCGCTTCGTCCACGTGCCGGCCCGCGGCGCGCGCCACCGCACCAACGGCGTCGTGCTCTGCTGCGATCGCGCGCAGGTCCGCAGCGCGCCGACGGGCGCCGCCCCGCCGTTCGAGCTCGGCCGGCCCCGCGCCCTCGAGCTCGCCCGCCACTACGGCATGCGCGGCGCGATCACCGGCCCCTGGGAGGGACTGGCCGAGCCGGCCTTCGCGCTCGCGGATGACCGCGTGCGCCTCGCCGGCTAGGGCCCCGTCCAGCCCCCGGAGAAGCAGGGCGCGCCACCGCACACCTCGGTCACCTTCCCGCCCGGGGTGAAGAAGTCCGACTTCTGCTGCTGGCCCGATGGCGTGCGCCGCGGGAACTCGTGGGGGTCCACGCCGATCGACGGGGGCGTGTTGCCCGTCGGCGGCGACGGCGTCCCGAGCTGCGCTCCCGGGTTGGCCGGATCCGGACGCAGCGGCCCGGAGTCGAACATCGTCAGCGCCGAGCCGGCGTACGGGTAGCGCGTGATCGGCGCGATGCCGTAGAACGGCGTGACGTCGGGCGAGCGGCCCGGCGTCAGCGCGGGCGTGGAGAGCTTGGCGCCGATCGTCCGCGCCTCGACCTCGGCCGCGACGTTGGCCACCTGGTGGTCGCCGTAGCCGGCCTGGAGCAGGACCTCGTGCGGCGGCGTGCCCGGGTACGGCTCGTCGGTCATGTGCTGCGCGTAGCCGTTGGCCTCCGCCCGGTCCCACAGCATCTGGAGCATGGAGAGGTACAGCGCGCGGTCCAGGTGGTCGGGGTAGGCGGCGTAGAGCACCTGGGCGTAGGTGTTGAAGTCGACGCTGCGCTGCAGCAGCGTCGAGTAGTTCATCCCGGGGACGCCGAGGGCCCCGCGGTCGAGGTCGGGGGCGACGGCGATCAGCTGCCCGCCGATGATCCCGCCCTGCGAGTTGCCGTCGTAGTGCATGCGCCCCGTGCTCGTGTCGATCACCGGTGCGCCCGTGGCGTCCTGGAAGGCCGGGTCGCTCGCGAAGCCCTGCGGGTGGATCTCCGCGCGCCCCAGGAACAGGAAGTCCAGCACGCCCTGCTGCACCCGGTCGGCCAGCGTCGGGAACCGCGACAGGTCCTGGAGGATCGCCACCGCGTTGGGGATGTCCTCGCTCGCCATCCCGATCCACGTCGTCGCGCAGTAGACGAGGCGGTGGCCGAACGCCATGTCGCTGATCTGGCTCTGGTTGATCTCGCTGAACGGGTTGCCGAGCAGCCCGTGGCCGTAGATCGCCGCGCGGTTGCCCGTGGCGACGGGGCCGTTGACGCTCGCCCGCGGGACCTTGCACACGAATCGCGCGCTGTAGGTGTTGCCGGGCAGCTGGACCGGGGTGTCGTACGGCCCGGGGCTCGCGGTCGAGTAGTGGAAGCGCGAGCCGGACGGGCAGCCGGGCTGATCGAGGTAGCACGGGACGGTCACCGTGCCGGTGACCCGCCGGGCGATGCGGCTGTCCTTCCCCGCGGCGCGCTCGGCGTCGGTGCAGGTGGCCTGCGCGCACGCCCCGTAGTCCCACGAGCCGTCGGCGTCGCTGCCGGAGGTGTAGGTCGCGGCCTTCGGCGTGACCGCGAAGTCGGGCGCCCGGCCCTGGATGCGGCGGTCGGCGAGGTTGTGGTCGCCGAGCTGGGCGAAGGCGTCGTCGCGGACGGCCAGCATGCGGCCGGCGAGGCTGCGTGCGCTGGCGACCGTGAAGTCCCAGGCGAGGTAGAGGTCGCGGCGGCCGATCCCGGCGTCGGCCAGGTCGTCGAACAGCCCCTCCATGTGCTTGCGGCGCCCCTCGACGAGCGGCTGGCCGGTCGCCAGGCGGTCGCGGTAGACGGCGAAGCCCTGCGGGGCGGGGAGCGTGGCGCCGGCCGCGTCCTCGAGGTTGCGCAGCGCGACGATGTAGCGGTCCCCCTCGCGCCAGTTGCGCCCGGGGCGGATGAGCAGGGCGGTGTGGGCCGGGTCCCCCGCGGTCGAGTCGAGCTCGGCCCAGATGAGCTGGCGCTGCTTCGTGCGCGCGTTGATGACGACCACGGGCTGGTCGCGGCGGAAGCTCTGCGCCATGTCCGTCACCGGGACGGCGCCCGTCCTCGCGAACGCCTGGGGTGTGTCGAGGCCGGGCACGCGGACGACGATCTCCTGCCCCGGGCTGAACCCGTCGGCGCGGTCGTACTCGGCCGGGTCGATGTGCGTGCCGGCGGTGTTCGCGGGCATCGACGCCGCGGAGAACGCCACACGCCGGCCGGTGACGGTGGACGGGTCGGCGACGGTGAACCAGTCGTTGGGGAACGGCAGCAGGCACTGCGCCGCCGGGGACGTGCCGCCGGGCTGGTCGGCCGGGACGGCGTCGAGGAAGTCGCAGCGGTCCGCGTTGGTCAGGTCCACCTGGACGGGCACGGGGCAGGCGGGCGAGCCGGGCAGCGCCCGCTCGGCGGAGAGCGTCGCGTGCCGGGTGCGGCCGTCGCTCCACGTCACGTTGACGCGCACGGCGACGGTCAGCGGGCCGCAGGCCGCGGCCCGCCCGCGGCCGGCCTTCGACAGGGGCACGCTCACCGTCCGCGCCCCGGCGGCGGAGAACCGTACGGTGCGCGTCGAGCTCAGGCTGTCGGCGCCCCGGCGCGCGAGGAGCTTGGCCTTCAGGGCGTCGCCGGCGGTCAGGCGCACCTGCACGGCGGCGTCGGCGAGCAGCGCGTCGCGGGTCGCAGGGGCGGTGATGGCGACGTCCAGCGGGGTCGCCGCAGCCTGGGCGCCCGCCGCCGGCACCATGGCGAGGGCGGCGGCGGCCAGCCCCGTCCTGCAGATCCAGCCGCGCATCCGCCCTCCTCCTCCACACCGTCGTCGACCCGGGCCCGAACCTAGTCAGGAGTGCGACACGGTGTCAACCCTGGCGCCCCGGCGGCCGGCGGGCCGCCGGGGCCGGGCGCGCCTACGCACCGGTCTCAGGAAGGCGCGAGCGCCTCCTTCCAAAACCGGCTTTAGGTGTCCTCGACGCGCAGCCGAGGACTCGAGCACGAGCCCTCGAAGCACGGGGCGGGTCCATGGGGGCCCTGGTGGAAGTGGACCTCGTGACCGGAACTGCGGTCGAGGACCTGGGCGAGCAGACGGCGAACCATCGTGTTCCTCCTCGTTGGGGTGCCCTTCCAAGCTAGGGCCGCCACCCGCTCCGCCCACCACCCGCCGGTCGGAGATGGGTCACACATGGCTCGACCGGCGGTCGGGGTGCCCCGCGGGGCGCGATCCGTCCGATTGCCCTGCCACCTTGTCGTCCAGGTACGGACGCCTCGGCGGCAGCAGAGCGCACGGCTGCGCCGCTCGCCGTCAGCAGCGCAAGGGGACCCCCGGGGTCTGCAGCCGTCCCCGGGGGTCCTCCGCGCGCCGCCCGACGTCGCCGTCGACGGCGGTGGGGTCCCGCCGGCCCAAAGGCTGCGGCGGGACCCCACAGTCGGGGTCGGGCGCGATCGTCGTCCCCCCCGGGTCGATCGCCCCACGCTTTGTCCCCGTGCCGGGAGGATGAGCGCAGCGGGCGCCGTCGGCCACCGCACGGTTCGACGACAACGGTCCGCCCGAGGGCGATGGTTCGCCATCGCACCGGCTCAGGGCGCCCGTTGCGGTTCAGGCATGGCCTGATCTGCCGATGACACGGTCGATCTGACGACGAGCGAGGGGAAAGCGCCCATCGTCCGATCGCCGCCGGCTGCGGCCCCGGAAGGGTGCACCCTCCGGGGCCGCCCGGTTGGCGGCCCTCCACCCCGCGAGCGCGTGAGCCCCCGTCGCCGCGCTCACGCCGCATCCTTCGCGGGCCGCGCGGGTTCTGACGTCCGTGCCCGCCGGTTCCGGCTTGAAAAGGATCCGATGACATGTTGAACTGCCCCTGCCCTAGCCCCCCGGGTACTTCTCGCGGCGCGTCGTCACCAGCCCTCCGAGCGCCTCACGCGCGTCGCGGGCCGCGCCGCTGCCCCTTCGACCGGAGCGCCTCTTGAACGGATACTCAGGCCCCAGGCCGCGGACCCTGCACAAGCTCGTCACCCTCGTCAGCCTCGCCCTCGCGTGCGTGCTCATCACCGCGGCGCCGGCGTCGGCCGCCAAGCGGCAGGTGCCCTTCGGCTTCCTGGGCTCCGTGGTGGACCCGTCCCTCGCCCTCAGCGAGAGCGACGCGACGATCGACGCCCAGTACGCGCTGATGGCTCAGAACGGCATCGAGTCGATCCGCACGAACTTCTACTGGTCGGAGGCCAACCCCGCGCCCGGCGTCTACGACTGGACGCTGACCGACCGGATCATGCTCGCCGCGGGCCGGCACGGCCTCGACGTGCTGCCGATCGTGGAGTTCACGCCGCTGTGGGCGTCCTCGCAGCCCGGCAACCACGGGACCATCCAGCCGCCGGCCGACTTCGGAACGTTCAAGACGTTCATGTCGGCCATCGTGCAGCGCTACGGCCCGACCGGCAGCTTCTGGCTGGAGCACCCGGAGCTGAAGAAGACGCCGATCCGCGACTGGCAGATCTGGAACGAGCCCGCGGGCGACTTCGACTGGAAGCCCGTGCCGTGGTACCCGCCATACGTCAAGCTGCTCAAGGCCGGCTACGCGGGCATCAAGGCGGTCGACTCGGGCGCCAAGGTGGTCTCGGGCGCCGTGGTGGGCCTGAACACCACCACGCTGACGCCGTGGCAGGAGCTCAGCGACCTGTACAAGGCAGGCGCCCGCAAGTACATGGACGTCGTGGCCGTCAACGCCTTCACCTCAGCGCTGCACGGCCAGCCCGCCAAGGCGGCGGTCGACCGCAACCTGCAGATCTATGACCGCGTCCGCAAGGTCATGGCGCGCCACGGCGACGCCAAGAAGCCGATCTTCAACACCGAGGTCACGTGGACCGCGGCGCTCGGCAAGGTCGCCAAGAAGTACCTGGCCGGGTTCGAGACCACGCCCCAGGGCCAGGCCAACCGGATGACCGCGTACTTCGAGCGCGTCGCCAAGGACACGAAGCTGCGCATCAAGCGCGTGTACTGGTACACGTGGTTCTCGGGGTACACGCCGGCGAAGTCGTTCAACAACATCCCGACGTTCCAGTACGCGGGCCTCACCGCCCACTCTGCGGTGGGCAAGCCGTTCACCAAGAAGCCGCTGCTCACGGCGTACGCCAAGGTCGCCGCGAAGCTCGAGGGGTGCAAGAAGAGCGCCAACGCCAAGGTCTGCCGCTGACGCGGCGCCCTGACCTGACCCACCGGCCGGGTGCTACGTCCGGCCGGTGGGTCAGCCGATGGAGCAGACCCGCGCGGGTCCCGTCGAGATCACCTGGACGTGCCAGGCGCCCGGGCCTGGGTCATGGCTCGTCGTGAGCGTCGCCGACCCCTCGCCCACGCCGCCGGCGCCCACCGCGTAGGCGGTTCCGAAGCGTCGCGCGCGGACCAGGAGCGCGCCGCCGGGCTCCGCCCGCAGCAGCAGGGAACGCCGGCCCTGCGCGCGCAGGCCGACGACGCCCCGGTCCATCGCCAGGCAGCTCCCGCGCTGCACGACACGGCCGAACGGCGGACCCTCGATCTCCGGGGGCGAGCCGGTCGCCGGGGCACGACCGGGCGTGACCCGCAGTCCTGTCGCGCGCGCCAGGACCCCGTCGGCCGCTTCGCGCGTGGGCTCGGGGGCGCGCCGCAGCTCCGCCGTCCCGTACGCCGGCGAGCTCCCGAAGCGGCGGACGTCGTCGAAGTAGGACCGCGCGGTGATCGTGCTCAGCGCGAACGTGGCGGACGGCCTGAAGGTGGGCGGCGTCCGCGGGCCTGCGATGTCCAGCGCGGCCAGCTGCGCCCGCGCCGTCGTGGACTCGTCGCGCAGGTGGTTCCCCCACACGACCATCCAGGCCAGGTTCAGGCCGGCGCTCACGACGACCGCGAGCGCCGCCGCCGCCATGACGCGCCGCGGCGCGCTCAGCCCGGCGAGCGCCTCGACCACGATGAGCACCACGATGACCGCGCCCTGGTAGACGTAGCGGCTCGCGGCGAGATCGCCGAGCGACCCCCGGGCGACGGCGGTCAGGCCCCAGAGCAGGAGCGCGGCCACCACCAGGTTCGCGAGCCGCGGCGTCAGCCGCCCGCGACGGACCACGACCCACGCGAGGAGCACCGCGGCGACGCCGCTGAGCACCTGCGTCAGCCCGCCGGCCCAGGGCACGTGCGCGCGCAGCGTCGGACTGAAGATCTGGAGCCCCGCGAGCCCGCCGACCGCCCCGCTCGCCGCCTCCCAGGCGTGCGCGATCACGTGGAGCACCCCGCCCGACGAGCCGTTCGACTCGCCGGAGAGCGAGCCGCCCCAGTGCAGGCGCCAGGCGAGGTAGAGCGCGGTCGGGACGGCGGGAACCCAGATGCGCCGGCGACGATCCGGCCGCGCGAGGACCTCGGCCCACACCCCGGCGGTGAACGCCACGGCGCTGGAGAACGAGGCGAGGCCCGCGATGAGGAGACCGCACGCCGCCAGGTCGTTGCGGCGCGTCCCGCGGTCGAGGTTCCAGAGCGCCGCCAGGCACGCGGCGGAGGCGCCGAGGATGCCGACCTCGATGGCGTGGAGGAACGCGTCGGCGCCCGTGCCGAGGACGGCGATGAGGCCGGCGGCGGCCACGGCGGGCCAGGCGCCGACCCGGGGGCGGGCGAGCGCGTAGACCAGCAGCGCGACGACCAAGTGGAGCACGAGCGCGACGACGCGGTATGCGGCGTAGTCCGCGAGCCCGGCGGTCCTGGGAAGGACGATGTAGGTCGCCTCGGTGAGCGCGTTGAGGTGTCCGTTGTACTCGTCGAGCAGCGCGCCGGCGGTGACCTGGGTCCCCGTCGTGACCCAGGACCACTCGTCGCCGATGAGCGTGATGCCGCGGCCGGCCCACAGGATCAGGGCCGACGCGGCCAGCAGGACGACGGCGAGGACCGCCGCAGGCCGGCGGCCGGCCCGGACCGCCACAGGGCTGCGGTCAGCGAGCCCCGGCCCGTCCATCCCGTCCGCCGGTGCCCCCAGCGCTACTAGCCCGCGGCGGACGCGCTGCGCTCGCCGCGCAGCTCGTAGGCCGCGAGGCCCAGGGCGATCAGCCCGACCACGAGGGCGGCGGCGCCGCGCTTGGTGCGGTGGACGGTCGCGCCGTCGATCTGGCCCATGAAGCCCGGCAGCGACTTGGCGGGCAGCGCGAACCAGACGATCGCGACGACCACGAGCACGACGCCGGCCACGAGCGCCGCAATTGCCAACATCCGCCTTGACGACATGGGCGCGAACGTACTGCGGGTGGCCGACGGCATCAACCCCCCCGTCCGGCCGGCCGTGACCGCGGGTGCTGCTGTAGAACTGGGCAGGTGCGGTCGGGTCGGACCTCCCCTTCGCGCGGGCTCGGCAGCCTTGCGGTGCTGCTCCTGGTCGCCGTGCTCGGCCTTCCGCCCCCGGCGGGGGCCCGGGGGGCCGAGGTCCGGCGGGCGGCGGCGCTCGGGGTGCACGGCATGGTCTACCTCGACACGCCGCGGTCCTGGAAGGCCGCGATGATCCACCAGGCCGCGGCGCTCGGCGCCGCGTCGGTGCGCGTGGACATCCCCCTCTCCTTCGTCTTCCGGGCGCCGGGCGCACCCGCCGATCTCGCGGCGCTGGACGACGACCTGGCGCTCGCGCGCCGCGAGCGCATCCGCCTGACCGGAGTGCTCAGCGAGTCGCCCCCGTGGGCGACCGCCTGCCCGCAGGGCACGCCGCCCACCCTTGCGCCGCGCTGCCCCTATGGGGACCTGCGGCTCTTCGCCAGCCACGTCCGGACGCTGGCGCGGCGGGGGCGCGGCATCGTGGAGGCGTGGGAGGTCGGCAACGAGCCACAGAGCTCCTGGTCGTTCATCGGCACCCCGAGCGACTACGCGCACGTGCTCGACGCGGCGATCACCGCCATCCGCTCGGTGGACCCGAGGGCGAAGGTCCTCGTCGGAGGCCTGGCCGGCAACCGGCCGAGCATCACCTTCCTCCAGCAGGTGCTCACGACCCCGGGCGCCCTGCACCTGAGCCGTCGCATCGACGCGGCGAACCTCCACGTGCGGGGCCCCATCTCGTCCCTGGCGCGGCAGGTGCGCGACTGGCGCGGCGTGATGGACCGCTTCGGGTTCCGGGGACCGATCTGGGTGACCGAGTTCGGCTATCCCTCCGATCCGGCGGCGCAGCGTCTGCCCGACTTCGGCGGGCCGGCCGACGCCGCCCGCCTCGGCCTGGGCGACGAGGGCCAGGCGACCTACCTGCGGCGCGCGCTGCCGATCCTCCTGCGAGCGGGCGCCGCCCGGGCGTTCGTGACGCTGCGCGACGGGCTGTCGGGGGCGTTCGCGACCGAGGGCGTCCTGCGCGGGCGGGGCGTCGGCGACCCCGCGGGCGCCAGCCCGCAGGTGCGCCGCAAGCCGGCCTTCCATACCGTCCAGCGCCTCGCGCGCTCCGGCGCCCTGGGACGCCGGATCCCGCCGCCCCGCGTGCCACCCCGCTCATGACATCTGCCGCATCTGCCACGTTCTGCTGACAGGGACCATGCCGACCGCCCACCCGACCGCCACCCCCGGGACCCGCCTCCGGCGCTTCGGCCTTGCGACGGCCGCCGCGTTGCTGAGCCTGAACATCTGGACCGGCTGCCCGCTCGCCGCCGTCTGGGTCGGCTCGAAGGTCGCCGGCGACTCCCAGCTCAGCATGGGGGCCGTCGTCGCCGTCGTCCTCGTGCTCGCGGTGCTCGTCGCGGTGCTCGTGGCGCTGCTCGCCCGGGTCAGCGAGGCCTACGAGAACCTGTCGGGGGAGGCCCCTGGTGCGCGCCGGACGTCGCCGTGGCTGCGGAGCATGCGCGGCGAGCGCGAGGATCTCGTCGACCGCCGGCGCAACCTCGGCGCGATGGAGCGCATCCTCGTCGGCGCGGTGGTGCTCGGCGCGGCGGCCTTCGAGGCCTGGTTCTTCTTCTTCTCGGGCTCGCCGATCGGGCACTGAGCGCGCAGACCACCTACCGCCGGACGGCGACGGCGCCCCTGCCGCAGCGGGCGCCGCCGACCGCGAGGCGCGTCCGCGGCCCCAGGTCGCGGGAGGAGCTGCCGACCCACAGCCCGTAGCACCCGCGGGCGACGCGCCACCCGTGGGCGCGGGTGTCCCAGTGGGAGAAGGCACGGCGGCCCAGCGCGAAGCTCACGCGGGCGCGTTGCCCGGGCTGCAGGCGCACCCGGGCGAACCCCTCCAGCCGCCGCGGCGGCTCGGACGGGCCGGGCGCGGACGGCAGGCCGAGGTAGAGCTGCGGCACCGCGGTCCCGGGGCGGCGCCCGCGGTTGACGACGGCGACACTCACCCGGGCTCCCGTCACCCGGCCGGCCGCCCGGACGCGCACGTGACCCAGCTCGAAGTGGGTGTAGGACAGGCCGAAGCCGAAGGGGAACGCCGTGGGCAGGCGGCGGGCGTCGTAGGAGCGATAGCCCACCAGCACGCCCTCCTTGTAGGTCACGACGCCGTCCACGCCGGGGTACGCCGCCGGGTCGCCGGCCGTCGGGAGGTCCGCGTCGCGGCGCGGGAAGGTCGCCGGGAGCCGTCCGCCGGGGTCGGCGTCGCCGAAGAGCACGCGCGCGATCGCGGGGCCGGCGGCCTGGCCCGGGTACCACGCCTCGAGGATCCCCGCGACGCGGTCGCGCCACGGCGTCAGGACGGGTCCCGCCGTCTCCAGCACGACGATCGTCCGCGGGTTGGCGGCTGCCACGGCCGCGATCAGGGCGTCGCGCCGCAGCCCGTCCTTCGCCCCGCAGTCGAGCCCGAGGCACGGCTTGTCCGCGCCCTCGCCCGCGGTGTCGGCGACCACGACGACCGCGGCGTCGGCGCCATGCGCGATCTGCGCGGCGCGGGTGGCGTCGTCGCCCGGATCGGCGCGGACCTCCACCCCGGCGCCGGCGCGGGCGCGGATCGCCGCGAGCGGGCTCGTGAAGCTCGAAGGCACCACGTCCGAGGAGCCGCCACCGGTGACGTACCGGTCCGCGTCGCGGCCGATGACCGCGAGCGAACGCAGCCGGCGGGCTTCGAGCGGGAGGGCGCCGCGGTTGCGCAGCAGGACCGTCCCGGCCTCCGCGACGCGCTGCGCCGTGCGCTCATGCGCGGCCGCGTCGATGCGCGACGGGTCGTTCACGTAGGCCGGGCGGTCGAAGAAGCCCGCGGCGAAGAGCCCGCCGAGGAACCGCCGGACGGCCGCGTCGACCTCCGCCTGCGTCGCCGTCCCCGCGGCGAGCGCCCCCTGGACGGCACTCGGCGTGAGGTTCTGGCCGCCGTCGAAGTCGCCGACCGGCCAGGGCTCGAAGTCCAGGCCCGCCTGCAGCGCGGCGCCGATGTGCTTGGACGCCCCGTAGTCGGCGAGGACGAACCCGCGGAAGCCCCACTCGCGCCGCAGGATCTTCGTCAGCAGCGTCGGGCTCTCGCACGCGTGCACGCCGTTGACGCGGTTGTAGGCGCACATGATCGAGCCGACCTTCGCCTC
>JAXDGY010000330.1:0-2631 GCA_034664785.1 Solirubrobacteraceae bacterium
AAACCTGCGGGCCCCGCTCGCGGGCATCCGGCAGGCTGCCGCGCGGCTCGGCGAGCCGCCGCCGGACATCACCGTAGGGATGCGCTCGGGTGACACCCCCGCCGAGGAGCGCCGTGCGTTCAACCGCCGGCCGCCGGACATCCTGATCACCACGCCCGAGTCACTGTTCCTGCTGCTCACATCGGCCGCGCGCGAGTCGTTGCGCGCGGTCAAGACGGTGATCGTCGACGAGGTGCACGCGGTCTGCTCGACGAAGCGCGGCGCCCACCTCGCGGTGTCCCTCGAGCGGCTCGACGCGCTGCTGGAGCAGCCGGCACAGCGCATCGGGCTGTCGGCGACAGTGCGCCCGGTCGACGAGGTCGCGACCTTCCTCGCCGGCGGGCGGCCGGTCACCGTCGTCCAGCCGCCGGCCACCAAGACCTTCGAATTGGAGGTCGTCGTCCCCATCGAGGACATGTCGGCGCTCGGCGAGCCGATCGACGACCTCACCGGCTCGGCTGCCGGCGCCCAGCGGCGCGCGTCCATCTGGCCGCACGTCGAGGAGCGGGTGCTCGACCTGGTCGAAACGCATCGGTCGACGATCGTGTTCGCCAATTCACGCAAGCTCGCCGAGCGGTTGACCGCCCGGCTGAACGAGTTGGCGAGCGAGCGCGCGGGACTGCGCTTGGAATCCGGTGCGCTGCCGGCGCAGGTGATGGCCCAGTCCGGCGCTGGGCACCCGGCCGGCGAGGTTGTGGTGGCGCGAGCGCATCACGGTTCGGTGTCGCGCGAGCAGCGCAGCCTCGTCGAGGAGGACCTCAAGGCCGGCCGCATCCCCGCGGTGGTCGCGACCTCGTCGCTCGAACTCGGCATCGACATGGGCGCGGTCGACCTCGTGGTGCAGGTCGAGTCACCACCGTCGGTCGCGGCCGGGTTGCAGCGCGTGGGCCGCGCCGGGCACCAGGTCGGCGCGGTGTCGCGCGGGGTGATCTTCCCGAAGTTCCGCGGCGACCTCGTCGAGTGCGCAGTGGTCGCCGAGCGGATGCGCGCCGGCGCGATCGAATCGATGCGCTACCCGCGCAATCCGCTGGACGTGCTGGCCCAGCAGATCGTCGCGATGGTCGCGCTCGAGCCGAGCACGGTCGACGAGGTGGACGAGCTCGTGCGGCGCTCGGCGCCGTTCGCGGGCCTGCCGCGCGCGGCTCTCGAGGCGGTGTTGGACATGCTGGCCGGCCGCTACCCCTCTGACGCGTTCGCCGAGCTGCGTCCGCGGCTGGTCTGGGATCGCGTCACCGGCGAGCTGACCGCCCGGCGCGGCGCGCAGCATCTCGCAGTCACCAGCGGGGGCACCATCCCCGATCGCGGCCTGTTCGGCGTGTTCCTCGCCGGGGCGGAGGGGCCGGGCCGCCGGGTCGGCGAACTCGACGAAGAGATGGTCTACGAGTCGCGGGTCGGCGACGTGTTCCTGCTCGGGTCTTCCTCGTGGCGCATCCAGGACATCACGCACGACCGCGTGCTGGTGACTCCGGCGCCGGGCGAGGTCGGCCGGATGCCGTTCTGGAAGGGCGACGCGCCCGGCCGGCCGGCCGAACTCGGCCGCGCGCTCGGCGCCTTCCTGCGGGAGGTCTCCACCGCCACGCCGGACGCGGCGGCGGCGCGCGCCCGCGCCGCCGGCCTGGACGACTGGGGGACCGAGAACCTGCTGGCCTACCTCGCCGAGCAGCGAGCGGCCACCAATCAGGTCCCCGACGACCGGACGATCCTCGTCGAGCGGTTCCGCGACGAACTCGGCGACTGGCGACTGGTGGTGCACTCGCCGTTCGGCGCGCCGGTCAACGCACCATGGGCGCTCGCCATCGCGGCTCGGCTGCGCGAGCGGCACGGCCTCGAGGTCTCGTCCATGCACTCCGACGACGGCATCGTCGTGCGGCTGCCGGACACCGAGATCGACCCACCCGGCGGCGAGATCGCGGTGTTCGAGCCGGACGAGATCGAGGCGATCGTCACCGCGGAGGTCGGCGGCTCGGCGCTGTTCGCGTCCCGGTTCCGCGAATGCGCCGCTCGCTCCCTCCTGCTGCCCCGCCGCGACCCGCGCCGCCGCACGCCGCTGTGGCAGCAGCGGCAACGTGCCAACCAACTGCTCCAGGTGGCCAGCGAATACGGCGACTTCCCGGTGGTCCTCGAGGCGATGCGTGAATGCCTGCAGGACGTGTTCGACCTTCCCGGGCTGACCGCGCTGATGCGCGATCTCGCCGCACGCTCGGTGCGCCTCGTCGAGGTGGAGACGCCCGCCGCTTCGCCGTTCGCCCGGTCCCTGCTGTTCGGCTACGTCGGCATGTTCATCTACGAGGGCGACGCACCGCTTGCCGAGCGGCGCGCCCAGGCGCTGTCGCTCGACACCGCGATGCTCGCCGAACTGCTCGGTGCCACCGACCTGCGTGAGCTGCTCGACGTCGACGCCATTGCCGAAGTCGAGGCAGAAATCTCCCGGCTCGCGCCCGACCGGCACGCACGGGGCGCCGACGCCGTGCACGATCTGCTCCGCTCGGTCGGTGACCTGACGACGGCCGAGGCGCTGGCCCGCGGGGCCACGCCGCAGGATCTCGCGCTGCTCGAAGAAACCCGGCGGGCGATCCGCGTCCGCGTCGCGGG
>JAXDGY010000331.1:0-10732 GCA_034664785.1 Solirubrobacteraceae bacterium
CAGGCGGTCGGCGAGCTTGATGAGGATGACCCGGATGTCCGAGGCCATCGCGACCATCATCTTGCGGTAGTTCTCGGCCTGCGCCTCGTCGCGCGACTGGAAGGTGATGCCGGTGAGCTTGGTCACCCCGTCGACGAGCGCCGCGACCTCCTCGCCGAAGATCCCGCGGACCTCGTCGAGACTCGCCGAGGTGTCCTCGACGGTGTCGTGCAGGAGGGCGGCGACGAGCGTCTCGGTGTCGAGCCGCATGCCGGCGCAGATCTTCGCCACGCCGACGGGATGGACGATGAAGTCCTCGCCGGACTTGCGCCGCTGGTCGGCGTGGTGGCTGCAGGCGAAGACGAAGGCCTGCTCCACGCGCTCGCGGTCGACCTCGAGCGCCGCGTCGTGCGCGTGCTCCTCCACGATCGCGAACAGGTCGCCGAGCAGGCGCCGCTCGCTCGGCGTCAGCTCCTGCCGGCCGGCCGGCGTGGTCGGCTCGACGGGCGCGTCGGGGGGCGGCGCGCCGTTCCGCGCGTGGACGACGTCCACCGGCTCCCGCTCGGCGGGCGGCGTGACGGGCCGCTTCAGGCTGCCTTCGGCCTGGCGCTGGTCAGCCATCGTTCCCCCTCAGCCAACCGGGCCGCGCAGGCGGCGTAGGCCGGCGAACGCTCCAGGTCGACGCGCCCGGCCGCGGGCGCGAGCCGCGCGGTGAACGCGACGCGGTCCACGTGGGCCAGCCCGGCCTCCTCGAGGACGCGCAGCAGGCGCCCGGCCAGGAGGGCCGGACGGGGTCGCGGACCGTCGCCGCGCAGCGCGGGCTCGAGTGGCTGCCCGTCGCGCAGCGCCCGGTACACCGCGGCGAGCGGGTCGCGCAGGGCGTGGAGGCGCACGTGGACATGCTGAGAGAAGCCTAGCTCGTCCGGGCCCCATGCCAGATGGGCCATCGCGTCGGGAGGCCCCTCCGCGAGGATGGCCTGCAGGGCCGGGTGCGCCGGCGGGTCGAGCGCCACGACATGGCGGTAGGGCGCGGCGAGCGTACGATCGAGCTCCAGCGCGCGCCAGGAGGTCAGCGCGAAGCCGCCGAGGCGACCGGCGAAGCCGGCGGCACGGGAGGTCGTGTCGGCGGCGACGACCAGCACCGGCTCGCCGGAGGCCACCAGGGCCGCCAGCACCCCGGCGACCCCGCCGCCGCGGCGGTCGCGGACCAGGCGGCCCGGCCCGGTGCCGGGCCCCGCCGCCGCCCAGGCGGCCAGGGGCGCCTCGGCCTCGGCCAGGACCGCCTCGCGCCAGTCCCCGGCCTCACCGACGACGGTGATCGGGTCGGGCTCGGGCGGGCACGCGCGGCGCAGGACCAGGCGCGGCTCCACCGCCCCGTTGAACTCGTTGAGCTCGAGGCCGAAGGTGGCGTCGACGCCGTCCTGCGCGCCCTCGGGCAGCGACGGCATCCCGAACGCGACGGCGCCGGCGCGCGTCCCGCCCGCCTGGACGGTGAAGCGCACGTGCTTGCCCTCCCCCATCGGCCGCGGGTCGGTCAGGCGGGCCGCCGGGACCAGCAGCGACGGGCGCGGGTTGCCCATGCCGAACGGCGCGAGGGAACCCAGCTCCTCGGCGAGCGCGGAGCCGAGCTCGTCGCCGGCGACGACCGCGTCGACGCGCTCGCGCGGGACGAGGTCCTCAGGGGTGAGCGTCGCCTCGGCGTGGGCGACGAACGCGGCCCGGAAGGCGTCGACGGCGTCGCGCTCCACGGTGCACCCGGCGGCCGCGCGATGGCCGCCGTGGCGCAGCAGGTGGGCGCGGGCGGCCTGGAGGCCGCCGAGCAGGTCGAAGCCCGGGATCGAGCGCCCGGATCCCGTCCCCTGCTCCCCCTCCAGCGCGACCAGCACCACCGGGCGGTGGTGCCGGTCGGCCAGCCGGGACGCGACGATCCCGATGACCCCGGGGTGCCAGTCGTCCGAGGCCAGGACGTAGGCGTGCTGCTCGCCGGTCGCGGCCACCTGGCCCTCGGCGGCGAAGAGGATCCGCTGCTCGGTGTGGCGGCGGTCGGCGTTGAGGCGGTCGAGCTCGTCCGCGATCTCGGCGGCGCGGCCCTCGTCAGGCGTGAGCACGAGCTCGAGGCCGGCGTCCGCGCGCTGCATGCGGCCGGCCGCGTTGATGCGCGGGGCCAGGCGGAAGCCGATGGCGGTCGCGTCGACCCGCGAGGGGTCGACCCGCGCGACGCGCAGCAGCGCCCGCAGCCCCGGCTTCCGCGTGGCGGCCAGCGCGCGCAGGCCCTCGCGGACCAGGCGGCGGTTCTCGCCGACCAGCGGCACGCAGTCGGCGACGGTGGCCAGGGCGACCAGGTCGAGGTCCTCCAGCGTCGCGGCGGGGTCCGCGCCCGCCGCGGCCAGCACGGCGAGCGCCAGCTTGTGGGCCACGCCCGCCGCGCACAGCTCGGGGCACGGGTAGCCGCAGAGCGCGGGGTGCACGAGCGGCGCGTCGGGCAGCACGCCGTCGGCGCGGGGCGCGTGGTGGTCGGTGACCACGACGTCCATCCCGGCGGCCCGGGCGCGCGCGACCTCGTCGACCGCGGTGACGGCGCAGTCGGCGGTGACGAGCAGGCGGGTCCCGCGGGCGGCCAGCCGGTCCACGGTCGCGGCGGCGAGGCCGTAGCCGTCCTGGGTGCGGCTCGGCAGGTACCAGTCCACGTCGGCGCCCAGGCCGCGCAGCGCCCGGACGAGGATCGCCGTGGAGCAGACGCCGTCCACGTCGTAGTCCCCGTGGATCGTGATCCGGGAGCCGGCCGTGACGTGCCGGCCGATGAGGCCCACGGCCACATCGATCCCGGCGAAGGCCGACGGCTCGTGCTCCTCGCGGGCGGCCAGCCACGCCCGGGCATCCGCCGGGTCCGCCAGCCCGCGCCGGACGAGCACCTGCGCGAGCGGGAACGAGACGCCGAGCGCGCCCTCGAGGGCGACGGCGGCGCCGACGTCGAGCGGTGGGATGTCCAGGCGGACCGACAGACCCGTCAGCGTAGGCCCGGGGGCCGACGGAACCGGGTGCCTCAGCGCGCGGGCCGCGCCGGGCGGGGCGTGGCGCGCTGCGCGCCCTCGCGCCGCACGCCCTCCAGCCACACCACCGCCATGCCGAGCACGGCGCCCGGTGCGCCCTCGAGCGCCGTGAGCAGGTGCGTGTCGCCGCGGCCCGGGATGACGAAACCGTTGACCAGGAAGCCGAAGAGGAACGCGCCGACGACCGCGCCGACGAACGCCCCGACGATCCCCGACCAGAACCGGTCCGGGAGCCAGATCGTGAAGTGCCAGAGGGCGATGCCCATCATGATCCACGCCAGGGCGCCCATCAGCGGGGCCTCCCGTGGCGCGAGTTGCGGGGGCGCTTGGGCTTGTCGCGGCGCTTGGGGTCCTTGATCACGAGGTCCTCCGGGGTGAGGTCGGCCGTCGGGTCCGGCTCGGGCTCGGGCTCGTGCTCCCGGGTCGCGGTCCCGCGCCGCGGCGCGTCCGCGTGGAGGTCCTCCACCATCGAGTCGAACTCCGTGCGCGAGACGCCCTTGGAGGGGTCGTCCGGCGCGAAGATGCTGGGGCGCGCCTTGGACTCGGACGGCGCGACGTCGGTGGGCTCGCCGGCGGTGGACCCGGCGTAGGCCGGGACCAGGCCGCCGAACTCCCGGCGGATGCGCGCGGAGCGGCGCTCGTAGACGGGCTCGCGTTCCTTCCAGTGCGTCAGCACCGGGCTCGCGATGAAGATCGACGAGTAGGCGCCGGACACCGTGCCGACGAGCAGGGCGAACGCGAAGTCCTTGAGCGTCTGACCCCCGAACAGCAGCAGCGCGAGGATCGGCAGCGCCGTCGAGAACGACGTCGCCAGCGACCGGGTGACCACCTCGGTCATGGAGCGGTTGACGATCTGCGAGAAGGCGGCCCGCGGCATCCGCGGCACGTTCTCGCGGACGCGGTCGAACACGATGATCGTGTCGTAGAGCGAGTAGCCGAGGATGGTCAGCAGCGCCGCGATCGTCGACGTCGTCACCTCCCGACCGGTCAGGGAGTAGACGCCCGCGGTGATCAGGAGGTCGTGCGCGAGGGCGATGACCACCGGCACCGCGTACTTCCACTCGAACCGCAGGGCGATGTACGCGCTGATCACCAGCAGGGAGACGATCACGGCGATCACGGCGCCCTTGGCCACCGTGTTGCCGAACGTCGGGCCGATGGACTGCGTGTCGGGCTGCCCCTTGATGCCGTAGCTGCTCTGCAGGGCCTGCGTGACCTCGGACACCTGCGACGGCTTGAGCTCGGCCGTGGAGATCTGGAACGCGTTGGAGCCGAGGGACTTGTCGGTGATCCGCTGGACCTCCGCGGCGCCGCCCGCCGGGGTGCTCGCGATGGCCTTCCGGATGCCGTTCTCGTCCGCCGGCTTGACCAGCTCGGCGCGCACGCGCGTGCCCGACTCGAAGTCGATCCCGAACTTCAGGCCCTTGCCGCCGATGGCGAGGGCGCCGATGAGCAGGATCACGCCGGAGAAGGAGAAGAACCACTTCGACGCGCCCATGAAGTCGAAGCCCTCCCACGGCATCTTGCGGCCCTTGCGGAAGCCGAGCGCGGCGGGATGGGTGATCAGGCTCGACCGCGCCATCGTGCCCAGGACGGCCTGCGTGAGCAGGATCGCCGTGAACAGCGAGACCAGGGTGCCGATCCCCAGCACGAAGGCGAAGCCCTTGACCCCGGCCGTGGAGAGCACGAACAGGATGAAGGCGACCATGAAGGTCACGACGTTCGCGTCGATGATCGCCGCCAGGCCCTTGCGGTAGCCCGCGGCGATGCCGGCGGGCACGGATCTGCCCGCGCGGATCTCCTCCTTGACCCGTTCGAAGATCACGATGTTCGCGTCGGCGGCTACGCCGACGGTGAGGATCAGCCCGGCGATGCCCGGGAGGGTCAGCGTGATCGGGATCAGCTTGATCAGCGCGAAGAGGTAGATCGCGTAGACGACGAGGGCGCCGACCGCGATCACCCCGAGCAGCCGGTAGAAGACGAGCAGGAAGATCGCGACGATCGCGAAGCCGACGATGCCGGCGATCAGGCCCTGGTGCAGGGCCTCCTTGCCGAGCGTGGCCGACACCTGGGACTGTGAGATCAGCTCGAGGTTGACCGGCAGGGCGCCGTACTTGAGCTGGTTGGCGAGCGCCTGGGCGCTGCCGATCGTGAAGCCGCCCGAGATCTCCGACCCGTTGGCCCCGTCGATGCCGTTGGGGTTCTGCTGGTAGTCGATGTACGGGACCGAGATGAGCTGGTTGTCCAGCACGATCGCGAAGTGCTGGAACTTCTGCTGCGCGTTGGAGACGACCTGGCCGTCGGAGGTCGCGACGAAGTTGGAGCCGCGCTGGGCGATCTGCTGCGTGGTCTGCTGCCACTTCTTGCGCCCGGAGCTCGTGAAGTCGAACGTGACGTTCGGCGCCTGGGTGTTCTGGTCGAAGTTCTGCTCGGGGTTCGTGATGTCCGTCCCGCGCAGGGCGAAGTCGTCGCGCAGGACGTAGTAGGCGTCCGGGCCCTTCTTCGCGGTCTTGTCGCTGCTGGTCGACGTGCTGGGCGACTCGGCCTGGACGACGACGGTCCCCGGGTTGACCTTCCAGACCTGGATCGGGCCGTTCGCCGTCGCGCCGGCGGCGCCCTTGAGGTCCGAGGGCTTGTCCTCCGGCCCCGCGAGAACCTTCTTGGTCCTGGTGTCGACGAGGTAGTACTTCGTCTGCGTCGCGCTCTGGATGCCCGTGGTGACGGGCGGGCAGCGGCGGGCGCGGGCCAGCGCGTCGTACTGGGAGAGCGCGCCGGCGCTGCCGGCGCTGGGGCCGCCGGTGACCGAGAAGTTCGTCGGGGCCGGCTTGCAGTCCGGCCCGAGGACGTTCTTCTCCCAGTCGTAGAAGAAGAGCTGGGCGGTCGTGCCGACCTGGGCCGCGGCCTGGGCGGCGTTCTTGACGTCGGGCAGCGAGACGGAGATCTGGTCGGCGCCCGAGCGCTGGATCTCCGGCTCGGCGACGCCCAGCGCGTCCACGCGCTTGCGCATGATCTCGATGGAGCGGTTGACCGCGTCGGCCGTGACGGCCGAGAACTTGGTGGCCTTCGCCTGGTAGACGAGCTCGACGCCGCCCTTCAGGTCGAGCCCCAGGCGCGTCGTCTTGGCCGCGATGGCCACGACGGAGCCGACGAGCATGAGCCCGACGAGCAGCAGGACGGCAAGGTTGCGGCGGCGGTCGGTCATCAGCCTCTGAGAACGGGGGAGCCTACTTGGCGGGGGTGAGCACCAGCAGGAGCCCGCCATCGTCATCGTAGGCCGGGAAGACGTCGGCCGTGGCCCGGGCCGGCAGGTCGCCCTCCGCGTTGACCGCGACGGGCTTGCCGAGCTGGCGGACACCCCACTCCAGGGCGGTCTGCACAGGATCGCCGCCGTCGTCGAAGGCCAGGCCCAGGACCTGGCCGACGGGGCGGCCGATGACCTGCTCGTCGTCCAGGCCGGTCAGCTCGAAGGAGCCGCGGCCGCAGGCGATCACGTTGCTCTGCTGGTCGCAGGCGAAGAACGCGGCGTCCGGCGCGGGGTAGTAGTCGTCGAGCAGCTCGAACAGGAACCCGAAGCCGCACTTCGAGCAACCCTTGGGCTGCGAGCGGAAGCCGGCGGTGCGTTCGGTGGCGGCGGTGCGGTTGCCGCAGTTGGGACAGATGAACAGGTGGGCCATCGGACTGATCACAGGGTAGTCCGTCCGCGTCGGCGCGGTGTCAAGCGACCGCCCCCCTTGCCAAGATGGCGACCATGGTCCCCGGTGACGAGCGGCCGGTCCCGCTCGGCGACCTCGAGGTCGCCGGGCGCATCGCCCGTGCCGCCCGCTCCGGCCGTGCCGGTGACCGCTCGGCGACGCTCGAGCAGCTGCTGGGGGCGTTCGGCGAGCCCGAGCCGACCCCGGAGGCCCGTGCGCGGGCCGCCGCAGCGCTCGCGCTGGCGGGCGTGGACCCCGTGCCGCGCCTCGCCGACGCGCCCCCGGGCACGCGCATCGCGCTGGTGACGGGCCCGCCGGCGCGGCGGGCGCTGCCCGCCATGCTCGGCGGCGGCCTGCTGGCGCTGATCCTCGCCGCCGCCGCGGTCGCCGCTGCGCTGGGCGGCGGCGGGGGATCCGCCGCGACGCTCCCGGCGACCGCGTCGTCGCCGGCGACGACGGGCACCGCGCCGGTGACCGTGGGGACGGCGGCCACGGTGTCGACGCCGCTCGGGACCAGCGAGCCCGAGATCACGACCACGACGACCCCCGCCCCCATCGCCACGACGCCCGACCCCGCAGCGGAGCGCCGGCGGGCCGCGGCCCGCCGCGCCCGGGAGCGGCGGGCGGCGGCGCGCCGCGCGGCCGCCCGCCGCCGCGCCGCTGCGCGCCGCCTGGTCACCGTCCGGCTGACCCCCGCCTCCCCCACCTACGTGTGCGCCGACGACGGCGCCGGCAAGCAGCTCTACGCCGGCCTGCTCAGCACCCGGCGCACGTTCCGGGGCCGCCGGGTGCGCCTGAACGTCGGCCTGGGCCCCTCGACGCGGATCACCGTCAACGGCCGGCCGCTCACGCTCGCCACGAGCCCCGCCGGCGTCGACATCACGCGCACGGCGCGCAGGCCGCTGGCGCTCGGGTCGCGGCCGAGCTGCTGAGCGACGGGCCTAGAACAGCGACGGGTCGGCCGGCGCCTCGAGCCCGAGGTGCGCATAGGCCCGCAGGGTCGCCACGCGGCCTCTGGGCGTGCGCTTGAGCAGGCCGCACTGCAGCAGGTAGGGCTCGTAGACGTCCTCGACGGTGTCCGTCTCCTCGCCGACGGCCACGGCCAGCGTCGACAGGCCCACGGGGCCGCCGTCGAACTTCACGCAGATCGCGTCGAGGATCTCGCGGTCGAGGCGCTCCAGGCCGAGGTGGTCGACCTCCAGCAGCTCCAGCGCCGCGTCGGCCACCGGCGCGCTGATGACGCCCGCGGCCCGGACCTCGGCGTAGTCGCGCACCCGCTTGAGCAGCCGGTTGGCGACCCGCGGGGTGCCGCGCGAGCGGCCGGCGATCGCCTCCGCCCCGTCGCCCGCGAGCTCGACCCCCAGGATGCGCGCGCTGCGCCGCACGATGGCGGCCAGCTCGGCGGTCCCGTAGGACTCCAGGCGGTGCTGGATGCCGAAGCGGTCGCGCAGCGGCGTCGTCAGGCGCCCGGCCCGCGTGGTGGCGCCCACGAGCGTGAACGGCGGCAGGTCGAGCGTGACCACCCGGGCCCCGGCGCCCTGGCCGACGGTGATCGGCAGCTGGCCGTCCTCCATCGCGGGGTAGAACGTCTCCTCCAGGGCGCGGGAGAGCCGGTGGATCTCATCGACGAAGAAGATCGACCGCGGCTCCAGCGCGGTCAGGAACGCCGCGACGTCGCCCTTGCGCTCGAGCGCCGGGGCCGCGGTCATGACGAACGGGACGTCCAGCTCGGCGGCGAGGATCTGCGCCAGCGAGGTCTTGCCGAGCCCGGGCGGGCCGGCGAGCAGGACGTGGTCGAGCGCCTCGCCGCGCGCCGCGGCGGCCTCGAGCGACACAGCCAGCTGCTCCTTGAGCGCCGGCTGGCCGATGAACTCCTCCAGCCGCCGGGGCCGCAGGGAGCGGTCGAGCTCCTCGTCCTCCACGAGCACGTCGGCCGTCTGGATGCGCTCGATGCTCACGGGCGCGCGGCCTTCAGCGCGTGCGCGATCAGCGCCTCGGGGGTCACGAGGTCCTCGCCCGCGCCGGCGAGCAGCTGCTCGGCCTCGGCCAGGCTGTAGCCGAGCTCGACGAGGCCGTCGCGGGCGATCGTCCGCGGGTCGTCGGCGCGGGCGGCGGTGATGGTGCCGTCCGGCTCGAACTCGGTCACGACGCCGACCTTCTCCCGCAGCTCGACGATGATCCGCTCCGCCGTCCGCTTGCCGATCCCGGGGACGGCCTGGAAGCGCTTGGCGTCGCCCGCGGCCAGGGCACCGACGAGCTCGCGCGGCGAGCCGGCCCCGAGCACCGCCTGGGCGACCTTCGGGCCCACGCCCTGCACGCCGATGAGCATGAGGAACAGGTCGCGCTCCTCCTCGGTGTGGAAGCCGTGCAGGACCAGGGCGTCGTCGCGGACGATGAGGTGGGCGTGCAGCGACACGGTCCCGCCCGCCGCCGGGACGTGCTTGAGCGTCTCGGCCGACACCGCCAGGCGGTAGCCGACGCCTGAGGCCGTCTCGACGACGACGTGGTCGCCGCGGCGCACGGCCACCTCGCCGGCGACGAGCGCGATCACGCCCGGCCCCCGGCCAGCGCCGTGGCCCGCGCCAGCGGCGCATGGTTGGCGTGGCAGATCGCCACGGCCAGCGCGTCGGCGGCATGGTCCGGCGCCGGCGGCGCGGCGAGGCCGAGCAGGCTCTGGACCATCCGCCCGACCTGGTCCTTGCCCGCTCGGCCGGAGCCGCAGACGGCCCCCTTGACCTGCTGGGGCGTGTACCCGGAGCACGCGACGCCACGCTGGCCGGCGGCGAGCAGCACGACCCCGCGGGCCTGGCCGACCGACAGCGCGCTGCCGACGTTCTGGCCGAAGTAGAGCTCCTCCAGGGCCACGGCATCCGGCTCGTGGCGGAGCATCAGGTCGCAGATGTCGGCGTGCAGCGTGGCCAGCCGCCGCTCGGCCGGCAGCTCGGACCGGGTCGTGATGACACCGCCGTCGAGCGCGGCCAGGCGCCCGCGGCGCCGCTGGACCACGCCGAAGCCGGTGTTGGCCAGCCCGGGGTCGATGCCGAGGACGATCATGCGGACGTGATTCTCGGGGCCGGCCCGGATGCCTTCCCCGCTGGGGCAGCGCGTGGTCAGGCGCGGCGGCCCTGGCGCAGGCCGTCGATGCCGATCCAGGCGAACTCCATCGCCCGCTCGACGAGCTCGATCCGGGGGACGTCCTGATGGTCGTACCACCAGTTCGCCAGGCCCTGCAGCCCCCCGGAGAGCAGCGCGGCGTGGGCCTCGGCGCCCTGGGCGGAGTGCCGCGGCGTATCCGGGTCGGCCTCGATCAGCGCGACGATGACGCCGACGGCCTGCGCCTGGACTCCGGCCAGCGCCTCGGCGACCTCGGGGTCGGCGGCATCGCGGAACAGCACCCGGAAGGCGTCGCGGTGGGCCTCGACGAACGCGAGGAACGCGTCGATCCCGCCGCGCAGCCGCTCCTTCCCGGTCGCCCCCGCCGTGGCGTTGGCCTGCAGCCGGGCGAACAGCTCGCTGACGTGCTGGCTGAGCAGCAGGCCGTGCAGGTCGCGCTTGGAGGCGAAGTACTCGTAGATCAGCGCCTTCGAGACCCCGGCGGCCTGCGCGATGTCCTCGATCGAGGTCCCGTGGTAGCCGCGCTCGGCGAAGACCTCCAGCGCGGCGGCGAGGATCGCCGCCCGGCGCTCGGCGGCGGGCAGGCGGGCTCGGCGGCGGGTCTGGCTCACGGCGGCATCCTGCCATGGCCGCGGCGCGAGGTGACGCGGTCCGCGGGACTAGGATCCGGCCGATGGCCCCGACTGCCGACTACGCCGCCGAGGGCCTCCTCGACGGCCTCGAGGGCCGGGCGCGCGAGGAGCGCGAGGAGCTGCTGGAGTGGCTGCACGACGACCAGGGCATCGACCTCGACGACCTGCGCGAGGCCTCCGCGAACGGGACGCTGCTGTTCCTGGGCGCCCGCGGCACGCTCGGCGGCGGCAACGAGCACAGCGCCCGCGAGATCGCCGAGCTGAC
>JAXDGY010000332.1:0-6927 GCA_034664785.1 Solirubrobacteraceae bacterium
CGGCCTTGGTCGACGCCGAGGCGGCGGACGCCGTCGACGCCGAGGTGTCCGGCTTGACGAAGTTCGCGCTGCAGTCCGGGCTGTTGACCGTCTTGTAGGTGCTGCAGAGGTTGATCAGCAGCTGCGCCCGCAGGTAGTGGCCGGTCGCGTCGTAGCCGTTGATCGACGACGCCGAGTAGAAGAGGAAGTCCATCAGCCGCTCGACGCCGCCCGTGCTCTTCAGGCTGGCGGTGAGCTGGTTGAGGTCGCGCGCCAGCGGCTTGCCCGCGGTGGCGAACTGCCCGAGCTGCTGGATGATCGGCCGGCTCTTCAGCAGCGCCGGGCGCCCGACGTCGGCGGCGCTGCCGAGGCTCTGCAGGGCGGGCGTCGCCGACTGCGAGAACGGGCCGAGCTGGGTGATGAGGCGGTTGACGTCCGGCGCGACCTTGTTGAGGTCGGTGAGCACCGGGGCGAACTGGTCGGACAGCGCCCCGAGCTGCTGGAGCGTCGGCTTGAGCTCGCGGAGCGTGGCCGGCAGCTTCTGGATGCCGGCCTCGAGGTCCTTGCGCCGCTCCGCGGTGGCCTGGGCGGTGGTGTTCGCCTGCTGGATGAAGTCGGCGACCTGGGACCGGTTCTTCGCGAGCGGCGCGAGCGCCTGGTCGGAGTCCTTGGCCAGCTTGGCCAGCACCTCGTTCTGGGAGGCGAGGATCGCCAGGACGCGATCGGTCTCCTTCAGCGCGGGGTCGGCGTTGCGGATGACCGAGCGCAGGTCCTCGCCCCGGCCGGCCACCGCGGCGCCGAACTCGTTGAGCAGGAGCGTGAAGCGCTGGCGGTAGGGCAGCCGCAGCACGTTGCCCACGAGGTCGATGTCGACCGGGCGCGACGTGTTCGTGACGGGCAGGAGGTACTGGCCCTTGCCCGAGCCCGACTCGATCTTCTTCAGCGCGGGCGGCGCTGCGGCGTCCTCGGCGCGGGGCTGCGTCGGCGTGCACTCGACGTACTTCTCGCCGATCAGCGACTGCGGGCGGATCGTGCACTCGGCGTCGGACCGGAAGTCCTGGAAGCCGGGCTTGGTGATGTCGAGGACCACGGCCGCCAGCTGGTCGCGCGTCACGTCGAGCGACTTGATCTTGCCGACCTTGACCCCCGCGATCTTCACGTCCTCGCCGGGGATGACCGAGAAGGCGTTGCGGAACAGCGCGCGGACCTGGTAGCTGCCGTCGTTGGAGCTCCCAGCGCCGGAGCCCAGCACGGCGATCGCCGCGACGGCGCCGACGAGCACGAGGATGGCGGCGAGGCGCTTCACGGGCCGGGGACGACCTGGGTCGGGTCGCAGGTGGTCGCGGCCTCGCGGTAGGGCGCGGAGCCGTCGGGCGACTGGGTGGCGCTGCCGGGGCAGCGGTTGAGCTGGCCGGTGGTGAACCCCGAGGGGGCCGTCGCCGGGTTGCGGAGGTCGAGCTGGTTGGTCGTCGCGTTGTAGTCGAAGGGCGTGAACAGGGGCTGGACCCGGGCGAAGTGGCCGTTGGCGTCGTAGTTGGCCGCGCCCTGGCCGAAGTCCCGCAGCCAGCCCGTGAGGTCCGGCGTGTAGGGCCGGATGAAGTCGAGCACCGGCGTCGACTTCTGCAGGGCGTCCGTCGAGTTGGCGAGTGCCGGCTTGGCGGCCTTCTCCAGGCCCGGGGCCTGGTTGAGCAGGTCGGTGAGGTCGTTGCCCGTGCCCGGCTGCTTGATCAGCTTGCGCAGGTCGGCGATCGTCGGGCGGGCGTTCTTGACGAGCGGGCGCAGCTGCTCGAAGAACGGCGCGAGCTGCTTGGTGGCCGGCTTGGACGCGTTGACGAGCGTGTCGAGGTCGCCGAGCGTCGAGCGCAGGTTCACGAAGGTCGTGTTGGCCTTGCGCAGCGTCCCGGGCAGCAGGCCCAGCGAGGTCTCCAGCGCGGCGTTCTCCGCGGCGATCGCCCCGGCCGTCTGGTTGGTGTTGGAGACGAGGCTGGTCAGGTCGCTGCGCCGCGCGGCCAGCGCGGTGACGACCTTGGACGAGTCCACGACGAAGTTGGTGAGCGCCTGCTGGTCGGAGGTGACCTGCTGGACCAGGCGGGTGGTGGTCGAGATCGCCGGGTTGAAGTACTTGACCGCGTCGTTGCCGTTCTTGCCCTGGCCGTTGTACTGCGTCGAGGACCCCTTGATGACCTCCTGCAGCGCCTTGCGCGTCCGCGGGTCGAACGTGTCGAAGAGCTGGTCGAGGTCCACCGGCGTCGTGGTGGCGTCGGTGGACAGGATCGCCCCGTCGTCGAGCGTCCGGGCGTTGTTGGGCCCGGGCGCCAGCGCGATGTACCGGTTCGCGATGCCCGACAGCGAGGTCTGGCGGATCACGGCGGAGGTCCCGCGGTGCAGCGGCGCGAAGTCGTCGACGACCGTGATCGTGACCTTGGCCTGGTTGTCCTTGGTCAGCTCGATGTCCTTCACGGAGCCGACGGGCCGGCCGCCGACCTGCACCTCGTCGCCCTTCACGAGCTGCCCGGCGTTCTGGAACACGAGCGCGTACTGCGTCTCGCCGCCGCCGCGCAGCAGCAGGACCGCCACGACCGCGATCGCGACGACGAGCACCGCGAGCGCGGCGCCACGAGCCGCCGTCACGAGCGGCCCCTTGGGACGGGGAGGTCAGTTGGGCAGTGGTTCACTGGGGGGACAGGTCTCTTGTGCTGCTTCGTGCGGCGGGCAGTCTGTCGACGCACTGTTGGTGGCGTGTTAAGCGGAACCTAAGGAACCGCGGGGACGCCGTGCGTCACTCCATGCCGAGCGGGCCCTGGGACTCACCGGACAGGAACTGGCGCACGAAGGCGTTCTCGGAGTTGAAGAGCTCCTCCGCGGGGCCCGACTCCACGATGCGGCCCTTCCACAGCACGGAGATGTGCTCGGCGACGCGGCGGGCGCTCATGATGTCGTGGGTGATCACGACGTAGGCCCCCCCGTTCTCCTCGTGGATCTCCTGGATGAGCTCGCACAGCAGGGCGGTCCGGACCGGGTCCAGCCCCGAGTCCGGCTCGTCGAAGAGCACGATGTCGGGGTCCAGGACGAGCGCCCGCGCGAAGCCGGCCCGCTTGCGCATCCCGCCCGAGAGCTCGTTGGGGAACTTGTCGCCCGCGGCGTGCAGGCCGACCTCGCTCAGGCGGCGGTTGACGATCTCCTGGATCTCGTCCTCGCCCTTGTCCGTGTGCTGGCGCAGCGGGAAGCACACGTTGTCGAAGAGGTTCATCGAGCCGAACAGCGCGCCGTCCTGGAAGAGGACGCCGAACTTCTTGCGCATCTCGAACAGCTCGTCGTCGCGCATGTTCGGGACGGACTCGCCGTGGACGAGGACGTCGCCGTCGTCGGGGTAGAGCAGGCCGACCATGTGCTTGATGCACACCGACTTCCCGGTGCCCGACGGGCCGAGGATCATGGAGATCTTCCCCTCGGGGAGGCCCATGTTCAGCCCGCGCAGGATCTTGTTGCGCCCGAACGCCTTGTGGACGTCGACGAACTCGACGGCGTCGGGCACGCCCGTGGGCCGGTTGAGCCCGGTGTGCCACTGGTACTCGTCGTCGGGGTCGGGCTCGTTGCCCACCGAGACGCGCCCGCGCGGGGCGGCGGGCTCGGCGGCGGCCGGGGCGGGGCCCGCTTCGGTGCGCGCCGGGCCGGAGCGCTCCTCGTAGCCGTCGGCGTACGGGTCGTCCTCGTAGCGGCCCTCGCTCAGCGGCTCGGGTCGTCCTTCAGGGTCACGTGGGGTCTGCGCCATGCTTCATCCTCCGATCGGGGCGCGCGGGTTCGCGCCCCAGAAGATCTGGGTTCCGAGCATCCCGATCAGGTGCACGAGCACCAGGTTCAGGACCATCGACTTGGCGGTCGCGGTTCCCACCCCGACCGGCCCGCCGCTCGCGTTGTAGCCGTAGTAGCAGCCGACGAGCACGATGAACGTCGCCATGACCATGGCCTTGATCAGGCTGTAGAGCAGGTCCGGCGGATTCTGGAACATCCAGAAGATGAGGAAGAACCCGCCCGAGGAGACCTCGCCGATCTGCTGGACGACCGCCAGGTAGGAGGCGAAGAAGCCCGCCCCGATCGCGGCCAGGTAGACGAACGGGAGCACGAGCCAGGCCGCGAGCAGCCGCGTCGCGCAGAGGAACGTCACCGAGTCGATGCCCATGACCTCGAGCGCGTCGATCTCGTCGGAGATCCGCATCGAGCCGAGCTCGGCGACGATGCCGGTCCCCACCTTCGCGGCCATCATGTAGCCGAAGGCGTAGGGCACGAGCTCGCGCAGGTCGCACCACGCGCTGAACACGCCCGCGTAGGCCGGGGCGCCGACGGAGCGGTTGAAGTACGCGCCCTCGATCCCGCACTGCAGGCCGATGATGAAGACCAGGCCCCAGATGACGAGCGTCGAGGAGAGGATCAGGATCCCCGACTGCCGCAGGGCCTCGCCGAAGAAGCGGAAGACCCGCAGGCCGTAGACCTGCCCGACGACCTTCAGGCAGAACTTGAAGAGCTCGCCGAAGGTGGCGATGAGATCCCGCGGGACCGACGTCCAGGTGCGCCCCATGGCTACTTGATCACCGTGATCTCGGGGTGCGTCGCCAGGAGGGTCTGGGTGAACACGTAGTTGAAGGCGAAGACGCCGAGGAAGGCGATGACCACCGCCTGGTTGACCGCTCGGCCCACGCCCTCGGCACCGCCCGAGGCGGTCATCCCCTTGTAGCAGCAGACGATCGCGATGATCGCCCCGAACAGCGTGCACTTCAGGACCGACCCCCAGAGGTCCGTGATCGACGCGTTCGTGAAGAACGTGGCCCAGAACGGCCCGAGCGGCGCGTGGTTGACCACCGTGGTGAGGATGCCGCCGAAGACGCCGAAGATGATCGCGTAGACGTCGAACAGGCCGGTGACGAGCATGAGCGCCAGGAAGCGCGGCACGACGAGGTTCTTCACCGGGTCGACCCCGAGGACCTGCAACGCGTCGAGCTCCTCGCGGATCTTGCGGGCGCCGAGGTCGGCCGTGATCGCGGTCCCCGCCACGCCGGCCAGCACGATCGCGCACACGAACGGCGCGAACTCGCGGATGGTCGCGAGGATGAAGAAGCCGCCCAGGCGGTCCAGCGCGCCGAACAGCACGAGGAAGTTCGCCGCCTGCAGTCCCGGCGCCCCGTAGGCGAAGGCCACCGTGGAGATGAGCAGCGGGAACCAGCACAGCCGCAGCGCGAAGAGGAACTGCTGGACGAACTCGCCGCCATAGGGGTACGGCGGGCGCAGGGCAGACATGAGCGTCTTGCCCGTCAGGATCATCATGTCCCCGACTTCCTCGAGCAGGTTCTTCGTCGGAAGAAACGCTCGATCGGCGACGCTGCGTACCACTCCACCCCTCCTCAAGGGAACCCGGCCATGGCGCCGCAGCACGGCGCCCGGCCCAACACTACGCGACGCTCACGAGGCGTGCCAACAGCCAACCCGACCCGGCGCACCGCTTGCCGGAGTACAGCGCACCCCAGCCGACACGCGACCCGTGGTGCCGTGGTAGGTTCGCGCTCCGATGGGGAGCCTCGCACTCGCACGGGTCGCCGTGTGCCTCGCGCCGATCGCGCTGCTGACCGCGGGTTGCGGCGGGGGCACGCGGCAGGACGCCGCCGAGCCGTCCGGCAGCTTCCGCGTGGAGGTGCTCGACGCGTCGTTCCCCAGGCAGCAGTCCCTGGCCGAGCCCGCGGAGCTGCGCCTGACGGTGCGCAACGCCGGTGACCGCACCGTCCCGGACCTGGCGGTCACGGTCGACTCCTTCGACGCGAACGTCCAGCAGCAGGGGCTGGCGGACGCCCAGCGCCCGGTCTGGATCGTGGACCGCCCGCCCGCCGGCGCCGACACCGCGTACGTGAACACGTGGGCGGTCGGGCGGCTCCCCGCGGGCGCCACGCGGACCCTCACGTGGCGCGTGACCGCCGTGGCCCCCGGCCGCCACACGGTCTCCTACCGAGTCGCCGCCGGCCTCAACGGGAAGGCCCGCGCGCAGCTCGCGGGCGGCGGCGTGCCCCAGGGCTCGATCACCGTCGCCATCTCGGGCAAGCCCGCGCAGGCCGTCGTCGACCCGGCCACGGGCGACGTCATCCGCCAGCCGTAGCGCTCGCGGCGCGGGGCTACCCGTGCAGCCGGAAGTCGTGCGGTCCCTCCGGGGGCGGCGGCCCGCTGGGCGGGTCCCCGTCACCGGTGGGCGGGTCCTGCGTGCCGGGGTCGTCCGGGCGCCGCCGGGCGGACAGGCGCCGGTCGGCGACCACGAACGACACGAAGGTGCTCAGCGCCATGACCCCGGCGATGACCGCTCCCTGGCGGTCGAGGACGAGGCCGAGCGGGATGCTCGCGGCCCCGGCGGCGGCGAGGAGGCGCATGCGCCGACCGTACGCCTCCGCGCCGGGCGCGGCAACCGCGTCCTTGCGCCGGACCCGCGCTCAGCGGGCCTTGAGGGCGGCGTCGGGGTGGGACTGCAGGATCTCCTCGCCCGCCTCCCCCGTGCGCACGCGGTAGGCCTCCTCCACCGGGACCACGAACACCTTGCCGTCGCCGACCGCGCCGGTGCGGCCGTGCTTGAGGATGGTGTCGACGATGAGCTGCACGTCGCCGTCGGCGACCACGCACTCGAGCTTGATCTTCGGCCGCAGGTAGTTCGTCAGCTCCGCGCCGCGGTAGCGCTCGGTGATCCCCTTCTGGCGCCCGGAGCCCTTGACCTCCGAGATCGACAGGGACGGGAAGCCCAGCTGCAGCAGCTCGGTCCGGATGGGCTCGAAGGCCTCGTGCCGGATGTACGCCTCGATCTTCTTCACCTGTCGCTCCTCGTGGGTCGGGCTCAGCCGCCCGGCGGCGTGGCCACCGGACCCGACGGACCGTAGTCCACCGGCCCGCGCTGCGTCACTTCGGCAGCCGCGGGGCGATGAT
>JAXDGY010000333.1:0-5383 GCA_034664785.1 Solirubrobacteraceae bacterium
GGGGCCCGTCGCCGCGCGTGGTCGGCGCGATCGCCGCCGTGGCGTTCGTCTTCGGCGTCAGCGTCCTCGCCGCCGAGCTGCTCGGCTCCGACGAGGAGTCCGGCCGCGACGCGGGCGGTCCGCACGCTTCGCTGATCCTCAAGGTCGCAGGCTGACGGTCAGGTGCGGACGAACCGCTCGGGGTTGCCGGCCAAGTGTCCCGTGAACCCGGCGATGTCGGCGAACAGGAAACCGTGGGAGCCGCCCCCGCCGGCGGGGTCGTCATCGCGCCGGCGTCGCGGCTGCTGCGACGGCAGCTGCTCGCGCGGGCGCGAAGGCGCCGATCCGCTGCGCGACGTGCCGCGCGTCGTCCTTGACCCAGCCGAGCAGCGCCGAGCCTCGGGTGTGCTGCCACGGCAGACCGAGGAGATAGAGGCCGGGCAGCTCGGTGACGCCGCGCGCATGCCTGACCCGCCCGCGCTCGTCGAAGACGGGCAGCTCGACCAGCGAGTGGTCGAGCCGGAACCCGGTCGCCCACACCACGGTGGCGACCGCGAGGTCGGAGCCGTCGGCGAAGGTCACCGTCGACCCTGCGGCGCCGGTGGCGCGCGACCGCATCCGGATGCCCTGGTTCCGCGCGGACCGCGGGCTGGAGCCGATGAGGGTCTCGCGGTCCTTCATCCGCCGACCGACCCGGGAGGTCACCGTCGCGCGCATCAGCCCGGTCGCTTCGAGGTAGCGGAACAGATCGCGGCCGAGGACGCGCTGGGGAAGCGGCGCCTGCCGCGTGCCGACCGCGAGGTGGACCTCGCGCGACGCGGCGAGCTCCGCCGCGATCTGGAACCCGGTGTTCCCGCCGCCCACGACCAGCACCGTCCCACCGGGAAGGTCGTCGGGCGAGCGATAGGCGCCACTGTGCAGCTGCACCACGTCGGCGCCGAGTCCCTCCGACAGCGCCGGGGTGAACGGGACCTGGAACGGCCCGGTGGCGACGACGACCTGATCGGCCTCGTAGGTGCGATCGCCGGCCTCGACGAGGAAGCCGGCGTCGCCTGCGTGGACGGACCGGGCCCGGCGGTCGAGCTCGACGGGCAGCTCGAAGTGGCGGGCGTAGTCGGTGAGGTACGCGACGACGTCATCGCGCCCCGGATAGCTGTCGGGCTCGCCGGGGAAGGCGAGGCCCGGAAGGCTGTCGTAGCGGACCGGCGTGAACAGCCGCAGCGTGTCCCACCGCGCCCTCCACGCCGCGGCCGGCTCGCCGGCCGCCTCCAGGATGGTGACCCGGCGGCCCTGCTCGGCCAGGAACCAGCCGAGGGCCCGGCCGGCCTGGCCGCCGCCGATGACGACGACCTCGTGGCGCCCGGTGGACGTCCCCGGAGCCATGCCGGTCACGCGGTCACGTCGAAGCTGAGCATCATCCCGCTCTCATGGTGTCCGGTCGGGCGAGGCTACGCCCGACGGGATGGGGGAGCAAGCGCCGCGGTGAGCGCGTGCTCGTCGCGACCGTCCTCGGGGCCATCGCGACGCGGGTGAGGGCACCATGCGCCTCTGCCATCCTTGGCGCTGCGCCGCTCCGCGCCACGACCGATCCGCGAGGTGATGCCATGCGAGCGCCAGTGCCGCCGTTCACCGAGGAGACCGCCCGCCGCAAGGTCCAGGCGGCGGAGGACGCATGGAACACCAGGGTCCCGGAGCTGGTGGCGGAGGCCTACACGGAGGACTCGCAGTGGCGCAACCGCGCCGAGTTCCTATCCGGCCGCCCGGCGATCGTCGAGTTCCTGCGCCGCAAGTGGGAGCGCGAGCTCGACTACGCGCTGCGGAAGGACCTGTGGGCGTTCACGGACGACCGGATCGCCGTGCGCTTCCAGTACGAGTGCCGGGACGCGTCCGGGCAGTGGTGGCGCAGCTACGGCAACGAGCAGTGGGAGTTCGACGCCGAGGGCTACATGCGACGCCGCGAGGCGAGCATCGACGACGTGGCGATCGACGAGGCGGACCGCCGCATCTTCGGGCCGCGCCCGGAGTCCGAGCACGGCGCACCGCTCCCGCTCGCCTGAGCGGGCGCGTCGCCGTCATCGCCCAGCCCTGACCCATCGGGGAGGGGCGCGCGTTGCAGCGCCCGCGGGGCGGGGCTACCGTCGGCCGTGGCCGTCCGGCAGCCTAGGGAGGAGTCGGTGTGCGTCGAGCGAAGCTGATGATCCTGGGGGCGGTGGCAGCGCTCTGCTTGGTGGCCGCGCTCGCGTCCGCCCAGCAGCCGGTCCCGACGCTCGCCGTCAACGCGAGCCCCACGGCCGTCGCCGTGCAGGCGCCCGGTCCGGTGCCCGCGGGACCCACGCGGTTCGACGTCACCCGCCAGGGCACCAAGGACCTGAGCCTCTACGTGCTCCTGCTCAACGCCGGCGTCTCCCAGCAGGAGTTCGAGAACGCGCTGAGAAGCGACGATCGCACCGGTGGGGAGTCCGCCGCCGGCCTCGCCTCGATCCAGGGCAGCACCGCCGTGATCGGCAGCGACACGCGCCGTGCGATGACGTTCACCCTGAAGCCGGGCCTGACGTACCTCGTGGTGGCCGAAGGCGACCAGCCGAACAGCGGCGGTCCCACGCCGCGGGCCATCACCACCCTGACGACGAGCGCGGAGGCCAACGGCGCGACCGCGGCCGCCCCCGATGCCACCGTGCGCATGGTGGGGCTGCGCTTCCGCGGCGACAGCGTCCTGCCACGACGGGGGATCGTCCGCTTCCAGAACGGCGACGGCGTGCCCCACTTCGCGCTCGCGTTCCCGTTGCGCTCGAAGGTGACCTCGAAGCAGTTCACCCAGGCGGTGCAGGCGGGCAGCCAGCGGGCGTTCGGGCGGGTGGTGTCCGGCCAGCCCTACGGCCTGCAGAACATCCTCAGCGGCGGCAACACGAGCAACGACAACGAGGTGAAGTTCGCGAAGGCGGGGCGGTACGGGCTCGTGTGCTTCTTCGACGAGCACCACCGGGTCGGGATGTACCGGATCGTCACCGTCAAGTAGGTCAGCGGCCGACGCGGTACCTGACGTGGGTCACCGCCGGCGAGGCGATGACCTCGACCGGCTCGAGGGCCGGGTCGCCGACGCCCTCCAGCAGCCGCTCCCCGTCCCCGAGGATGACGGGGACGACGTGGAGGTGGAGCTCGTCGAGCTGTCCGGCCGCGAGGTACTGCTGAACGGCGCTCGCGCCGCCGGCGATCGCCACGTCCTGGTCGCCGGCCGCCGCCCGTGCCTGCTCCAGCGCGGACTCGATCCCATCGGTGACGAAGGTGAAGGTCGTGCCGCCCTGCATCACCAGCGGCTCGCGCGCGTGGTGGGTCAGCACGAAGACCGGCACGTGGAAGGGCGGGTCCTCGCCCCACCAGCCCGTCCACGTCTCGTCCCACGGCCCGTGGCCGCCGCCGAACATCCCGCGGCCCATGATGTAGGCGCCGACACCCTGGACCGACTCCTCGACGACCTGCGAGTCGACGCCGGGCTCGCCGGCGCTCGATCCGTGCAGCCGCTGCCACGCCTCGGTCGCGATCGCCCAGTCGTGCAGGCGCGTCCCGCCCTCGCCGAGTGGGTGGTCGAGGCTCTGGTTCGGGCCGGCGATGAAGCCGTCGAGCGACATGGAGATCTGGCAGGTCAGTGGGCTCATGCACCTATGACGTCCGCCGACCGCCGGAGTCATCGTGCGACCTGCGAGCATCGGGCCATGGCGGAGATCGCGGTCACGGTGACGCCGTCGGGTGAGGCCTACGTGTCGCTCGTCGTCGGGGACGCGCCCGCCGTCCGCCACTCGGTGGCGCTCGATGCGCTGGAGGCTGCCGAGACGATCCCAGCACTCGACGGCCTCGTGCTCGACTTCGACTACTACGGCCGGGTCGTCGGGCTCAGGGTCACCGGCGCCGCGGACTCGATCCTCGCGCCGTCGCTCTTGGATGCGTCCGAACACGACGGGCTGGAAGACGTCCCGAGTTCTTGACGCGGCGCCGGGCCGGGCGCACCCTCATGCGTCATGGCACCCGACTCACAAGCAACCGCACAGGTCCCCTCGCTGATCGACAGCCTCAGCGACTACCTGGACGACATCCCCGAGGACGAGCGGGCCGATGCCCTGCACGAGGTCTTCTTCGGCTTCTACACACGCGTCGCGATCATCGACCGTCTCACCCACGAGCTCGCGGGTTGGGCCAACGAGGACGCGGCGACGCTGGAGGGCCTGCCCGGCTCCCTCTCCGAGGCGCTGCGCGACAACGCGCTGTTCGTAGGCCAGGAGCTGTTCGCCAGCCGCGTCCGCGCGATGAGCGCGATGGCCTACGTCTCCGCCCGGCTGGAGGAGCAACTCGACGGAGCCGAGCCGTCCAAGCCGTTCACGCTCACGCGCGTGGTCGCCTTCGACGACGAGGCGGGGCGGATGCGCACCTACGACCTGTCCCGCCCGGGCGAGCACCCCCACCTGCCCTACGATCCGCTCGCGTACGACCCGTCCGGCGCCTGAGGGAGCTGGATCGTGACGGCACGGCGTCCCGGTCCGGGTAGGACACCGGGATGCCCACGTCCGCCGACGTCCCGGATCTCGACGCGGTCCGCCGCGAGCTCGAGGCGCGCCGCGACCGCACGCGCGAGCGTGTGGCGGCGCTCGCCCAGCGCCCCGAGCGCGGCAGCGGGCTCGGGTTCGGCAAGCGGATCGGCGACGGCACGCTGGAGGCCGTCAGCCGGTTGACCGACATCGGGGTCGGCGGGTCACTGGAGCATGCGCTCGCCAGGACCGAGCGCGCGCTGGCGAAGCTCGACGAGGGGACCTACGGGACCTGCGATGCCTGCGGCGAGCCGATCGCGCCGGCCCGCCTGCGGGCGATGCCCGACGGTGTGCTGTGCCTGGCGTGCGCGGCGGCCGAGCGCCGGGCCGGGCCGCCGCCACGCCGGTGAGCGGCTCCTAGGGCCCGAAGAAGCCCAGCACCCGCTTCATCAGGTCGGCCTTCTGCGGCGCGCTGCCGTAGGCCTCGAACGGGAAGGCCAGGAACACGACCTTGTAGGACCCGGCGTACGACAGCGCGTCGGTCTTCCCGGTCTCGTCGGTGAAGATCCCGCTCGCGCCGGCGGTGGGGGTGACCTGGTCCTCGTACTCCGCCTGCAGCACCTCGTGGTGCAGCGGGACGGCGCCGACCCCGTCGGCCAGGCTCGCGGTGACGCCGGTCACCGTGGCGGTGCCCTTGTCGTTCTGGGCCTCGCTGCCATCCCAGGCGACGTGCAGGTAGTCGTGCACGAACGGCGTCGTGCCGGCCGCCTGGTCCAGGATGTCCTGCCCGGAGAGCAGGAGCCGGCCGCCCCCGTCGAGGAAGGACGTCAGCTCGCTCTCGTACGGCAGCAGCGGGCCCGGGTAGCTGTTGCCGGTGAACCACACGA
>JAXDGY010000334.1:0-9498 GCA_034664785.1 Solirubrobacteraceae bacterium
TCCTCCCAGTAGGCCAGGGCCTCGCGGGCGTCGTCGAGCTCGTCCGGACCGGCGGCGGGCCGGGTGCCGGGGCGGTCCAGGACGGCGAACGCGGGCATGCCCGGAAGGGTAGCCGCGCCCCGGCGCCTCCGGGACCCGCGGTGGGCGGTCGCACCGCCGACGGGCATGATCCCGGCATGCCCGCGACCCCGATCGCCGATCCCGTGGCCCACCTGGCCGGGACCTGGGGCGTGGAGCGCGAGCTCCATGACCGCCGCGCCGGCGTGCGGGGGCGCTTCCGGGGCACGGCGGCGTTCGTCCCCGACGGCGCCGGGCTGCGCTGGCGGGAGGACGGCGTGCTGGTCTTCGGGCGCCACGAAGGGCCGGCTACGCGCGAGCTGCGGATCGTTCCCGCGGGCGCCGGCTGGGAGGTGCGCTTCGCCGACGGCCGGCCCTTCCACCCGCTCGAGCTCGCCGCCGGCCGCGCCGTGGTCGAGCACCCGTGCGGGGCGGACCGCTACACCGGCGGCTACGAGGCCGACGGCCCGGACGTCCTCGTGGTCCGGTGGGACGTGACCGGCCCCGCGAAGGACCTCGCGATCGTCAGCCGGTACGAGCGCCTGCGCGCAGGCTCAGTTGCGCCGGGCGCGACCGCGCGCGTGCAGGCTGGGCGCGGCGGTCGCATCGCGGGCGCCGTCGATCGGGTGCGCGGCGCGCCGGGCTGAGGCCTGGGGCTCGGCGTGCTCGCCGACCCCGAGCAGCTCCACGTCGGCCGCGAGCGCCCGGAGCTCCTCCGCGAACGCGCGCAGCTCGGCCGGCGCCTCGCGCCCGCCGGAGCGGCGGCGGGCCGCCTTGGCCACGGCCGTGGCGTAGCGCTTCCGCAGCCCCCGCGCATGGAGCTCGCGGGCGACCTGCTTGGTCCGGGGGGAGGTGGCCATGGGAGTGGTCTACCCGTGCTGGTCCGGCGGCTCACGGCGGCATAGGCTTGGCCGCGTGGAGGCCTTCATCTGCGTGACCTGCGGCGTCCAGCACGCGCCGACCGCATCCCCGCCCGAGCGCTGCGCCATCTGCGAGGACCCGCGTCAGTACGTGCCCGAGTCCGGCCAGGCGTGGACGACGATGGAGGCGCTGCGGGCCGGGCACACCAACGAGATCCGCGAGGACGAAGGCCTCACAGGGATCGGCACCAGCCCGTGGTTCGGCATCGGCCAGCGCGCGCTGCTCGTGCCGTTCGGCGAGACGAACCTGCTGTGGGACTGCATCACGCTGCTCGACGACGCCACCGCCGAGGACGTCGAGCGCCGCGGCGGCCTGGGCGCGATCGCGATCTCCCACCCGCACTACTACTCGGCCATGGTCGAGTGGGCCCACCGCTTCGACTGCCCGGTGCTGCTGCACGCCGCCGACGCGCCGTGGGTCATGCGACCCGACGAGGCCATCGAGCTCTGGGACGGCGAGACCCGCGAGCTCGGCCATGGCCTGACCCTGATCCGCGCCGGCGGGCACTTCCCCGGGGCGACCGTCCTGCATCACCGCGACGGGTCGGGCGGGGCCGGCGCCCTGCTCAGCGGCGACGTCGTCCAGGTCATCCCGGACCGCCGCCACGTCGCGTTCATGTGGAGCTACCCCAACCTGGTCCCGCTGCCCGGGAGGGCGGTCGGCGACATCGGCGCCGCGCTGGAGCCCTTCGCCTTCGAGACGGTGCATGCCGCGTGGTGGGGCGCGGTGGTCCGGCGGGACGGCAAGGCCGCGGTCCGCCGCTCCGTGGATCGCTACGGCCAGGCGCTGCGCGGCGAGCTGGACTGAGACGACTGAGAACCGGTTTCAGAAAGGCGCGAGCGTGAGGCGACCGTCTCGCGGCGACGGTTCGCCCCCCGATGATCAGACCGATCCAACCAGGATCCGCCCGATCATCGGTCGGCGCCCGTCATCCACGATCCGGCCCCCTCACGCTGGCGCCTCATTCCGAAACCGGTTCTACGGAGCCAGCGGCGCCCCGTCGCGCGCGACCAGGCGCCGGTAGAGCGCCCACGCCGGCTTGGGCGAGTAGTCGTCGCGCAGCAGGCCGAAGAAGCTCTGGAACGTCGGGCCGTGCTCGTTGTTGTCGCGCAGCCCGAACCAGCGCAGGTCGCTGACGTTGTAGGTCCCGCGGTAGGCCACGGCGGTGCGGACGATGTCGCCGAGGGCCGACAGCTGGGCGGCCTCGGTCCGGCCGGGGCCGGTGGGGTAGCCCGTCTCCTCGACCCGGATCGGGGTCGAGCGCCCGATCCCCGCCAGCGGCAGGTAGCACTCGCGCGCCTGCGCCAGGCCCTCGAGGAAGGCGTCGCCGAGGTTCGTCACCGGCGCGGGATAGAGGATCCCCGGGACGAAGGTGGCCGGGTAGATGTCGATGCCCACCCAGTCCAGCGCACGAAGGAAGGTCGTGCCGCCGAGCGACCGGATGCTGCGGAAGAAGTCGGCGTCCGCGGCGCCCGCCGAGCGCCAGGCGAAGTTGAAGCCGACGGCGAGCTGGTCGTGGTGCAGGCGACGGGCCTCGCGCTTGGCGGCGATCACGCCGCGCACGAGTGCGGCGACCGGGTTGCGGTAGGCGCCGTCTGAGGTGTTCGGGGAGATCTTGAGGTTGACCTCGTTGGTGATCTGCAGGCCGGTGACCGCGTGGATCGGCCCGAACGCCCGCACCACGTCGCGCACGTAGCCCAGCCAGGCCGCCATGTCCCCGTCGTGGGCCGCGGTGGGGTGGTAGCGGACCTGCAGCTCCACCTTCAGCCCCAGGCGCGCGTAGTGCTCGGCGAGCGCCTTGAAGTGCGCGATCCCGCGCGCGCCGTCCGCGGAGAACATGCGGTTCAGGCGCACGGTGAGGCTCCGGTCGCCGCGGAGCGCGACCAGGGCGGCGTCGCGCTTGCGCGAGTCCTGCGGCGTCAGCGGCGTGGTCTGGACCAGGCCCGCCTCGCCCGCGGGCCGGGGGCCGATGCCGAAGCGGATCGGCGGCCCGCCGCGCGGCGCGTCGTCGGCGTAGCTCTGCGCGCAGCCCGGATCGGGCCCGGAGACCGGGGGCGTGCGCGCCGGCGAGACGGCACCGGAGACGTCCCACGGGATGGCGTGGGCGGGGTCGGCCGCGGCGGCGCCGAGCGCCAGCGCTGCGAGCACGATGGGAAGGACAGGCCGCGATCGCACAGGCGGCACCCTAACCGCGACGTCGGAACGCTATTGCTGAGCGGGCGGGGCGGCGCGCTGGTCGCGCGCCTGGACGCGCGGGCTGTCCATGAGGATCCGGCGGCGTCGCAGGCCGGCGAACAGCGCCTCCGTGTCGCCGAGGCTGACCAGGGTCGCGTGCTGCGGCACCCAGGTGGCCGTCAGCCCGCGGGGGTCGACCGGGACGACCTGGCCGTCGAGCTCCAGCCGCGCGCCGGCCCACCCCGGCTCCACCTCGAGGTCGACCCGGCTCGCCGCGCCGGTCACGAGCGGCGGGCAGGTGCCGCCGTGCGGGGCGAGCGGCGTGACGACGAGGCCGTCGGTCCCGGGCGCGAGGATCGGCCCGCCCGCGGCCAGCGTGTAGGCGCTGGAGCCGAGCGGGGTGGCGACGATCACGCCGTCCCCGGCGAAGCGCACGTAGAGCTCACCGTCGACGCGGATCCCGACCGTCACCTGGCTGGCGCCGGCGCGCACGATCACGACGTCGTTGAGCGCGACGCCGAGCGCCGTCCCGGCCGCCTCGAGCTCCAGCCCGGGCATCGGCCGCGGGATCCAGTGACCGGCCGCGACGGCGCGGAGCGCGTCCTCGAGGTCGGCGGCGTGCACGGCGGAGAGCGCGCCGAGGCTGCCGCACGCCACGCCCATGACGGGCCGGCCGGCCGGCGCGGCGGCGTGCAGCGCGGCGAGCGTCGTGCCGTCGCCGCCCAGCGCGATGAGCAGGTCGCACGAGGCGGCGTCCCCGATCGGCGCCACCCGACGGTCCTGGCCGTCGACGGCGATCTGCACCACGTCGGCGCCCTGGCCGGCCGCCCACGCCCGGATGGTCGCCAGCGCGGCGTCGAGGTCCCGCCGTGGATGGACGACGAGGCCGATGCGGTCGAAGGCGCCGGGCACGCGACCACCGTACGGGCGCGGACGGGCGGATGCGGCGCGGGGCGCGGCGGGCCCCGGGAGGCGCCGGCGGCGGGACGGTAGCCTGACGGGGCCCGTGCCGACCGTCGAAGGACTCCAGTTCGCCTATGCGCTGCACCCGCTGCCGCCGGGGGGCTTCGGCTTCCGCCGCTGGCGCTGGGAGCTGTGGCACGGCGGCACGCTGCTGGCCGCGGGCTGGCGCGTGAGCCGCGCCGACTCCGAGCGCGCGCTGCGGACCTACGCCGCCAAGGCGGCCCACGCCGTCTTCGGGCTCCGGGCCCCCGAGCGCCCGGTCGTCGACGAGGTGGGCATCCCGCTCGGCGCCACCGTGCGCGTCGAGTCCGGAGCGGTCCGCTGCGTGCTGGTTCCGCGCCACCTCGAGGCGCCGCGGGCCCACGCGGTCGGCTCGCACTAGCCCCCCCAGCGCGCCCACGGCCCTCTGGTAGCGTCGGCCGCCCCCCGTGGTGGCCGCGCCCGATCCCGCCCGTGCACCCCTGACCGGCCGCGAGGGCGAGCTGGCGGGGCTGCGCGCCGCCCTGGACGCCCTCGCCGGCGGCGGCGCCCGCGTGCTGACCGTCGTGGGGGAGGCGGGCATCGGGAAGTCCCGGCTGCTCGGCGCGCTGGCCGAGCAGGCGGCCGCGCGGGAGACCCGCGTGCTGGCCGGGCGCGGGGCCGAGCTCGAGCGCGACGTCCCCTTCGGGCCGTGGGTCGACGCCCTCGACGAGGCGCTCGGGCGCTCCGCGGACCGGCTGCGCCGCGCGCTCGGCCCCGAGGTCGTGGCCGAGCTCGGAGCGGTCTTCGCGTCGTGCGCCGGGCCGGGCGAGGTGCGGGACGCTCCTGTCGCCGCGGAGCGCCACCGGCTCCACCACGCGGCCCGCGCCGCCGTTGACGTCCTTGCCGCCGCCGGGCCGGTGGCGATCGTGCTCGACGACGTCCACTGGGCCGACCCCGCGTCGCTCGAGCTCGTCGCCCACCTCGTCCGCCGTCCGCCGCGCCGGCCGCACCTGCTCGTCCTCGCGCTGCGCCCGGGGGAGGTGGCGACCGGGCTGCGCGACGTCCTGCGCGAGGCCGACCGGGCCGGGACCTCGACCCACCTCGAGCTCGGGCCGCTCGACCGGGCTGCCGCCGCCGGCCTGCTGACGGGCGTGCGCGACCCCGAGCTGGCGACGCGACTGCTCGACGAGAGCGGCGGCAACCCGTTCCTGCTCGGCGAGCTCGCGCGCAGCGCGGCCGCGCGGGCCGGCGCCGCGACGGCGACCGCGGCGGCGGACGCCGCCGGTGGCGCGAGCCGCGACGGGATCCCGGCCGCGATCGCGGGCGCCGTCGGCGCGGAGCTCGCGGCCCTCGAGCCGCTCGCGCTGGCTCTGGCCCGGGGCGCCGCGGTCGCGGGTGACCCCTTCGACGCCGACCTCGCCGCGGCGGCCGCCGGCATCGATCCCGGCGCCTTCCCGGCGGCGCTCGACGCGCTCCTGGCCACCGGCCTCGCCCGCGAGACCCCGATCCCGCGGCGCTTCGCGTTCCGCCACCCCGTGGTCCGCCGGGCCGTCTACGAGGGCCTCGGCGCCGGGGCCCGCCTGGCGGCGCACGAGCGCGCCGCCGAGGCGCTGGCCGCCACCGGCCGGGGGCCGGTGGAGCGCGCCCACCACGTCGCGCACGCCGCCCGGGCCGGGGATGCCGGCGCCGCGGCCCTGCTGGCCGACGCGGGCCGCGCCGTCGCGCCGCGCGCCCCCGACACCGCGGCCGCCTGGTGGGCGACGGCGCTGCGGATCCTGCCCGCCGACGCGCGCGACCAGCGCCGCGACCTGCTGCTCGACCTCGGCGGCGTCCTCGCCGACGCCGGCCGTCCCCACGACGCCCACGCGGCGCTGGAGGAGGCACTCGCGCTGCTGGCGCCCGAGGCACGCGCCGAGCGCCTGCGCGCCACCGTCCGCCTCGCCGAGCTCGGGCATCTCGTCGGGTCCTACGAGCCGGAGCGCCGGCGCCTGGAGGCGGCGCTCGCGTCCCTGGGGGCGGGGGAGCGCGAGGCCGAGGCGGCGCTGCGCCTCGAGCTGTCCTACTCGGCGTTTGCGCAGATGGACCTCGCGACCGGCGGGGCCCTGGCGCAGGAGGCGCTGCGGGCGGCCGACGCCGCGGGCTCGCCGGTGCTGCGCGTGGCCGCCCACGCCCAGGTCTCCGGCGTGGCCGCGCTGGCCGGCGACGAGGCGCAGGCGACCGCGCACCTGGCCGAGGCCGACGTGCTGTTCGCCGCCCTGGACGACCTCGAGCTCGCGCGGCACCCGCGCGCGGCCACGATGCTCGCGCTGGCCGCCGGCTTCGCCGAGCGCCTGGAGTGGTCGCTGGCCTGTGCGCGGCGCGGCATCGCGGCGGGCAGGGCGGCGGGCGGCGGCGCCGTCGTCCTCTCCCTGCAGGTCGTCGAGACCGGCGTCCTCGGGCAGCTCGGCCGGCTGGCCGAGGCCGACGAGGCCGGGCAGGCCGCGGAGGACGCCGCCCGCCTGGCCGGCAACGCGCAACTGCTGCAGTGGGCGCTCGGCAACCGCTCGTGGCACGCCCTGCGCCGCGGGGACCTGGAGTCCGCCGTGCGCCTCGCGCGCCTCAGTGCCGCGCAGCCGGTCGAGGCCAGCGCGATCTCGCGGACCTCCGCCTGCGTGCTCGCGGCCGCGCTGCTGGAAGCCGGAGATGCCACCGCCGCGCGGTCCGCGCTGCTGGACGCGGCCGGGGAGGAGCTGACCGGCCTCGACCTGACCTGGGCCGGTCGCGCCCGCGTCGTGCTCGTCCGGGCCGCCGTGGCCCTCGGCCGGCCGGACGAGGCGGCGGCGTGGGCGGCCCAGGCGGCCACCGCGGCCGAGGGCTCGCCGCTGCGGCTCGTCGCCCTCCACGCCCGGTTGGCCGCGGCCGAGGCGCTGCTCGCCGCGGGCGACGGCGCCGCCGCGGCCGCTGAGCTCGGGCCCGTGGTGGCGGCCACCGCGCCCGCCTTCCCGTTCGAGGCCGAGGAGGCCCGGCTCGTCCTGGGGCGCGCGCTCGCGGCGGCCGGGGACCGCCCTGCCGCGCTGGTCGAGCTCACGGCGGCGGTGGAGGCCTTCGCCGCCGCCGGCGCCGAGCGCCTTCGCGCGGCTGGGGTCCGCGAGCTGCGGCGCCTCGGGCGGCGCCTGACCGGCGGCGGGGCGCGCGCGGCGGGGGAGCGCGGGATCGAGGCGCTCAGCCGCCGCGAGCTCGAGGTCGCGGCGCTCGTGCGCGACGGGAGGCGCAACCGGGAGATCGCCGAGGAGCTCTTCCTGTCGGAGAAGACGGTCGAGGGACACCTGGCGCGGATCTTCGCCAAGCTCGGCGTCGGCTCGCGCGCGCAGGTGGCCGCGGCGCTGGCCAGGGCGGGGGACTGACCGCCGCCCGGCGCGCACAGCGTCCTAGGCCACGGCTGGAGCGCGCGAGCCCGCGGCCAGCGCCTCGAGCTCCGCTCGCGCGCGGTCCTCGGCGAGGTCGGCCGCGATCAGGTCCGCCATGCGGCGGGCTGCGCGCCCGTAGGCCGGGTCGCCCACCACACGCCGGATCGCGGTGCGGAGGGCCCGCGGAGAGCTCCCGGGGCGCAGGCGCACGCCCGCCCCCGCGGCCTCCACGCGCGCCGCGACGTCGAGCTGGTCGCGCCCCATCGGCAGGCAGACCACCGGCACGCCGTGCGCGAGCGCCTTCATGACCGTCCCGTGCCCGCAGTGGCTCACGATGGCGGCGGCCTGGCCGAAGACGGCGCGGTGCGGCGCCGACGCCACGACCTGCACCCCGGCGGGCGCCGCCGGCAGCAGCGCGGGGTCGATGCTCGGGCCCGTCGTCACGACGCCCCGGACACCCGCCCCGTCGAGCGCGGCCACGGCCCGGCGCAGCACCGGGAGCTGCCCCTGGTAGCCGGAGCTCAGGCTCACGAGCACCAGCGGCGCGTCGCCGGGCGGCGGCTCCCACGGCTGCGCCCACGCCGGGTCGTCGATGCGCGGCCCGGTGTACCGGAGGTTCGGCGGCAGGCCGTGGGGCGAGAAGTCGAACGCCGCGTTGGTGAGGACGAGGACGCGGTCGGCCTGCAGGAGCTGGTCGAGCGCCGCCCGCAGCGGCGCGAGGCCGTGCTCGGCCCGCACGGCGTTCAGCGCGGGCAGCCCCTTGTCCCACAGCCGAGCGCCCAGGCGCGCGACGACCGCGTCGCGGACGCGGCCCGTCCGGCCCTTGGCCGGCTGGAAGCCCGGCCCCAGCGGCGGGTGGCCCGGCGCGGGGAACGGCATCACCGTGGTGTGCAGGACGGCCAGCGGGACGCCCGCGGCCTCGGCCGCGAGCTGGGCGCCGAGCAGGACCGCCTCGGCGACCACGACATCCGGCCGCTCGCGCGCGAGCTCCTCCAGGACGTCGTCGGCGAAGCGCGCGGCAGGGCCCACCATGATCTCGTCGCGCAGGCAGGCGAAGCTCCCGGCGGGCGTGCGGGCCTCCCAGTCACGCAGGAACTCGGTCGCCTCCCCGCGCACGAACCGGTGGGGCGCGCGGGTCCACGGGACGTACCGGACGCCGACCGCCCGCACCTCGGGCTCGAGCACCGGGTCGGCGAGGGCGCGGACGTCGTGGCCGGCGCGCACGAGCGCGCCGGCGACGGAGAGGATCGGCGGCACCACGCCGGCGCCGTCGGGGAGGGCGAACAGGAAGTTGCTCATCGTCGTGCTCCGGACGCTAGGCGATGACGCCAAGGTCGCGCAGGAACTGCGCGTGGGCGGTCTCGCCGTAGAACTCCAGGACCTCGGCGATGTGCTCGCCGCGGAACGTCACGCGGGCCACGAGGCGGTCCCGGTAGGTCCGGCCGCCGGGCAGGTCGACCCCGAGGCGGTACTCGACCAGCGCGACCGCCGGGTCGTCGGTCTGGTGGACGACCGCGTCGGAGATCCACACGTCGGTGACGGCGCCGGCGAGGGCGCCGATGAAGCCGCGCACGGCGTCGCGGCCCTCCAGGACCGGGGGGATGCCGTCGACCGGGTAGGCGACGACGAAGCGCGCGTCCGGGGCGAAGAGCTCCGCGAACGCGTCGGCATCGCGGGCCGACAGCGTGCGTGCGTAGCCCTCCCAGAGGCGCTCGGCGCGGCGACGGGCGGCGCCGGGGTCGGCGCCCGGGCGGTGCGGGTGGGTGACGGTGCTCATGGTGGTCGGACCTCCGGGTCGTGGTGTCCGGGCAGCGTCGACGGCCGCGGCCGGGCGCACATGCGGGGGATCCCCCGACCGGCCCGGACCGGGACCCAGGGTGACCTCGGGGCGGCCGGCGCGAGGTCAGCACCCGATCACCTCCCTGAGCCCGCGGAGCTGTCGCTCCGTCCAGCCGCACCCCTCGGTCTGCGAGAACTCGAGGCCGCGCTCGATGTGGTCGGCGACCCGCGCGGGGTCGTCGCCGTCGGCCGCCAG
>JAXDGY010000335.1:0-8343 GCA_034664785.1 Solirubrobacteraceae bacterium
CGCCGGCACCTCACGTCGGTCGCGCAGCGTCCGTCGACCTCAGTCGATGGTCGCGTGCACCGGCATGACGACGTGGACGACGCCCTCCTCCGAGGCCGTCGCGCACGGGCCGTGCTCGCGGAAGACCAGCAGCATGTCCCGGTTGCGGTCGAGCACGTCGGCCTCCAGGACCTCGAGTCCGCGATCCACGGCGGCACGTTCCAGCTCCTCGAGGATCCGGCCCGCGATCCCGTGGTGGCGCCAGTCGGCGGCGACCTCGAAGGCCACTTCCGCACTGCGGTGATCGATCGGCGCGAGGGCGCCGTGGCCGACCACGCGCCCGCCCGCGTCGGCCACGAGGCCGACGCCCGACTGGCGCTCCGGATGGGCCGCCCACAGCGCGGCCTTGTGCAGGTCGACCGCCGGCGTGAACCAACGCCGGCATCGGTCGTCCTCGTCGAGGCCCTCCAGGAGGGCCTCGATCGCCGGGAGGTCCGACGCCTGCACGGGCCGGAGCAGCCACGTCTCACCTGCGGCCGCCGTCGGCAGCGCCTGGTCACAGGGGGAGCGCATCAGAGCAGGAGCCTGGTCGGTGCGGCAGTGCGCCGCTCAGCTTCCGGCGCCGAGCGGGATGCGCACGTCGATGTCGAGGTCCGTATCGAGCCGGCGCATGGGAACCTCTGTGAGGCCATGCCGCTCGAGGTAGGGCGCGAGGTAGCGGCTGTGGACCTTCGTGGGCGGCCACCAGAGGGGCTCGAGGGCCGTCTCGCTGTCGTGCTCGCCGACCGCGCGGCGCAGGAACCGGTCGCGGTGCCCGGTGAGCAGCAGTCCGTTGAGGACCGCGTGCATCGGCTCGACGGTCACGTCCGCGCCGGCCGCGGCAGCGATCCCGGTCGCCACCACGTCGGCCTGCTGGCAGGCCAGCCCGCCCTGCTTGACGGGCTGGTCGGTTGCGTCACCCGCGGCGCGCACGTGCTCGAGCCCCCGCACGCGGCACAGCTCGTCGACCGGGATGAAGCCGCGGGCATCGGACGGCACGCCGTCGAGCGCCGGGCCTCCGAGGGCCGGCAACGCGACGATCCGGTCGACGTGCAGCGGCTCGCCGAAGCCGAGCTCGATGGCGCCGTCGGCGTTCACGTCCGCCACCACGCCGCGGTGCATCACGATGTCGGCGGCATCGAGGAGATCGGCCACGGAGGCGCTCGCTTTCGGGCCGAAGATGCCGAGGGGGGTGCGCTCCGGCGTGACGATGTGCAGGACCACCCGGTCCATGCCCATCCCGTGGACTTCCTCGGCGGTCATGAGCGCGAGCTCGTAGATCGGCAGCGGCCAGCTCGCCTCCTTGGGGACCACGAAGGCGACCGAGCTCGAGTACCCCTGGTCGAGGTCGGCGAGGATGCCGTTGAGGGCCAGCGGATCGCCGCCGGCGCCGAAGGTCAGTGCCCGGGCGAACGCCGGTCTTGCGGTCGCGCCCAACGCGAGGACGAGCTCGTCGTACGGGACCTCTGAGCCGTCCGTGCAGGTTGCGACGCGCCGCTCCGCATCGACGGCGAGCACGCCCGCCCGCACGAGCTCGACGCCGTGGTCGGCGGCGAAGGCGGACAGCGACAGGGTCCGCGCTCGACCGCGGGCGAAGGGGCGGGCGACCTCGAGCGGTCGCAGGGAGAAGGTGTCTCCGGGAGCGACGAGCGTGATGTCCACGCGATCCCCGGCGAGGTCGTGCAGCGCGAGGATCGTCTCGAGCGCGGCGATGCCGCCGCCTGCGACGACGACCCGGAGCGGCTGGATGTCCGAGGAGAAGGTCATGCGCCGACCATACGAGCGCCCTGGGGTCCCCACATCGGGGCGGGACCCCCGAGCCGCTCAGTGGTTCACCCGGACGCCGCGCTCCGCGTCAGATCAACCACGAGGTGGTCCCGCACGAGCTCGGCGGCGGGCACCTCGGCGGCGAGCAACTCGGCGCGTTCCAGCTGCCCGGAGAGCAAGGCGAAGCGGATGGCCACGAACCCGGCGCCCGCGGCAGTCCGGCAGACGGCGTCGAGCAAGCGCGGCGCGAGGTCCTCGCCGTGCCGCTGCCGTAGGGCGATGGCTCCTTCGGCGTGCCGGCCGTAGAGCGGCTCATAGGCGCTCACGCCGTCCACGCCGCCGCCACCGGTCACGACGCGGCGCCGCAGCGCATCGACCGCGGCCTCGGTGAGGACGCGCGGGTGACCGAGGACCGTGACGAGACGCGCGTCGACCGTGGACACCTGAAGCACTTCACCACCAGGGAGGTCGGCCGGCATCGGCAGTTGGCCCGCCGCCGCCTGTGGGAATGCCGCAGTCAGCCGACGGGCAACGACAGCTCGACCGTCGTTCCCCGACCGCTGGACTCGATCCTCATCCGGCCGCCTGCCAGGGCGGCCCGCTCGCGCATGCCGATCAGGCCGAAGCCGCCGTTGCCGGCGTCGCGTTCGCCGTTGATCCCACGGCCGTCGTCGGACACGCGTACCGCGAGGGTCCCGTCGCGCAGCCGGGCCTCGAGCCGGACCGAGCGGGCCTCGGCGTGCTTGACGACGTTCGTCAGCGCCTCCTGGGCGATGCGGTAGGCGATGGTCTCGGTGTCCGGCGGCAGACGCGTGTCGCCGAGCTCGACCGACGCGTCCACGTCGAGACCCGAGCGTGCGGCGACCTGCGACGCGAGCGTGCGCATCGCGGCCCCTAGGCCGAGCTCGTCGAGTGCGGCGGGGCGGAGGTCGGCGACGATCGCGCGCAGCGCGGCGATCTCCTCATCGAGCTGCACGACGGCGGCGTCGAGCACCTCCCGCGTCCGCTGCGGGTCCGTGCGGCGGGCGGCCGACAGACCCAGCTTCAGGGCTCCGAGCCCCTGCAGCGTCGCGTCGTGCAGCTCGCGCGCCCACCGCTTGCGCTCGGCCTCGGCGGCGGTCAGCGAGTCGCGCAGGCGCTGCTCGGAGACGGTTCGCGCCGTCGCGACCGCGGTCGCCGCGCTGGCCGCGAAGGACAGCAGCGCGCGCTCGTCGTCCACGCCGAAGGTCGCATCGTCGCCCAGGTGGTCGAACGCGAGCAGCACGCCGAGGCCCTGGCCGCGGAACAGCAGCGGCACGATGAGCGCGCTGCTCGCCTCGGGCAGACCGTAGACGGCGGGGGAGACCCCGAGTCGGCGCACATCGTCGACACGTTGCGGCTGCCGGCGCTCCAGCGCCTCGCCCATGGTGGCTCGCGCGAGCGGCACGACGACGTCCGCCGGCGGCGAGCCGCCTCCGGCATGAGCCGCGAGCCGGAGCTCCTCGCCGTCCCGCAACCAGATGAGCAGCGCGTCCGCTTCGACGAGCGCACGCGCACGCTTGGCGATGAGCTCGAGCACGCGGTCGAGATCAGTCTCGCCTCCGACCGCGATGGCGATGTCCATGCTCGCCTCCATGCCGCCCACGGCGCGCTCGAGCTCCACGCGACGCTCCTCGCTGGCGTGGTACAGACGGGCGTTGTCGATCGCGATCGCCGCCCACCCGGCAAGCGCCACGAGGTCGCGCAGGTCGTCCGCCTCGAAGTCGGCGCCACCCTGCTTCTCGGTCAGGTAGAGGTTGCCCCAGGCCTCGCCGCGGATCGCGATCGGCGCACCGATGAACGAGCGCATCGGCGGATGGCCGGGCGGGAAGCCGTAGGAGCGCGGGTGCTCGGCGACGTCGTGGAGCCGGATCGGCTCGGGCTCCGTGATCAGCAGCCCGAGGATGCCGTGTCCACGGGGCAGGTGCCCGACGGCCTGGTGCACCTCTGGTCCGGCGCCGCTGGTGAGGAACTGCGACAACTCGCGGCGCCGGTCGTCAAGCACGCCGATGGCGGCGTAGCGGGCGCCGGTCAGTTCGCGCGCGGTCGTCAGGATGCGGTTGAGCAGCGAATCCAGGTCGAGCTCGGACGTGAGCGCCTGGGCCGCCTCCAGCAGGCGCGCGAGACGGCTCTCGTCGTGCTGCTCGGATGTCTCTGGGGCAGGCGTGGTCGGGGAAGGTTACGCGAGGGCTAGGGCAGGCGCCCGCGTTCGCTTCAACGCGCGGATGGCCCGGGCGTCGTCTAGGGTCGGCCCGTGGCCATCCGCATCGTGCTCGCCGACGATCACGCCATGGTGCGGACGGGCCTCAGGCTGCTGCTCGACGCAGAGGAGGGCTTGGAGGTCGTGGCGGAAGCGGGCGACATCGAGGGAGCGCTCCGCGCTGTCCTCGGCCACAAGCCCGACGTCCTCGTGCTCGACCTCAACATGCCGGGGGACCAGACGTCGCTGGAGGTGCTGCCGGCGATACCGGACCGCTCTCCGGAGACGCGGACCGTGGTCCTGACGATGCAGGAGGACCCCGAGTTCGCGCGGCGAGCGCTCCGGGCGGGCGCCACCGCGTACGTGCTCAAGGAGGCAGCTGACACCGAGCTGGTCGAAGCCGTCCGCAGGGCGGCGGCCGGTCAGACCTACCTCAACCCGACGGTGGGGGCGATGCTTGCGGCCGCCCCGCCCGAGCCGAGCGGCCGCCCGGACGACCTCAGCGAGCGCGAGGTGGAGGTCCTGCGGCTCATCGCCCTCGGCCACACCAATTCCGAGATCGCCGAGCAGCTCATCCTCTCGATCCGCACCGTCGAGACGCACCGGTCCCATGTGCAGCAGAAGCTGCGCCGCTCCAGCCGCGCCGAGCTCGTCCGCTACGCGATCGACCACGGGCTGCTGGACAGCGCGTGAGGTGCTGCGGCACCTCCGCCGCCGCACGCACCACTGCGCCGAGCCACTTCAAGACCCGCACGCCAACCCGGAGCGCGACCGCGCGGTGGCGGCTGAAGGTGCTCCGTCGACAGGCCTGCGCTGGCGATCAGCCAGGCGGTCACAGAGTTCGAGTTCCACATCTCGCCCGCCTTCAGCTCGTCGCGTCCCCACACAGGGCTCGGGACGGTCGTGACGACGTCGAGGCACCGGCGGGCGACCCGAGGATCACTGGTGAGCCGGCGGGGCCGGCCGACCGCCTCGCCGAGATCCGGGATGGAACCATCAGGCCAGCAGCGCACCTCGTAGCGAAACAGGCGCAACCAGCCGACGTAGCGGCTCCCGACGGCCCCCGTGGCAACCACGCCGCGACTCGCCTCGTCAGCGTCCGGTGAAGGCGCGACTTCGATCGTGAAGCGAACGCCGTCCAGTTCGACCACGACCGCCGCGTGATAGAGGTCGCATCGTCGCCGATGATGGCGCGCAGCCTCGATCACCTCGAAGACTCGCCCGTTGAAGCGGACGGAGTGGCCGCCCGCGCCGAGCGGGATCCAGTACAGGTCCACGGCTGCTGTGTGCGATGTCTGCATTGCTCTCCCGAAGACTCCCGCGGGACGAGGTCGCCGGCATCCGGGCCCGCACCTACGGCGAGTGCGGGTTGTCCGCAGCCTCGAGCGACGTCGTGCCGGCGGGCTACCGCCTCCATGAACTGCTCGAGCCGGGTATCCCTCTCACCGATCGCGGGCGGCGGCATGGGTCCGTGTGCGTCCTCGTGGTGCCCTGCGAACCGGATCGGGGTCGGCACCTTGACCCGGAGCCTGCGCTTCAGGCACATTCCTAAGCGAACTCTGAGACGAGCGCGACGCCGTCGGGGTCGGCGCCGCAGGGAGGTAGGGGGCATGGTCCGGCGTCTGCAGGAGCGGATGACGTACGCCAACGTGACCGCGACGATCGCGCTGTTCATCGTCCTGGGCGGCACGTCCTACGCGGCGGTCACGCTGCCGCGCAACAGCGTCGACGCGAGCCACATCAGGGCCGGAGCGGTCCGGTCGTCGGAGGTCAAGGACCTCTCCCTCGAGGTCAAGGACCTCAGCACCAAGGCGCGCGCGGCCCTCCGCGGCCAGGCCGGGCCGACCGGCGCTCAGGGGCCGGCGGGTCCGCAGGGGCCGGCGGGCGTGCAGGGCGGACCGGCGTCTGTGGCGCTCGCGGTCAAGCAGGTCACCGGTGCCGTCGGCGCGGCCCCGAGCGTCGACGAGACGACCGTGGCCAGCGGCGCGGCGACCTGCGACGCCGGCCAGCGCGTCGTGACCGGCGGCGTGCGCGTGGACGCGCCGGGCAGCACCGCGGTCCAGGACAGCTACCCGTCGGGCGCCGGCGAGTGGACGGCCCGGGTCGGCAACGACGACCCCACCGCCGGGCACAACTTCACGGTCTACGCGCTCTGCACCCCGTAGTCGACGAGCGGCCGCACACGGCGCGGCGGTCCGTCCGTCGCGCCGTGCGGAGGGTCGTGGTCCACGGTCCGAGCGGCCAGCAGCGGCGGCGGGCGGTCGGGGGCAGCATCTCAAGCCAGGCGGAGGGTCTCTGGATCACGGACAAAGGCGGTGGAGGGCGTGGCGTCGGAGCGGTCGGATGTGACGGTCGATGACCTCGAGTTCAAGGCCGATCAGCGGGCCATGTGGGCGCTGGGCGACTACCACGGGTTCGCGCGGCGCTCCCTCTGGGGGTTCGGCCCGGAGCTGGTCGAGGCGTGCGGGATCGGACCGGGGCAGCGGGTGCTCGACGTGGCGGCGGGAAGCGGGAACGTGGCGATCCGCGCGGCGCAGGCGGGCGCCGAGGTGGTGGCGTCCGACCTGACGCCCGAGAACTTCGACGCCGGGCGACGTGAGGCGGCCGCGCAAGGGGTGCGACTCGAGTGGGTGGAGGCCGACGCCGAGGAGTTGCCGTTCGCCGATGATGCGTTCGACGTCGTCACGTCGGCGTTCGGCGCGATCTTCGCGCCCGATCAGCAGGCGGTGGCCGACGAGCTGGTGCGCGTCTGCCGTCCGGGCGGCACCATCGGGCTGACGGCGCCGACGCCGCCCGCGGGAAAGGCGGGCCACGTCCGGATGCTGGCCGGCGTCATGCCGATGCTGTTCGGCGTGGCGTCGCCGATGGGGTGGGGCGACGAGGAGCACGTGGCGGGGCTGTTCGGCGACCGTGTCGAGTCGCTCGAGATGGACCGCCGGCGCGCGGAGCTCGGAAGCTTCGCCGACGATGCCGAGCTGCGCGACTTCCTCAAGGCCCACCACCCGGTCGCGATCGCGCTCTACGACGATCTTGGCGACGACCCCGAGCTGGCGGCGGCGTTCGATGACGCGTTCCTCGGCATGATCAAGCTCTGGTACGCGCGGGGTGAGGGCGGCGCGGGGAGCTTCGCCCAGGAGGCCGTGATGATCGTCGCGCGCAAGCGCCGCGCGAGCGCGGCGGTGGCCTGAGGCGGCCCGAGCGCGCCGACGCCGCCGCCTCCACGAGGGAGACGGCGGCGCCCGTGGTCGGTCGCTTGGCCGGCGACCCCGTTCAGACGAGGTCCCGGCTCTGCAGGCGCCACGCGGCCACGGCGAAGGCGACGCCCGTCCAGGCGATCAGCACCGCGAGCGCGAGACCGGGCACGAGCAGCCCTCCCGCGTCGGGGCCGCCGAGGATGCCGCCGGGCGCACCGGCCAGCGGGCCGAATCGACCCACGTCCGGCGCCACCTGGGTGACGGCGGGCTCGAGCACCGCGGCCAGGGCGACCAGCCCGACGACGGTCACGACCTGGTTGCGCACCAGTGCGCCGATGCAGACACCGAGCGGGCCGAGGAGGGCGGCGACCGCCAGGTTGCGCCACAGGACGTCGGCGAGCCCGCCCGCGCCGAGCGTCGCCTCGCCCCGTGCCTCGAGGATCAGCGTGCCGGCGGCCATGGTCGCCACCGTCACGAGCAGCGAGAGCACGACGCCGGCCACCGAGTAGGACAGCGCCTTGGCGGCGAGCAGGCGCAGGCGGTTCGGCGCGGCCAGGACCGTGCCGGTGATCGTGCGATGACGCCACTCGCCGGTCATCCCGATCGCCCCGAGCAGCACGATGATGTAGGTGATCGAGGTGTTGGTGAACAGCGCGTGGGGATCCTTCTCGGCTCCCAGGATCGCTCCCAGGGCGACGAGGACCAGCGACAGCGCGGCGGCGGTGCCGACGACCGCGGCGAAGGTCCGTGTGGTGCGGAGCTTGAGCAGCTCGGCGTGCAGGAGCGCGCTCATGCCCGTGCTCCGGTCAGCGCCAGGAACGCCTCTTCGAGCGAGCGCACCCGGGGTGCGAGACCGAGGACCGCGACCCGCTCGTGGCCGGCGATCTCGCCGACCTGCTCCGGGGTCGCCCCCTGGACGTGCAGCACGTCGCCGTCGCGCTCGACCTGGTGGCCGAGGCGCTCGAGCGCACCGCTCAACCGCGCCGGGTCCTGCGCGCGGACCTCGGTGGCCGGGCCGTCGTCGCCGCCCAGCACCTGCTCCAGGGTCCCGTGGGCGCGCAGTTGCCCGTCGGCGATCACGACGACGTCGTCGACCGACTGGGCGACCTCGGCCAGGACGTGGCTGGAGATCAGCACGGCCCGGCC
>JAXDGY010000336.1:0-19622 GCA_034664785.1 Solirubrobacteraceae bacterium
GGCGACGATCTCCGAGCAGACCGGCGAGTCGGTCGCCGACCCCGAGGTCATCTTCCGCGGCGTTCCCTACCGGGACGATGCGGACAAGCTGCTCGACGAGATCCGCGACGCCGTCGACGACTCGCTCGAGCGCGCCTCGCGCGACGAGGTCCGCGAGATCGACCTGCTCCAGCAGATCCTGCACGACGACCTGGCGGCGCTGGTGTACGAGCGGCTGAAGCGGCGGCCGATGGTGTTGCCGGTCGTTGTGGAAGTCTGACCCCCACACCGAGGCCGGTGCCCCCCGCTACGCCGGGGTGGGGGGTCAGCCTTCCAGTGGGAGAACCGCCGCAGCGCGGCGCTTCTCCCGGGGCTCGGTGGCTGCCGTGAGCGGGGGCGGGGGCTGAGACGGGATGGGGCGTGCGCAGTGGCTCGCTCTGCTGGTCGTGGTCGTGGGGGTGGGGCTCGTCGTGGTGCTTCGCGGCGGCGGCGGCCGCGAGGAGCCGACGGGGACCGGCTCTGTTCGCACCACCGCGCCGCCGACCGCGACCGTGCCCGCCCCGGCGCCGCCGGCGCCGCCGCAGCTGCAGTTGCCGGCGCGGGCGGCGTTCTACTACCCGTGGTTTCCGGAGTCGTGGGTGCAGCAGGGCCAGGATCCGTTCACGAACTACGTGCCGTCGCGGGGGCGGTATGCCACCGACGTGGCGACGGTGCGGGCCCAGATCGCCGAGATGCAGGCGGCGCACATCACCGTCGGCATCGGGTCGTGGTTCGGGCAGGGCAGCCTCACCGACCAGCATTGGCCGGCGCTGATGCAGGCGGCGCAGGGCACCGGGTTCGGCTGGGCGCCGTACTACGAGCGCGACGGCATCGGCGACCCGACGCCGCAGCAGATCGCCGACGACCTGCACTACTTCCGGGCGCGCTACGGCGCTGGGTCCAACCTGCTGCAGGCCCCGGGAGGGCGGATGGTGGTGTTCGTCTACAACGCCGACGACCCCGGCATCCCGAAGGGCTGCGACACGGTCAGCCGGTGGGCCCAGGCGCGGCAGCTGCTGCGCGAGCAGCACGGCGAGGGCGTCTACGTGGACCTGAAGGTCTTCCCGGGCTACCGCTCCTGCCCCGACACGCCGGGGATCGACGGCTGGCATGAGTACGGGCCCAACCGGGCCGAGCAGGACTTCGCGTCGGCCCCGGGCGCCGGCTCGTACGCGATCTCGCCGGGGTTCTGGAAGTCGGGCGTGCCCTACGGCGCCGAGCTCTTCCTCGCCCGCGACCGGGCCCGCTGGCGGCGGAGCATCGCCGCGATGCAGCGCTCCGGCGCCCCCTGGCAGCTCGTGGCGACCTACAACGAGTGGGGGGAGGGCACGGCCGTGGAGAGCGCGTCCGGCTGCCGGGCCCCGGCGCCGCCCGGCACGCTGTGCGACTGGAGCGGGGGCGGGTCGGGGTCGGACTTCCTCGCCGACCTGCGCGACGCCCCCGTCCGGCCGTGATCGCCGACGCGCTCCGGGTGGGGGTTGCCTGCCGGGGTCACACGGGCCACGCTTCTCCACGTGATCGCCGATCTCCACGCGCACTACGCCATGAGCCTCCTGCCGGAGGCGGACGGCCGGCCCTACGACCTGCTCGTCACTCCCCACGGACGAGCGCGGCTGCGCGACGGGATCCGGGCACGGCTCGTGCACTTCGCCGGTCGCTTCGCCAACTACCGCGACGTCTTCTCGGGCCCGCGCGTCACGGTGGCGTCGATGCAGCAGGGCGGCGTCGGCGTCGCATGCTCGGTGCTGTACTCGTTCTTCGACGAGCTCACCGTCGAGAAGCCCTACGCCGCCGCCCCCGAATCCGGCTACCTCGCCACGCTGGTGCGCCAGCTCGAGCTCGTCGAGCGGGACATCGCCGCCAAGCACGGCGCCAGCGCGGCGGTGGCCCACGATCCCGCCGAGCTCGACGCCGCCCTCGCCACAGGCCGGACCGCGTTCGTGCACTGCGTGGAGGGCGGCTTCCATCTCGGCCCGACCCCCGCCGACGTCGACCGCGCGATCACCGAGCTGGCCCGGCGGGGCGTCGCCTACGTGACCCTCGCCCACCTGGTCTGGCGCCGCGTCGCCACCAACGCTCCCGCGGTGCCGTTCCTGCCCGATCACGTCTACCGCCTGCTGTTCCGCCAGCCCAGCGAGGGCCTCTCGGATCTCGGCGAGGCCGCGGTGCGCGCCATGGTCCGCGAGCGCGTGCTCATCGACCTGTCGCACATGAGCGACCGCTCCGTGGCCGACACGTTCGCGCTGCTCGACGAGCTCGACCCGGATCGCCGGGTTCCGGTGATCGCGTCGCACGCCGGCTTCCGCTTCGGCGGCCAGGAGTACGCGATCCAGGAGCAGACGCTGCGGCGCATCGCCGAGCGCGGCGGGGTCGTCGGGCTGATCTTCGCCCAGCACCAGCTGCTCGACGGCCTGCGCCACAGGAAGACCAAGACGTTCGAGCAGTCCTTCGAGGTCATCTGCCGTCACGTCGACCGCATCGCCGAGATCACGGGCTCGCACCGCCACGTCGGCCTGGGATCCGATTTCGACGGCTTCATCAAGCCCACCCTCGGGGGGCTGGAGTCGATGGCCGACATGGCCAGGCTGGAGGCCGCGCTGCACGAGCGCTACGGCGAGGCCGACGCGGAGCTGATCACGTCGGGCAACGCGCTGCGGCTGCTGCGCGGCTACTGGCGCGGCGCCTGAGCCCCCGACGGCGCCGTGGCGTGTTCGCCACGCCGGACCGGGAAGCGCCCGAGAAGCTGCGCCTCGCGCGCAGCGGGGTGCCGCCGGCGCCGCTGCGGACCGGCGAGCTGCTGTGACCGAATCTCCCCCGCCACGGCCTTGCCCTCCAGTCCCGCTACGACCAGGCTCGCGCGATGGTCGGACGCGGGACGCTGCTCGTCGTGCTGGCGGTGCTGGGCGCCGTCACGCTCGCGGGCTGCAAGGTGGTAAGCCCGCCGACGACGGCGGTGCCGATCCGCGCCGCGTTCTACTACCCGTGGTTCCCCGAGGCGTGGGCCCAGCAGGGGCAGAACCCGTTCACGAGCTACACGCCCGCGCGCGGGTCCTATGCGTCGGACGTCGCGACGGTCCGCGCGCACATCGCCGACATGCAGTACGGCGGCATCACCGTCGGCCTCGCGTCGTGGTTCGGGCGCGCCAGCAGCACCGAGCGGCACTGGCCGGCGATGATGGAGGCCGCGCAGGGCACCGGCTTCGGCTGGGCGCCGTACTACGAGCCCGAAGGCATCGGCGACCCGACGCCGCAGCAGATCGCCGACGACCTGCACTACCTCTGGTCGACGTACCGCTCAGGGGACTCCGGCCTGCTGTACCTCAGCGGCAAGGGGATGGCCGTCTTCGTCTACAACGCCGACGACGCGACGCAGGCCGACGGCTGCGACACGGCGAGCCGCTGGAGCCAGGCGCGGCAGCTGCTGTCCAGCCAGTACGGGGAGCGCATCTACATCGACCTCAAGGTCTTCCCGGGCTACCGGACCTGCCCGGACACCCCGGCCGTCGACGGCTGGCACCAGTACGGCCCCGCGAGCGCGAACCAGGACTTCTCCACGGCGCCGGGCGACGGCTCCTACTCGATCTCCCCGGGCTACTGGAAGTCGGGCTCGGCCTACGGCACGGCGCCGTTCCTGGCCCGCGACCGCGCGCGCTGGCAGGCGAGCATCGCCGGCATGCGGGCGTCGAGCGCCGTGTGGGAGCTCATCACGACCTACAACGAGTGGGGCGAGGGCTCCGCGGTGGAGAGCGCGACGGGCTGCCGGAGCGCCGCGCCGGCCGGGACGTACTGCGACTGGAGCGGCGGCGGCACGGGCTCGGAGCCGATCGCCGACCTGCACGCCGTGCCGCCGGGCTGAGCACCAGGGCGCGGCGTCAGGCGCGGACGGTCGCGCCCTGCGGTGCGACGCCGTGCGCGTCATCCGAGGGCCCGCCCGGGCGCGCGGGCAGCCGGACCACGAAGCGCGCGCCCGTGGTCCCCGCCGGCGGGTCCTCGAGCGTGACGCTGCCGCCGTGGGTCTCCGCGACGGCGCGCACGATGGAGAGGCCGAGCCCGAAGGAGCCGCCGCGATCGCCGCTGCCCCGGACGAAGCGCTCGAAGAGGCGGTCGCGGACCTCGGGTGCCACGCCGGGCCCCTCGTCCTCGACCGCGAGCACGATCTCGTCGCCCTCCCGGCCCGCGGTGGCCTTGATCACCGTGCCGGGCGGGGTGTGCTTGACCGCGTTCTCCATCAGGTTGACCGCGAGGCGGTGCAGCTCGTCGCGGATGCCGTCCACGCAGAGCGGCCCCGCGCCGGCGTCCACGCCGACGCTGAGGCGGTGCTGGGCGGTCACCGGGCCGAGCTCCGCGGCCGCCTCGACGACGACCCGTCCGACGTCCACCGGCTCGCGCGGCGCCGAGCGGGGGGCGTCGGCCCGGGCGAGGAGCAGCAGGTCGGCGACCAGGCGGCGCATCCGCTGGGAGGAGCGCAGCGCCGACTGGGCGCTCTCGCCGAGCTCGCCGTCGAGGACCTCGGTGAGCAGCTCGAGGTTGGCCAGGACGCTCGTGAGCGGGGTCCGCAGCTCGTGCGAGGCGTCGGCCACGAACTGGCGCTGGCGGTCAAGCGCCGTGCTCGTCTCCGACCGCGCCGACTCCAGGGCCATGAGCATCTCGTCGAGCGTGCGGGCGAGCTCGGCGACCTCGTCGTCGCCCTCCGGCACCGGGATGCGCCGGTTCGGGTCACGCGTGCGGGCGATCTCGCGGCTCGCAGCGGTGAGCGCGACCACCGGGCTCATCGCGCGCCGGGAGAGGATGAGCCCGCCGGCCAGCGCGGCCGCCGTGCCGGCCAGGACCCCGAAGACGAGGAACAGCCGCACCCGCCGGACGGTGGCCTCGAGATCGGACAGCCGCCGCCCGTACTGGATGAAGACGGAGCCGCGCGGGCGGTTCTGGTCGTCGGTCAGCGGGACCGATCGCGTCGCGACGCGGTAGCCGCCGACGGTGATCGTCCCCAGGACGGGGAAGCCGAAGCTCGGCGCCCGGGCCGTGGTGTTGAGCGGGCTCCCGTCGGCGGCCAGCACGCGGATCGCCGCGTTCTCGGGCGCCGCGACGACGTCGAGCTTGGGGGAGACCTTGACCGGATGGCCCTGCACGTACTGGAGGTTCAGACGGGGGGCGAGGTTGTCGATCGCCGCGACGAGCTGGTTGTTGAAGTCGTTGCGGATGCGCCGGGCGGTCAGCTCGCCCATGACGACCGCGAAGGCCGAGAGGATGAACAGCGTCAGGAGCGCCGAGATGGCCGCGAGGCGCCACCGGATGGGCAGCCGGTCAAGCACGCAGGACGTACCCCGCGCCACGGATCGTGTGGAGGAGGCGCTGCTCGCCGCCCGCCTCGAGCTTGCGGCGGAGGTTGGACACGAACACCTCGATGGTGTTCGTCGTCGCGAAGGGGTCGTAGCCCCAGACCTCCTCGAGCAGCCGCTGCCGCGGCACGACGATGCGCTCGTTGCGCATGAGGTACTCGAGCAGCTCGAACTCGCGCTGGGTCAGCTCGACGGGGCGGCCCGCGCGGCTGACCTCGTGCGTGTCGGGGTTCAGCGCCAGGTCGCCGACGACGACGGAGGCGCTGCCCCGGGGCGGCCGGCGCCGCAGCAGCGCGCGCATGCGCGCCAGCAGCTCCTGGCGCTCGAACGGCTTGACGAGGTAGTCGTCGGCCCCCGAGTCCAGCCCCTCGACGCGCGCCTCGAGCGCGTCGCGCGCGGTCAGCATCAGGATCGGGACGTCGTCGCCCTCACGCAGGCGGCGGGCGACCTCCATGCCGTCGAGCTTGGGCAGCCCGAGGTCGAGGATCACCAGATCGGGGATGAACGCGCCGGCGGTGTCGAGGGCCGCCTCGCCGTCGAGCGCCAGGCGGACTTCGTAGCCCTCGAGACGCAGCGAGCGCTGCAGGACCTGCGCGATCTCCTCGTCGTCCTCGACGACGAGCACACGCGCGGCGCGGTCGGGGTCCGTCATGTTCGTGGATGGTACGGGGCACCGGGTGCGTAACCTCAAGGACGGATAAGACTTGGGCGCGGCTTATGGGCGCCTGACAACCGGGTACCTACCGTCACGCAACGCATGCCGAAGCTCTGGGACAGCGACTGGGAGCGCACCCCGGCCCCCATCCGCCGCCGTCGTGGGCTCGGCGGGCCGGTGGCCGGGCCGGAGCCCGCGCCCGATCCCGGCGGGGAACGGCCTCGCGGGGGTGCGCGCCGCGTGTGGCTCGGCGTCCTCGCCGCGCTGGTGCTCGTCGGCGGCGGCCTCGTCGCCGGGCTCGCCCTGCAGGACGGCAGCTCGGGCTCCTCACCGGCCGCCACCGAGCTGCCGGCCGCCGCGGGCGCGCCGCTGAACCCGACGTCTGTCGGGCGGATCTACGACCGCGTCGCCGGCGGCGTCGCCTCCGTCCGCACGAACGCGGGCAGCGGCACCGGCTTCGTCATCGACGGCAACGGCACGCTGGTGACCAACGACCACGTCGTCGGCGCCGACAAGGAGGTCGAGGTCCGGTTCGAGGACCACGGCGACCTGCTGCCGGCCAAGGTGGTCGGGACGGACCCGTCGTCCGACCTCGCCGTGCTCAAGCTCGTGAGCAAGCCGTCCAGTGCCCTGACCGTCCTGCCCCTCGCCGACTCCGACCGGGTCCGGGTGGGCGACGACGCGATCGCGATCGGCTATCCGCTCGGCCTCGACCGGACGGCGACCCGCGGCATCATCTCCGGCCTCGGGCGCGAGATCCAGGCCCCCAACGGCTTCCAGATCGACAAGGTCATCCAGACCGACGCGCCGATCAACCCCGGCAACTCGGGCGGCCCGCTGCTCGACGCCCGCGGCTCGGTCATCGGCGTCAACTCGCAGATCGCCACCGCCGGCGCCTCGAGCGCCGGCAACGTCGGCATCGGCTTCGCCGTCCCCTCCAACACCGTGCGGCAGGTCGTCCCGATCCTGCTCCGCGGTGGCAGGGTCAAGCGCCCGTACCTCGGGGTCTCCTCGGCCAGCGTCACGCCCGAGATCGCCAAGCTGCTGGGCGCCGACACCCAGGACGGCGCCCTCGTGCGACAGGTCTCGCCCGGCGGACCGGCCGCGGTGGCCGGGATCCGCGCCGCGAACGCCGCCGGCCGCGGGGGCGACATCATCGTCGCCGTCGACGGCAACCGGGTCCGCGACCCGCAGGACGTGTCGGGCGCGATCGACGGCAAGTCGCCGGGCGAGACGGTCAGCATCGACGTGCTCCGCGACGGCAAGCGCAAGACGATCGAGGTCAAGCTGGGCGAGCGCCCGGCCAACGCGGGGCCGTGAGCTTCCAGGCCCCCCTGTTCCTGCTCGGGCTGCCGCTGGTCGCGCTGCTCGCGGTGGCCTACGCCGCGCGCCAGGCCGGCGGGGCCGCACGCGCCGCCGCCTGGGCGAGCCCGCGGATGCTGCCGTCGGTCGCGCCGCGGCGGCCCGGCTGGCGGCGGCACGTCCCGATGGCGATCTTCGCGCTGGCCCTCGCCGTGCTCGTCGTGGCCCTCGCCCGCCCGCAGGCCAGCGTGGCGGTGGACGTCGAGCGGGCCTCGGTGGTCCTGGTCACCGACCGCTCGGGCTCGATGGCGGCCACCGACGTCGCCCCGACCCGGCTGCGCGCCGCCCTGGGCGCCGCCGACGCGTTCCTGCGCCGCGTGCCCAAGCAGGTCCGCGTCGGGGCCGTGGCCTTCAACCAGGACGCCGCCACGCTGCAGCGCCCGACGACCAACCGCCAGGCGGTGCGCCAGAAGCTGGCCGCGCTGGTGCCGAGCGGGGGCACCGCCACCGGGGACGCGCTCGCGGCGGCGCTGCGCGCGATCCGCCTCGAGCCGACGGTCGGCGGCAAGCGCCCGCCCTCGGCGATCGTGCTCATCTCCGACGGCAAGTCCGTCCGCGGCCGCAGCCCGCTCGACGCGGCGCGGGAGGCGCGCCGGCTGAAGGTCCCGATCTACACCGTCGCGCTCGGCACGCCGCAGGGCACGATCACGGTGCGCACCGCCAACGGCACGCAGCAGCGCCGCGTGCCGCCCGACCCCACCACGCTGCAGCAGGTCGCGAACCTCTCGGGCGGCCAGGCGTTCGGGGCCGCCGACGCGACGAAGCTCGACGCGGTCTACCGCCGGCTCGGCTCGCAGGTGAGCACCGAGCACCAGCAGCGCGAGGTCACCTCCGCCTTCGCGGGCGGGGCGATCGTCCTGCTGCTGATGGGCAGCGGGCTGTCGCTGCACTGGTTCCGCCGGCCGGTCTGACGTCTCAGCGGGCTCAGCGCGGCGCGGGCACGTAGAGGCGCACGTTGCGGTCCGCGCGCGTGCCGGCGTTCCCGCCCGGCCGGCCGCCCTGCGCGTCGAGGAACGCCAGGTCGCGGGCCGTGTCGGCCAGGGGGGAGGGGGCAGTGTCCAGCATCCATGTGTCGAGGACCGCGCCGCCGCCCGCGGTCTCGCGCACCCGCAGCGCGCGGGCCTGCTGGGGGAAGTCGGCCAGCGCGCTCGTCGTGATGTCCCACCAGCCGCCCCGCGGCGTGCGATGCGGGGCGATGCGCGAGCGGTGGGTGTCCCCGGCCACGGCGGCCAGGACGTGCGGGTCGGCGTCCAGCTGGGCCGTCAGCGCCGCGCCGCCCGCGACCTTGCGCAGCGGCTCGTGGGAGAAGACCACGACCCACCGGTCACCGGCCTCGCGCAGCGCCCGGGCCAGGAACGCGGCCTGGCCCGGGGCCACGGCGCCCTGGTCCAGCCCGGTGCGGCGCGTGACGTCGAGCACGACGGCGCGCACGCGCGTCCCCACGTCGTAGACCGCGTCGACCCGGTCGCCGCCCGGCGGCGCCATGCCGGCCGCGCGCAGCCGGGCGAGGTCCTCGGCGGCGGACAGCTCGTGGCGGGCCGGGTCGGGGCGGACGGCGGCGGTGCGCCCGGGCAGGCGGCCGTCGCGCAGCAGCCGCTGGACGGTGGTGGCGGCCAGCGCCTCCTGTCGCGGGATCGCGAGCCCCGGCGCGGGCTCGACGAGGCGCCGGGAGCCGACGGCCACCGCCTCGGTCTGCGGGGTGGCGCGGACCTCGCCGGCGACGAGCAGGTCGTGGTTGCCCGGGATGACGGCGGTCCGGCCGCGCAGCCCGGGGGAGGTGAAGGGCCGCGAGGCGGCGGCGAGCAGCCCGGGGTGGCGCGGCGGGTCGACGTCCGGGCGGTAGAAGGCCGGGTCCGGGTTGGACGCGACCTGGTCCGGGTGGCTCGCCGGTGGCCGCACGCGGCCGCCGCGCAGGACGCGCAGCGCCCAGTCGAGCTCGTTGGCCTGGTCGTTGTCGATGAGATCGCCGGTGACGACGGTCAGGTCGGGGTGCACGGCGTCCACCGCCTTCACACCGGCGGCGAGCACCTGGGTGGTCAGCGCCTCCTGCGGGCGGAACGTGGAGGTGAACGGCGGGCCGAGGCGATCCAGGAAGGCGACGCGCGCCGGTGAGCCGGTGTCGCGGACGTGGGTGTCGGTGAGCTGCCCGAAGGTGGCCAGGACGCGCCCGGCCGCGCGGGCGGGCGCGAGCTCCGTGCGGGCGGACAACGGCTCGCCCGGCGCGCGCTGCAGGACGCCGTCGCCGTCGGGGTCACGCAGGGTGACCTGCAGCGTCGATCCGACCGGGGCGGGGTCGCCCGCCGCCCCGCACCCGGCGAGGGCGGCGAGCGCGGCGAGGGCTGCGGCCAGGGGGATCGCGCGGCGCACGGTCACTCCTCACGCAGCCCGGCGACGGGCGGCTCGGAGACGGTCCGGCGGGCGACCCACGCGGCCGCGCCGAGGGCGATCACCGCGAACGCGGCGGCCACCGCCGCCGCCTGGCCGGGCCCTGCGCCCGGCCCGAGGTCGGCGTAGCCCGCGGCGAGGCGGCCCACGGCCGGGGCGAGGACGACCCGCTCGAGGACCACGGCCAGCGCGGCCGCCGGGAGCGCGAGCGCGAGGGCCGCGCCGGCGAGGACCAGTCCGACGGTCCGTGCTCCGGCGCCGGCGGCGCGCAGCACGGCCAGGGTCGGGCGGCGCTCGCGCGCGGTCAGCGCCAGGGCCTGCACGAGGGCGTAGAGGCAGACGAGCGCGTCGATGATCGCCACGGCGCGCAGGACGGCCACCAGCGTGCCGAGAAACGCGCCGCTGCGGGTGGTGGCGCCGCCGACGACGTCCGGCCGCGCGCCGAGCTCCGCGAGCTCCCGCGAGACCGCCGCGCGGTGCGCGCCCGGCCGCAGCCGGACCACGATCTCGTTGCCGAGGTCCGGGTCGGCCGCCAGCAGCCGGTCGGGGCGCACGTACGCGATCCGCCCGTCGGAGTCGAGCGCGCGCACCGTGCCGACCACCCGGAAGCGCACCTCGGCGCCCGACGCGAGCTGGACGGCGAGCGTCCCGCCGGGCCGCACCCCGAGCGCATCGGCCAGGCCCAGGCCGACCTCCGCCTCGCCGGGCCCCCGCAGCCGCCGGCCGGCGGCCAGCGGCGGGTCCTCGAAGCGCGTGTGATCGCCGGGGAAGGCCAGGAGCTTGACGGGCTCCCCGAGCGCGTAGGAGTCGGCGCCCTGGACGACGTAGCGCGGGGCGGCGTCCGCGACGCCCGGCAGCGCTCGCACCTCGCCGACGCGGTCGGCGGGCAGGTGCGCGGTGAGCGCATAGCGCTTGCCCACCGACCCCGGGTCGTCGCGCAGCGCCGCCACGAGCGACGCGAGGCCGAGCATGAGCAGGATGACCGCACCGGAGACCGCCAGCACCGCGACGGCCAGGCAGGCGCGCCCGCGCCGGGCGAGCGCGAGCCGCGCCCCGAGGGCGAGGAAGCCTCGCGGGCCACGGCCCGAGCCGCGTCCCGAGGCCAGCTCGGCCCCGCGCAGCAGCACGACGGGCGGCCGGCCCGCCGCGCGCCATGCCGGCCAGGCCGCCGCGGCGGTCGCGACGGCCACGACGACCGCGAGCGCCCCGGCCAGGGGCGCGAGGACGGCCAGACCGGGTCCGCGCTCGTTGAGCGTCGCCAGCAGGTCGCCGGCCGGCCCGCTGACCGCGAGCGCGCCCGCCGCGAGACCCGCCATCCCCGCGCCGAGCGCCACGAGGGCCGCGGCCAGGCCGTGCTGGGCGGCGACGACGCCCCGCGGGACGCCCAGCGCCCGCTGCACGCCCACGGTCTGCAGGCGCCGCTGGACCTCGGCGCCGGCCTGCGCGGCGAGCATGACCGCGGCCGCCACCAGGGCCACCAGCGAGAAGGCGACGAGCAGGGCGATCACGATCCCCGCGGCCTGGTCGACGAGCACCCGGACGCCCGAGCGCGTGATGAAGCGCAGGTCGCCGATCCCGAACGACGTCGCCCGCGCCTGCTGGAGGGTGACGTCGGTGCGCGCCGGGTCACGGGTCCACAGCAGGAGCTGGTTGACCCGCAGGTCCTGCACGCCGGTCTCGCGGCGCAGCCAGTCCGCCGACACGTACACGCGCGGGGCGGAGGCGAGGGGGAAGGCCACGTTGTCCGGGGAGACGGCCACGCCGACGACGCGCAGCGTGCCCAGCCGGCCGACCTGGAGGTCGTCCCCGGGGCGCAGGCCCCAGCTCGTCGCCAGGCCCCGCTCGAGGACGACTTCGCCGGGCCGGCCCGACAGGTCCCTCCCGCCGACCAGGGCGTAGCCGCGGCGATCGTGCGGCCCCGTGTCGACGAGCTGCAACGCGCCTTTGGGCGACGTGTGGTCGCCCGCCTCCAGGCGCACGCCGCCGACCTCGATGCGCGTCTCGGCCGCGGCCACGTTCGGCAGGCCGTGGACGAGCGCGCGGATCCTCGCGGGCGGCTGGTCGGCGAAGCGGGCGATGACGTCGGGCAGGTCCGCCGCGCGGGCGGACCGGTCGAAGCCCGTCCCGAGGCCGTACGCGACGACCACCGCGGCGCCGGCCATCGCGGCGGCGAGGAAGATCCCCGCCGCGGAGAGCGCCGTGCGGTGACCGGCGGACCGCAGCTGGGTCAGCGCGCCCTGCCAGGCGGCCCTCATCGAGGCTCGAGGCGCCCCTCGCGCAGCACGAGCACGCGGTCGGCCCTGGCCGTTGCCGCATCCTCGTGCGTGACCATGACGACGGCGCGGCCCTCGTCGGCGGCCGCGCGGAGCAGCGCGAGGACCTGCGCGCCGGCCTCGGCGTCGAGGTTCCCGGTCGGCTCGTCGGCCAGCAGGACGGGCGGGTCCATCACGAGCGCGCGGGCGACGGCCAGGCGCTGCTGCTCGCCGCCCGAGAGCTCGTGCGGCCGCCGCCGGGCGGCGTCGGCGAGCCCGAGGGCGCCGATCAGCTCCCGTCCGCGGGCGGCCGCGTGGCGCGGGGCCCCGGGCAGCCGCGCCGGCAGCAGGACGTTCTCGGCGCCCGTGAGCTCCGGGACGAGGTGGAAGAACTGGAAGATGAAGCCGATCCGCCGACGGCGGAAGCGCGTCAGCTCACGCTCCGAGCGTCCGTCGACGCGGTCGCCGGCCACCTCGATCCGTCCCGCCTCGGGACGGTCGAGCGCCCCGACGAGGTGCAGCAGCGTCGACTTCCCCGACCCCGAGCGCCCGACGATCGCGACGACCTCGCCTTCAGGCACGTGCAGGTCGGCGCCGTCGAGGACGCGGCGCGCCGCGCGGCCACGACCGTACGTCTTCACCAGGCCGCGAGCGCGGATCATCCCCGTCCACAGTAGGACGCGCAGGCCCGGCGGCGCGCCGCCTCGGCGCCCGGCCGGGGGAGGGTCGGCGGACCGGGTGTCGAAGAACGGCCCGCGACCCATGCCCACAGCCACGAGGAAGTCCACCGCGGCGCGAAAGCGCGCCCCCGCCCGCAAGAAGCCGACCCGCGCGCGCCGCTCGGCCGGCCTCGCGGCCCCGCTCGGGCGCCTGCCGCTGCTCGAGCAGCACCAGCTCGACCTCATCGGCCTCGCGCTCGTGGCCGCGGGGGTCTTCCTCGCCTTCCCGCTCTACCTGGGCTGGGACGGCGGCGCCGCAGGCGGCGGGGTCGTCGACGGCCTCGCCTGGCTCGTGGGGGAGATCCGGTACACCGGCCCGGTCGCGCTGGTCGCGGCGGGCGCGCTGCTCGTCCTGCGTCCCGTCCTGCCGACGCTGCGCCCGTTCCGCGCGGGCGCGCTCGTCCTGTTCCTGGCCCTCGTCCTCGCCGTCTCGGCCGGCACGCTCGGCCTCGGCCCGTCGGGCGAGCATGGGCCGTTCTGGGTCCGCACCACGTTCGAGGCCCGCGGCGGCGTCGTCGGCGAGGGCGTCTTCTGGGTCGCCACGAAGCTGCTGGGCACGATCGGCGCCCACATCCTCGCCGTGTTCGGGCTGCTGGCGGGGGTCCTGCTGCTCACCGGCGCGTCCGTCGCCGGCGTCCTGTCCGCGACCGCCTCCGCGGCGGCCGACACGACCCGTGCGTTCCGCCGTCCCGAACAGCCGCCCTGGGAGGAGCCCGCGACGCCCAAGGCCACGCGGACCCGGCGCCCCGTCGTCCCGCCCGAGCCCGAGGAGCTCGACGACGACGACGCGATCCGCGCCACCGACGCGCGCTCCGAGCTCGACGGCGCGCTGCGCTACCCGGACCTGTTCGGGGAGGGGGAGCCCTCGGTGCTGGACCGGCGCGGCGCCCCCGAGCCGGATCCCGATCCCGCCGCAGCCGCCCCGCCCGTGCCGGACGAGCCCGAGCCCGGCACGACGCCGCCGCGACCCGCGCCGCGCGCGAAGGCGGCGCCGGACGAGGACGCCGGCGAGCCCGACCTCGACGCCCTGCCGATCGGCGACCAGGCGCGCCTGGATCTCGGCGAGAGCGTCGAGTGGCGCCGCCCCGGCCCGGGACTGCTCAAGCGCACGAGCGCCGAGAACCAGCGGCCCGACACCCGCGGGCAGGCGGAGATCGCCCGGCGCCTCGTCGAGGCCCTGTCGCACTTCAAGGTCGAGGCGAAGGTCGTCGGGACCGTCGCGGGACCGCACATCACCCGCTACGAGCTGCTGCTCGCGCCCGGGACGAAGATGAGCAAGGTCTCCCAGATGAAGGACGACCTGGCCTACGCCCTGGCGGCCACGGAGATCCGGATCCTCGCCCCGATCCCGGGCAAGCAGGCCGTCGGCGTCGAGGTCCCCAACGCCAACCGCAAGATGGTCACGCTGGGCGACTGCTACGGGCCCGCGCCCGCCGGCTCGAGCCCGCTCACGGTGTGGCTCGGCAAGGACGTCAGCGGCAAGGCGATCCCCGCCGACCTCGCCAAGATGCCCCACCTGCTCGTCGCGGGCACCACCGGCGCCGGCAAGTCCGGCGCGGTCAACGCGATGCTGTCCTCGATCCTGCTCCGGGCGACGCCCGAGGAGGTCCGCCTGGTCCTGGTCGACCCCAAGCAGGTCGAGCTCAACCACTACGAGGAGATCCCGCACCTCCTCACGCCGGTGATCACGTCGCCCCGCAAGGCCGCCAACGCCCTGCAGAACCTCGTCCGCGAGATGGAGTGGCGCTACGGGATCATGTCCATGGCCCGCACGCGCTCCCTGCCCGAGCTCAACAAGTACCGCCTCGCCAACGAGCAGGACCCGCTGCCCTACATCCTGTGCGTCATCGACGAGCTCGCCGACCTCATGATGGTCGCGCCGGCCGACGTCGAGGACTCGATCATCCGCATCGCCCAGAAGGCGCGTGCGGTCGGCATCCACCTCGTCCTGGCCACGCAGTCCCCGCGCGTGGACGTCATCACGGGCATGATCAAGGCAAACGTCCCCAGCCGGATCGCCTTCTCGGTCTCCTCGCAGACCGACTCCCGCGTGATCCTCGACCAGAACGGCGCGGAGTCGCTGCTCGGCATGGGCGACATGCTGTTCAGCGCCGTCGGCTCCTCCAAGCTGCACCGCATCCAGGGCGCCTACATCGACGAGGAGCAGATCGCGAAGCTCACCGCCTTCTGGGCCGAGCAGGGCGAGCCCGAGATCCGCGAGGACCTGCTCGCGGAGGTCGCGAGCGAGGACTCGGGCGGCTCGGAGGGCGCCGATGACGGCTTCGACCCCGACGAGGATCCGCTGCTGGGCGACGCGATCGAGCTCGTGGTCGAGATGGGCACCGCGTCGACGTCGATGCTCCAGCGCCGGCTGCGCCTCGGCTACACGCGGGCTGGACGCCTGATCGACATGCTGGAGCGGCGCGGCGTGATCTCCGGATACGAGGGCTCCAAGCCCCGGCAGGTGCTCGTGAACGCGGCCGACCTCCCGCGCGTCCTGGCCAGCCTCGCGGGCGGCGGCGGCGCGGACGCGGACGACGAGCCCACCGCGGTGCAGCCCGCGCCGCTGCCGGACGCCGACGACGTGCTCGGCGCCGCCGACGGCGATCCGGAGGACCGCGGCAGCGGTCCGCTGCTGCCCTGAGCGTCCGACGCAAGGCCGGTCGCAGTCCGGCGACCCGCCACAGGTAGCCTCTGGCGTCCGGATGACGGAGATCGGGACCACCCTCAGGGAAGCGCGCATGCGCGCACGGATCGACATCTCCGAGATCGAGGCGGCGACGAAGATCCGCGCGAAGTACCTCCGCGCGCTGGAGAACGAGGAGTGGAACCTGCTCCCGGGGCCGACGTACGTCAAGTCGTTCCTGCGCACCTACGCGGAGGCGCTCGGCCTCGACGCCAAGCTGCTGGTCGAGGAGTACAAGCTCCGCCACGAGCGCCCGTCCGAGCAGGAGCTGCGTCCCATCGGGCCGCCCGGCGCCGCCCGCCGGCGGCCCGAGCCGCCCCGGATCCCGCGGTGGACGCCCGTCGCCGCGGTGGTCGTGCTGCTGCTCGGCGCGCTCTTCGCCCTCGGCAAGCTGGGGTCGAACGGCAACGGCCCGACGAGCCCGCGGTCGCCCGCGGCCGCCACCACGCCAGGCACCTCGACCGCGACGCGGACGAGCACGGCCTCGCCCGGGACGATGGCGCCGGCCACGCCCCGCCGCGGCGCGCCGCGGGTCGTGTCGCTGCAGATCGTCCCGACCGCCGCCGTCTACGTCTGCCTCACGGCCAACGGCAACCGGCGTCTCATCAACAAGGCCACGCTGACGCCGGGGAGCCCCAGCCCGACCTTCCGCTCGACGCGCTTCCTCGTGAGCCTGGGCAACACGCAGGTCCGCCTGCGGGTGGGCGGGCGCACGCGGACGCTGGCGCCCTCGTCCAACCCCGTCGGCTACGAGATCACCAGCGGCCACGTGCGCCGCGTGCCGGACAGCCGCCGCCCCACCTGCGGCGCATGAGCGCCCGCGCCGGGATCGTCGTCACCGGCACGGAGGTCCTCACGGGCCGGGTGGCCGACGCCAACGGCCCCTGGCTCGCGCAGCGGCTCTTCGCGCTCGGGGTGGACCTCGCGCACATCGACGTGGTGGCCGACCGGCCCGAGGACATCGCCGGGGCGCTGCGCTTCCTCGCGGGCGAAGGCGTCGACCTGATCATCACGAGCGGGGGCCTGGGGCCGACCGCCGACGACCTGACGGCGGAGGTCGTCGGGCGCTTCCAGAGCCGCGAGATGGTGCTCGACGCCGCGCTGGAGGTCCGCATCGCCGAGATCCTGGAGTCGATCTCCGTGCGCTGGCCGGAGCTGGACCAGGAGGCCGTTGCTGCGGGGACCCGCAAGCAGGCCGTCGTACCACGGGGCGCCGTGGTCCTCGAGCCCGTCGGGACGGCGCCCGGGCTGATCGTGCCGCCCGCCTCGGGTCATGGGCCGACCGTCGTCGTCCTGCCCGGGCCGCCGCGCGAGCTGCGCCCGATGTGGAAGGCGGCGGAGGCCTCCGGAGCCCTGCAGGACGTCCTCGCGGGCGCCACGAGCTACCGCCAGGCGGAGCTGCGGATGTTCGGGATCCCGGAGTCCGAGATCGCAGAGACCCTGCGCCGGGCCGCGGCGGACGGCGTGGACCTCGGGTCCCTCGAGGTCACGACGTGCCTGCGGCGCGGCGAGCTGGAGGTGGTCACCCGTTACGAGCCTGGGGCGCAGGCCGCCTACGACGCGTTCGAGGCCGTGGTGCGCGACCGCCACGCCGACACGCTGTTCAGCGACGACGGCGCGTCGATCGAGCAGGTCGTCGCGCGCCGGCTGACCGAGCACGGCTGGACGATCGCCACGGCGGAGTCGTGCACCGCGGGGCTGCTGGCCGCGCGCCTGACCGACCTCCCGGGCTCCAGCGACTACGTGGCGGGCGGCCTGGTCGTCTACTCCAACGAGGCCAAGACGGCGCTCGCGGGGGTCGACCCAGCGCTCATCGCGGCGCACGGCGCGGTCTCGCCGCAGGTGGCCGAGGCCCTGGCGGAGGGCGCCATCGCGCGCGTGGGCGCCGACGTCGGGGTCGGCATCACCGGGATCGCCGGTCCCGGGGGCGGGACGCCCGAGAAGCCCGTCGGGCTCGTGTGCTTCTGCGTCGCCCACCGCGACGGACGGCGCCTGGCGCTCGAGCAGCACCTGCCCGGCGGGCGCGCCGACGTGCGCGACCGCGCCACGACCGTCGCGCTGCACCTCGTGCGACGCCTGCTGGCCGGCGCGGGGGACCGCGCCTCGGCGTGAGGCTGTTCATCGCCCTCGAGCTGCCGGCGGAGGTGCGCGACGCCCTGGCGGCCTGGGGTGCGCAGGTCACCCGGGACGATCCGGCGCTGCGGCCCGTGACGCCGGAGGCGCTGCACCTCACGCTGGCCTTCCTCGGGGTCCGTCCGCCGGACGACGTCGGCCCGGCGGCGGACGCGGTCGCCGGCGCGGTGGGCGGCGGGCCGTGGCCCGAGGCGCTCGCGCTCGGCGACGCGCTGTGGCTGGCCCCGCGCCGGCCTCACGTGCTGACGGTGGGGGTGGACGATCTGGACGCAGCGCTCGGCGCGCTGCAGGCGCGGCTGGTGGCCGGGCTGGCCCGGGAGCTCGGGTGGGAGCCCGAGCGCCGCCGGTTCCTGCCGCACGTCACGCTGGCCCGGGTCCGGCGCGGCCGGGTGCCGCGCAGCTACGACGTGCCCGAGCCGCCGCAGCCGGGGCCGTTCGCGGCGGCCGCGGTGGCGGTGATGCGCTCCGAGCTGGGCGCCGGCGGGGCGCGCTATGAGGCGCTCGTCGTGGTCGGTCCGGAGGGCGCCGGCACGGCTCCGTGACCTGCGCGGGGCGGCGCGGTGTGGCCGTGTGACGGGAGCCTGCCTACGGTCCTGTTCCGTCCGCCCCGACCCTCACCATGGGGCCACCACATGAGAAAGGCAGCACAGACATGGCCGTGACCGAGGACGAGAAGGCCGCCAAGGCCCGTGACGCCGCCCTCCAGGGCGCGCTGACGCAGATCGAGCGCCAGTTCGGCAAGGGATCCGTCATGCGCATGGGCGATCCCGGCGCCCGCGTGAAGGTCTCCGCCATCCCGACGGGCGCGCTGTCGCTCGACCTGGCGCTGGGCATCGGCGGGGTTCCCCGCGGGCGCATCGTCGAGGTCTTCGGGCCGGAGTCCTCCGGCAAGACGACGCTGATGTACCACATCATCGCTGAGGCCCAGAAGCTCGGCGGCGTGTGCGCGTTCATCGACGCAGAGCACGCGATGGACCCGCTGTACGCCCAGCAGATCGGGGTGGACATCGACGAGATGCTCGTCTCCCAGCCCGACTACGGCGAGCAGGCGCTCGAGATCGCCGACATGCTCGTGCGGTCCGGCGCCGTGGACGTGATCGCGGTGGACTCCGTCGCGGCCCTGACGCCGCGCTCCGAGCTCGAGGGCCAGATGGGCGACCAGACCGTCGGCCTGCAGGCGCGCATGATGAGCCAGGCGATGCGCAAGCTCGCCGGCAACCTGAACCGCACCCAGACGCTGATCGTGTTCACGAACCAGATCCGCGAGAAGGTCGGCGTCATGTTCGGCTCGCCCGAGACGCAGCCGGGTGGCCGCGCGCTGAAGTTCTACTCCTCGCAGCGCCTCGACATCCGCCGGATCGAGACGCTCAAGGAGGGCACGGAGGCGGTCGGCAACCGCGTGCGGGTCAAGGTGGTGAAGAACAAGGTCGCTGCGCCTTTCCGCCAGGCCGAGTTCGACATCGAGTTCGGGAAGGGCATCTCCACCGAGGGGTGCCTGATCGATCTGGGCATCGAGCACAACGTCATCACGAAGTCCGGTTCCTTCTTCTCCTACGGCGACGAGCGCCTCGGGCAGGGCCGCGGCAACGCCAAGGCCTACCTCGAGGAGCATGCCGACATAGCCCGCGAGATCTCCGACAAGATCTACGAGGCGCTCGGCATCAGCGACGAGCTCGTCCAGGAGATCGAGCATCCGGAAGTGCCGGAGGGGGCCGAGGAGCCCGGGGAGGCGGAGGACATCCGCGTCGCCGCACTAGCCGGCGAGCGCGCCGCGTAGGACGCCGGAGTGGCCGCCGAGCCCGACGCTCGGCTAGCCCGGGCCCTCGAGGTAGCTTGGCGTCATCTCGATCGCCGTGAGCGCACCGTCGAGGAGATGCGCCGGCACCTCGAGCGCCGCGAGATCGAGAGCGCGGCGGCCGAGGCGGCAATCGCGTCGCTGTGCGAAGACGGCTATTTGGACGATGTGCGCTACGCGCGCCGGCTGGCAGAGGACAAGCGGCGCCTGGAGGGCTGGGGCCGCGAGCGGATCGTCCGCGACTTGCGAGCGCGCGGCGTCGACCGCGACCAGATCGC
>JAXDGY010000337.1:0-4559 GCA_034664785.1 Solirubrobacteraceae bacterium
CGAAGGAGCCCGACTGGGACCTGCCGGTCAACCAGATCCTCGTCACCGGCCGGAACTTCGGCTGCGGCTCCAGCCGGGAGCACGCCCCCTGGGCGCTGGAGGACTACGGCTTCCAGGCGATCATCGCGGAGAGCTTCGCCGACATCTTCCGGTCGAACTGCACGAAGATCGGGCTGCTGCCGGTGCAGCTGGACGGCGCGTCGGTCCAGGCGATCGCCGCGGCCGGGCACGCGCAGGTCGACCTCGCCGCCCAGGAGGTCCGCTGGGGTGGGCGGGAACCGGGTCATGCGACCTTCGAGATCGACCCGGACATCAAGCACCGTCTGCTCAACGGCCTCGACGACATCGCGCTCACCCTCCAGGAGGGCGACGCGATCGCCGCCTACGAGTCTCACCGCGAGCGCGTGGGCCCCTCCACGGTGGCGCTCTAGCCGTGCCGCGCATCGTCACGCTGCCCGGCGACGGCATCGGGCCGGAGGTGCTGGCGCCCGCCGTCGAGCTGCTGGAGCGCCTCGTGCCCGGCGTCGAGATCGAGCAGCACACCTTCGGCGGCGCCTCGATCGACGCCCACGGCACCGCGCTGACCGACGAGGTCCTGGCGGCCTGCCGGGCCTCCGACGCCGTGCTGCTGGCCGCGGTCGGCGGTCCGAAGTGGGACACGACCGATCCCGCCAAGCCGCGCCCCGAGCAAGGCCTGCTCGGCCTGCGCAAGGCGCTCGGCCTGTTCGCCAACCTCCGCCCGGTCCGTCCGGTGCCGGCCCTCTACGACGCGAGCCCGCTCAAGCGCGAGCGCATCGAGGGGACCGACCTGCTCGTCGTGCGCGAGCTCACGGGCGGGATCTACTTCGGTGAGAAGACCCGCACCGAGACGACCGCGTCGGACCTGTGCTCGTACACCGCCGAGGAGGTGCGCCGCATCGCCGACGTCGCCTTCCGCGCCGCGCGCCGGAAGGTCACGAGCGTCGACAAGGCCAACGTCCTGGAGACCAGCCGCCTGTGGCGCGAGGTCATCACGGACGCCGCCGCCGGCCGCGACGTCCCGCTCGAGCACCTGCTCGTCGACAACGCCGCGATGCAGCTCGTCGCCAACCCCGCCGACTTCGACGTGATCGTCACCGAGAACATGTTCGGGGACATCCTCAGCGACGAGGCGGCGATGATCACCGGCTCCATCGGCATGCTCCCGAGCGCGAGCCTCGGCGCGCCCGGCGACCCCGGCGTCTTCGAGCCCGTGCACGGCTCGGCGCCCGACATCGCCGGCACCGGCGCGGCGAACCCGCTCGCGATGTTCCTCAGCACGGCCCTGCTCCTGCGCCACGGCCTGTCTTTGGAAACGGAGGCCGCCGCGGTAGAGTCGGCGGTCGACGCGGCCCTGCAGGAAGGCCTGCGCACCCGCGACCTCGGCGGCACCGCGAGCACGGCCGAGGCCACCCGAGCAGTGCTCGCGCACCTGTAGTGCAAACCGAAGGAGCCCTGACGTGGAGCAAGCGGACCTCATCTGGCTGAACGGGGAATTCGTCGCCTGGGAGGACGCCAAGGTCCACGTACTCACGCACGGCCTGCACTACGGCACCGGCGTGTTCGAGGGGGTCCGCTGCTACGACACCGAGATCGGGCCCGCGGTGTTCCGCCACAAGGACCACGTCGAGCGCCTGTTCAAGTCGGCCGAGCTCTACTACATGCCGATCCCCTACGACCGCGAGCAGCTGCGGCGGGCGACGCTGGACCTCATCGGGGCCAACGGCTTCCGGTCCTGCTACATCCGCCCGCTCGTCTACCGCGGCTACGGGACGATGGGGCTGTTCCCGCTCGACGCGCCCGTCGACGTCACGATCGCCACGTGGGAGTGGGCGGCCTACCTCGGCGAGGCCGGCAAGAAGGACGGCATCCGGGCCAAGGTGTCCTCGTGGCGGCGCATCAGCCCGGACGCGCTGATCCCGGCCGCCAAGGCCTCCGGCCAGTACCTGAACTCGATCCTCGCGAAGATCGAGTCCCACAAGGCCGGCTACGAGGAGGCCATCCTCCTCGACGACCACGGTTACGTCTGCGAGGGCTCGGGCGAGAACATCTTCGTGGTGTGCGACGGGGTCATCGCCACGCCGCCCCAGACGGCCTCGATCCTGGACGGCATCAACCGCATGTCGGTCATCCAGATCGCCCGGGACCTCGGCTTCGAGGTCGTCGAGCGCAACATCGGCCGCGCGGAGCTCTATCTCGCCGACGAGGTCTACATGACCGGGACGGCGGCCGAGCTCGTGCCCGTCCGCGAGGTCGACGACCACGCCGTCGGCGCCGGCAAGCCGGGGGAGATCACCCGCGCGATCCAGTCCGCCTTCGACGACGCGCTGCACGGGCGCACGGAGCGCTACCGCGAGTGGCTCGACCCGGTGCCGGCCGCCGCCTACGAGCGGCGCAGCACGCAGGTGGCATGAGCCGGGCGGCGGGGCGGCGAATCGGCCGGCGACGCGGGCGCTGACGCGCGCGCGCCGCTGCCCGCATCGCCCCGCCACCGACCCGAGAGGACCCACCACCCCATGACCATCGAGCTCTACGACGCCACGCTCCGCGACGGGATGCAGGGCGAGGGCATGACGCTGACCGCCGAGGAGAAGGTCCGCGTCGCCCACCGCCTCGACGAGCTCGGCATCGACGTCGTCGAGGCCGGCTTCCCGAGCTCCAACCCGAAGGAGCTCGAGCTCTTCGAGCGGCTCGCCGAGGAGCGCTTCGGCCACGCCGTGATCGCGGCCTTCGGCATGACCCGCCGCCGCGGCGTCCCCGCCGACGAGGACGAGGGCCTGCGCACCGTCGCCGACTGCTTCGCGCCGCTGGCGACCATCGTCGGCAAGACCTGGGACCTGCACCTCCAGAAGGTCGTCCGGGTCGGCCGCGACGAGAACCTGGCGATGATCGCCGAGTCGGTGGCGTTCCTGGTGGCCCGGGGCAAGCGCGTCATCTACGACGCCGAGCACTTCTTCGACGCGTGGCGCTCGGACTCCGCCTACGCGATGGCGTGCCTGCGGGCCGCGGCCGCGGCGGGCGCGGACCGCGTCGTGCTCTGCGACACCAACGGCTCCTCGCTGCCGCACGAGATCGGCGCCGCGACCGCCGGCGTCGTGTCGGCCCTGGGCGGCGAGGTGCCCGTGGGCATCCACTGCCACAACGACCTCGAGTGCGGCGTGGCCAACACGCTGGCCGCCGTGCTCAACGGCGCCTCGCAGGTCCAGGGCACGATGAACGGGATCGGCGAGCGCACGGGCAACGCGAACCTCGTCTCGATCATCGCCAACCTCCAGCTCAAGCTCGGCTTCGAGGTCCTGACCGCCGAGCAGCTGGCCGACCTGACCGGCGCCGCGCACTTCGTCGACGAGACGCTGAACCTCGTGCCCGACCCCTCGCAGCCGTTCGTCGGGCGCAACGCCTTCGCCCACAAGGGCGGCCTGCACGTCGCCGGGGTGCGCGCGGACGCGACGACCTTCGAGCACATGGCGCCCGAGCTCGTCGGCAACGCCCGCGCGCTGCTCGTCTCTGAGCTCGCGGGTCGCCAGACCGTCGTGGAGAAGGCCGCGGCCGCAGGGATCACCATCGACGACGGCGCCGCCGCGCGGGTCATCGAGCGCGTCAAGGCGCTGGAGCACGGCGGCTTCCAGTTCGAGGCGGCCGACGGCTCCTTCGAGCTGCTGCTGCGCAAGGAGGCGGGCGACTACGAGCCGCTGTTCCGCCTCGAGTCGTGGCGGGTGATCGTCGAGCAGCGCGCCGACGGCAAGGTCGAGACCGAGGCGACGATCAAGATCTGGGTCGGCGGGGAGCGCTTCGTCCGGACCGCCGAGGGCAACGGCCCGGTCAACGCGCTCGACGCTGCCCTGCGCGGCGCGATCGGCGAGATCCACCCGCACCTCAAGGACATCGAGCTCGTCAACTACAAGGTGAGGATCCTGGACGAGCACCACGGCACCGGCGCGACCACACGCGTGCTCATCGACGTCTCCGACGGCACCGGGACCTGGGGCTCGATCGGGGTGGGGGAGAACGTCATCGCCGCCTCCTGGCAGGCGCTCGTCGACTCGCTGGAGTTCGCCGAGCAGCCCTCGCGACGCCCGGCGTCGGCGGAGCCCGCCTGACGTGAGCGCCCTGGAGGAGATCCCGCTCGCGCAGCCGGTCCTCGGCGCCGAGGAGGAGGAGCGCGTCCTGGAGGTCCTGCGCTCGGGCCAGCTCTCGCTCGGCCCCCGCGTGCCCGCCTTCGAGGACGCGTTCGCCGGCTTCGTCGGCGCGCGGCACGCGTCGGCCGTGTCCTCGGGCACCGCGGGCCTGCACCTCGCGCTCCGCGCCGCGGGCGTGTCCGACGGCGACGAGGTCGTGACCTCGCCGTTCTCGTTCGTGGCCAGCGCCAACGTCATCGCCTACGAGCGCGCCCGGCCGGTCTTCGCCGACATCGACCCGGTGACGCTGAACCTCGACCCGGCCGCGGCCGCGGCGGCGGTCACCGGGCGCACCTCGGCGCTGCTGCCCGTCCACATCTTCGGCTACCCGGCCGACATCCCGGCGCTCGAGCGCCTCGGGCT
>JAXDGY010000338.1:0-7360 GCA_034664785.1 Solirubrobacteraceae bacterium
CTGCGGACCTCGAGGACCAGTCGTGGCAGGGGAGTCTGCGGGCTCGAGTGCAGCACGCCCTTCCACGACGCGGCGCTACCCGTCGAAGCAGAGTGTCGCGCGGCTGTCAGCCCACACCCGGGGTGGACTTGTGGTTCCTGCGACATGAGGTACTTCATGTCCATGCCCGCGCCCGTCCTCGCAGCTGTCGATCCGCTCACCGCCGACCTCGCGCCGGTCCGCTTCGGCGCACTCGTCGCCGCGCACACCGGGGCGCCGCTGCTGGTCGCGTCCGTCGTCGCGAGCGACGACGTCGTGGATCGGCTGACCGGTGGGCAGTTCGGCGAGGACCTCGCCCGCGACGCGTCGGCGGCCCTGCAAGGCGCGGTCGAGGCGGCCCGCGCCGCCTCCGTCACGGCCGCGACCCTGTCGCCCGGCGCTGCGAGCGCCTCGCGAGGCCTGGCCTTCGCGGCCCAGGAGACGGGTGCCGCGCTGCTCGTCGTCGGCTCCGCGGAGGGGACGCCCGCGGGGCGGACTGGGGTGGGGGCGACGACCGCCCGGCTGCTCGACGGGGCGCCGTGCGCCGTCGCCCTCGTCTCGGCGGGGTGGGACGGCGCACGCGGTTGGGACACGGTGGGGGCGGCGTTCGTCGACAGCGTGGAGGGCCGGGCGGCGACCAGGGGCGCGCACGTGCTGGCCCGTGGGGCGGGCGCACGGATTCGCATGCTCGCGGCCGTCCGCCCGCGGGCGTGGATGGACGGCGCCGCGGACGACCTCGCGGCCGATCTGCGCGCGCGTGCTGAGGAGTCGGCGGCGGGGGACGTCGCGGACCTGCTCGGCACGGCGGTGGACGTCGACGTCGTTCTCGGCGACCCTGCCGAGGTCCTGCTCGCCGCCTCGGGCGAGCTCGACCTCCTCGTCTGCGGCGCCCGCGGCTACGGGCCGGAGCACTCTGCGTTGCTGGGTGGCGTCACGCGAGTGATCACCGCCCGCGCCACCTGCCCGGTGATCGTGCTCTCCCGCGGGCCGGGCGTCGCACTCGAGGCGCTCGCGGGCTGAGCGGGAGGGAGGCGCCGGCGGGCCGGCTCGGCGCCAGGCAGCGAGGTCGACCCCGGCGCGCTCCCGCGCCGCGCTGCAGCACGGCCTCCATCAGCCCTGCGTCCGACGCCTGCCTCCTGGGCTCCAGGGTCGACCGTGATCGTTCCGGCCGGCGGATCGGATCACGCCCTCGAGGAAGCTCGACCCCACCACCCGCCCGTCGGCCTCGGCGACCACGCCCCAGATCGAAGGGCGGGCCGGTAGCCCGCCGACCTGGCGCGGGCACGCGATGGCGGGTCAGCGCTTGACGGCCAGCTCCCCGACCACGAGGGGATGCAGGGCCGTCGCGTCCGCGCCGGCGGTCACGCGGACGAAGCGCACGGTCTGTCCGGCACCCGCGACGTCGTCACGCAGACCGGGCGCCGCGATGTCGGCCACGGTCTGCCAGCTGCGGCCGTCGGCCGATACCGCGATCTGTGCACCCGCGCTGCGGGTCGGCCCCGTCAGCGCGTGGTCGTGGGTGTCCGTCTTGCCGTTGGAGATGGCGAGGACGGCCGGGCGAGTGACGACGATCGAGCCCAGCGGCACCGGCGTTCCGAGGTCCACAAGGAGCTGCGTCCCGGGCCGCTCGGCCGTCCAGGTCGAGGCCACGAGACCGTCGACGGCCGCCTGCGGCGGCTCCGGCGTCGCGGGCGTGGCGATGGCCTCACGGCAGCGCGCGAGGTCGTCCGTCGGCGTCTCGTCCGGCCGCCGCGTGGGCAGCGTGACGGCGTCGCCGCGGGAGACGGTCTGCCTCCCGTCCGGCGTGTCGAGCGCCAGCGGGTCGCCGTCGAGCAACCGCACCTCGGTGTCCTGGCGCTCGATGCGGATCCGCAACGTGCGGCCCTGCCAGCGCACCGCCGAGAGCGTGACCCCGCTGAGCTGCGGGGGCAGGCTCGGATCCAGCCGCACCCGATCGCCGCGCCAGCGCCACCCGGAGTAGCCGTAGAGGAACTCCTGCAGGAAGCCGCCCGCGCCCGTGGTGAACGTGAACGCGCCGCCGGTCCGGGACTCGGAGAACTGGTCGTAGGGGCCGCGCATGAACGGGTCGACGCTGCGCTTGGTGAAGCTGAACGCCGCGCAGCCCGGCGTGCCGAGCTGCGAGCTGACGATGGAGTGGATCGCGTCCGTCATCGAGGGGCCGCCGGGATCGGTGCGGGGGACGTAGTAGTCCAGGTCGGACTGCGTCGTCGACGGGCGCTGCGGGTTCTCCCACGGGTAGGGGAGCAGCGTCACGTCGGCCTGCTTGACCGTGTCGCCCGCGTAGCCGGCGAACTCGGGGTGGATGCTCGCCGCGGCGTCGAAGGGGATCCGCAACGCGGCGGCGACGCGCTCCCACACCGGGTCGGCGGGCTGGGCGACCAGCGCGGCGACCTGCGCCGCGATGCGCAGGCTGTCGCGGGCGGCGACGTTCGTGTAGACGCTGTCGTCGACCTCCTCGTGGTACTCGTCCGGGCCGATCACGCGGTCGATGCTGCGGCTGCCGTCCGGGTTGTCGTGCGAGCGGCTCACCCAGAAGTCCGCGATGCCCGAGACGACGGGCCACGCGTCCCGTCGCAGCCACTCGCGGTCGCCCGTGGCCAGCCAGTACTGCCACATCGCCAGGGCGACGTCGGAGGTCACGTGCACCTCGAACTTACCCGTGTTGCAGCAGCTCGGGGTCTCCTCGTCGCCCGACAGCGCGCTCTCCCATGGGAATCGGGCGCCGGCGAACCCCGTGGCCTGCGCGTAGGTGCGGGCCGCGGCGAGCCGGTCGACGCGGTACTGGAGCATCTCCCGGGCCAGGTCGGGCTGCGTGGCCAGCAGCGAGGGGTACATCCAAGTCTCGCTGTCCCAGAAGACGTGCCCGTTGTAGCCGTCGCTCGAAAGGCCGCCGGGTGAGGGGGCCCACGGCGCGTCCTGGCGCACGCTGGCCAGCAACGCGAAGAAGGCCGAGCGCACCTGCCGCTGGAGCCGTGCGTCGCCGTCGACGCGGATGTCGGACGCCCACAGCTCGGCCCACGCCCGATCTGACGAGCGGCGGGCGTCGCGGTAGCCCAGGCGGGACTCCTCGGCGGAGGCGGACAGCGCACGGTCGTGCGGGCTGCCCTCGGCGCCGGCGTCCGTCGACACCGCGACGCCGACCGCCTTCGTGAACACGTACGTCGCACCCGCGCGGACCTTCAGCTCCACGCGCTGCGCCGCCGTCTGCGGGTCGGGCTCCGCCACGGCCTGCGCCGCGCGCCCCGGCCCGGTGAGCGTCGAGGCGACGGTCGCGTCGACCCCGAGCCCCTGGGTCTGCACGTCGACCCACTGGTGGCGACCCTGGTGCCCCGTCCCCGCGGGCGCGGTCGACTCCGCGCCGCGCCCCTCGATCAGGTCGGTCACCGACACGCGGCCCGCGAACGCCGGCGTCAGGGCGAGGCGGACGAGCGCCGCGTGCGGCCGTGCCCGATCGGGGGTGACGTCGTAGCGCAGCGCCACCGTGCGGCCCGCCGGGGACGTCCAGGTGAGGCGCGTGGTCAGGGTGCCGGCGCGCAGGTCCAGGTCCTGGTGGTAGTCCCGCACTGTCCCACGACCGAGGACGAACGCGCCGCTGCCGTCGTCGTAGGTGAGGGTGGACCAGGTCGGGAGGGCGGCTCGCCGCTCGATCAGGCCCTCGTCGGGCTTCGCGGTCTTGGCGTAGAAGCCCTGGACCTCGGACTGCGTCGGCAGCGGCTCGGTGCGCCCGGGCAGCGGCACCTCGTCGAAGCCCTGGCCAGAGGCCGGCTGGCGGCCCGCGAGGTAGCCGTTGCCGACGAACGCCGGCGCGAAGCCGGGGCCGCCCGGCGTGGTCGTGCTGAGGACGAAGCCGCCGGGACCGTCATCCGCGCGGGCGGCGGCGGTGAGGCCGAGGACCGCGACGAGGACGGCGACGATGACCAGGGGACCCTTCACGTCCGACACCTCCCGAGTGCACGCAAGCGCGTACCCTCGCCCGCGCCGGGCGAACCCACCCGATCCGCGCTACGACCCCGCGAAGTCGCCGATGGTCGGCGAGCCCTCGTCGCCGACCGCGAAGCCCGGGTTGTGGGCGACCTCCCCAGGCATGGCGGTCGAGATCGACGAAGACGCCAGCGTAGGCGCCGTAGAACGTAGTGGACGGCAACCAGGTGATGCTCGCCCCGGCAGCGGGCGCCCGGCGATGATCTCGTTGCACCCGCCTCGCGGCGAGAACCGCCCGGCGCACCTGCGAGGCACAGATTGTGGCCACCGCGGATGCCGATCGGTCTCAGCTGAGCGGCCGTTCGAGATCGCCGAACGCATGAGTTGTCCTTCCCTTCTCGGGATCGGTTGGTGATGGAGTAGGTGGAGGGGCCTCGCTTAGTGCTGCAGCGCCTTGCCGGCCGGCGACACGATCCACCAAGGCGCGCCGAAGCCGTTGCTGCCCTCGCCGGTGGTCTGACCGGACTGGGTGTCGCCGGCGAAGGCGTACAGCGGGTGGCCGGCGTAGGTCACCTCGCGCGAGCCGTCCGCGCGCTTCGTCGTGCCCAGCAGCGACGCCTTGGCCGCACCGCCGGCCTTCGGCGTGCCGGTCGTGGTGAGCGGCGGCCACGCCTGCGCGCAGGCTCCGGTGCACGTGCTCATGGGGCCCTTGTCGGCGTCCCAGAGATAGAGCGTGCGCCCCTTGGCGTCGACGAGGAACGTGCCGAGCGCGCCCGTCCTGGTGCTCACTGCGGACGCTGCGCCTGAGGTGTCGGAGGTGTTGGAGGAGCTGGGCTTGGCGGCGCCGTAGCTCTGCGTCGAGCTACCGCCGGAGGAAGCGGATGTTCCGGAACCGGAGGAGCCGGAGCCGCCGCAGGCGGCGAGCAGCAGCGCGCTGGCCACCGCCAGCGCGGCGAGACTGAACGTACGTGGCATGAGGATCTCCTGGATGTCTGGGGGGCGAGACACTTCACCCAGGAGACGTCAGCGACCAGCCATCCTTCCGGCGCGCCGCCCAGCCAACGGAACCTGTACGAACCCTTGAGCAGTCCTTGAGAAAAACTCGGTTGGGGAGGTCGACAGTCCCAGCACCCGACGGCTGTCGAATCGCGGAACGCGTAGTCCACAAGTCACCGAGGGGCCGGCGGTCGTCGTCCGGCCACGTCCACCGAGGGACCTCGGTACCCCCGGGGATCGTCGAGGGCCAGGAAGGCCCAGTAGGAGACCGGCCGGTCATCGCCGGCGTCGTCAATCGAACATCACCGTCGTCGTGCCGCGGACCGCGGACGGCAACCGCTACTCACTGGCCGAGAACTCCCAGATCGCGATTGCGAGCATGACGAGGCCGAGCGCCACGATCACGCCCGCCTCGAAGACGGCCGGCAGGTGCCAGCCCCACCACGTCACGCCCGGGTCCAGCGTCCGCCGTGCGGCGGCGCTGATGTCCAGGTGGGAGAACACCAGCCGGCGCATCGGATCCACGGCGTAGGTCAGCGGGTCCAGGCGGTTCAGGACGGCCAGCCAGCCGGGCAGCCCCGAGACGGGGTACAACGCGCCCGACAGGAAGAACATGGGCATGACGATCATCTGCATCACGCCCATGAACGACTGCATCTGCTTGATGCGCACGGCCACCATGACGCCGAACGCGGTGATCGTGAAGGCCAGCAGGAGCTGCAAGACGAAGACGCCGAGGATCAGCACGGGGTCGTAGGGCACGTGGACCGCGCCGGCCATCGCGAGCACGATGACGCCCTGGAAGCTGGCCACCGTCGCGCCGCCGAGACACTTGCCGATCACGATCGAGCTGCGCCGGACCGGAGCGACCATCATCTCGCGCAGGAAGCCGAACTCCCGGTCCCACACGATCGATGCCGCCGAGAACATCGCCGTGAACAGGACCGAGATGCAGAGGATCCCGGGGTAGATGAAGGTCTTGAGATCGACGCCGTGCGTGCCGGCGCTCGACAGCGTCTGTAGCCCCGACCCCAGCACGAACAGGAACAGCAGCGGCTGCACCAGCGAGGTCACGATCCGCATCCGGTCGCTGGCGAAGCGGATCAGCTCGCGGCGCCAGACGATCTTCATCGCCCGCGCCTCGCTGCGCCAGCTGCGGGCCGGGACGCGGACCCGGATGACCTCGGCGGCCGCGCTCATCGTCGCGCTCCCGACATCACGCGCATCGTCATGCGGTTGCGCTCGGAGCCGCCCGAGCTCTCAGCGTCGCGGATCGTGCTGCCGGTGTAGGTCATGAACACGTCGTCGAGCGTCGGGCGCGACACGCTGACCGCGGTGATCGGCACGCCGAGCTCGGCGAACAGCCGTGGCACGAACGACTCGCCGGACTCCACGAAGAACGTCACCGCGCCCTCCGACACGCTGGCCTCGATTGCGAACTGCGCCGTGAGCGCGGCGAGGGCGGCCTCATCGTCGGCGGTGCTGATCGTGACGCGGTCCGCGCCGACGCTGGCCTTCAACGCCTCCGGCGTGTCGAGCACGACGATCTCGCCGCAGTCCATGATCGCGATGCGGTCGCAGAACTCGGCCTCGTCCATGTAGTGCGTGGTCATGAAGATGGTGGTCTCCTCGCTCTGCTGCAGCGCGCGGATGTAGCGCCAGATCGAGCTGCGCGTCTGCGGGTCCAGCCCGATCGTGGGCACGTCGAGGAACAGGACACGCGGGGAGTGCATGAGCCCGCGGGCGATCTCCAGGCGCCGCCGCATGCCGCCCGAGAACGTCATGACGGGGCTCGCGCGGCGATCCCAGAGGTCGACCATCTCGAGCATCTGGCGCATGCGCGCCGGGATGACGGCGGGGTCGATGCCGTACAGCTCGGCATGCAGTCGCAAGTTCTGCTCGGCGGTCAGGTAGCCGTCCAGCGTCGGGTCCTGGAACACCAGGCCGATGTGCCGGCGGACGTCGTCGCGCTCGCGCGCCACGTCGTGCCCGGCGACGCGGGCGCTGCCGGTCGTCGGCTTGACCAGCGTGCAGAGCATGTTGATGGTCGTGCTCTTTCCCGCGCCGTTGGGGCCGAGGAAGCCGAACACCTCGCCCGGGGCGACCGCCAAGCTGACGCCGCGGACCGCGTCGACGTCGCCGAAGGACTTGGTCAGGTCGAGCACCTCGATGGCCGGCGGGGGAGCGGGGGAGGAGGGCGGCGGCATGTCCTCGACGATATCGATACAGCGACTGGAAAACTAGGGTGACTGTACGTAGACTCAGGCCATGCGCACCGCGACCGCCCCCGGCGAGGGCCTGAGGGAAGCGAAGAAGCGCCGGACGCGCGCGGCGATCGCGGCGGCGGCGATGGAGCTCTTCGCGGCACGCGGCTTCGACGCGGTGACGGTGGCCGAGGTCGCGC
>JAXDGY010000339.1:0-4392 GCA_034664785.1 Solirubrobacteraceae bacterium
CTCGGGGCCAACGAGGCGCCGCCGGCGATCATCTCGATCTTCCTCGGCGCGGAGCTCGAGAACGCGTTCGGCAAGCTCGCGACGGGCGAGTCCACCGAGACCAAGAAGGGCGAGCTGGGCCTGGGCACCGACGTCCTGCCCCGCCTCCCGCTCCACGGCGGCGACCGCAACCGCACCTCGCCGTTCGCCTTCACGGGCAACAAGTTCGAGTTCCGCGCGCTGGGCTCCAGCCAGTCGCTCGGCTTCCCGAACACGGTGCTGAACACGATCGTGGCCCAGTCCGTCGACGAGATGGCGGGCAAGCTCGAGGAGCGCCTGGGCAGCGGGGACGGCGACCTGTTCGCCGCGGTGTCCGGCGTGGTCAAGGACGTCTGGCTGGACCACTCGCGCGTGGTCTTCGACGGCGACGGCTACTCGGAGGAGTGGCACCAGGAGGCCGACCGGCGCGGGCTGGCCAACCTGCGCACGACGCCGGACGCCCTGCCGTGGCTCGTCGAGGACTCGACGGTCGAGGCCTTCGAGCACTACGACGTCCTGTCCAAGCGCGAGCTCGAGGCGCGCTTCGAGGTCTTCGTCGAGCAGTACGCGACGAAGCTCAACATCGAGGCCGAGATGGCCGCGGCGCTCGCGCGCACGGCGATCCTCCCGGCCGCGACGCGCCACCTCCTCGAGGTGCGTGCGACGGGCCTGGAGCCCCTCGCCGCGGAGGTGGAGCCGCTCGTGACCGGGCTCTACGAGGCGATCAAGGTGCTCGAGTCGGCCAACGCCAACCACCCGGACGTGGAGGGCATGGACCACGCGCTCTACATGCGCGACACCGTCATCCCGGCGATGGACGGCGTCCGCACGGTGGCCGACCACCTGGAGAAGATCGTGGCCGACGACCTCTGGCCGCTGCCGAAGTACTCCGAGATCCTCTTCATCAAGTAGCGGCCCGGGCAGCTCCGGCGACGTGCGGAAGCCCCGGTCCCCGGGGCTTCCGTGCTTCGGGCGCGGCCGCGGTCAGCGCGTCCGGACCGGCATGGCGTAGAGGTCGACGCGCAGGCCGCCTGAGAAGCCCGTGACCGAGATCGTCCTCGCCTGGGGGACGATCGCGTAGACGCCGGGGTAGTCGATGCCCGGTCCCGAGCTCATGAGCAGGCCGTCGCCCGCCGTTCCTGGGACGAGTCGATACTTGCGGCCGCCGTTGACCAGGACATAGCGCAGGCGCGCGCGATAGACCAGCGAGCGCAGGCGCTCGAGCCCGTCGACCCCGGCGCCGTGCAGCCGCGCGAAGACGACCGTGCCGCGGGCCGCCGGCGGGATGCGGACGACCTCCCCCGCTGCCGCCGCGACGGAGCCGATGCGCCGTGGGGCGCCGCACCGGCTGCTCACCCGTCCGAGGACCTGCCAGCGCGTCGTCGTCTGCAGCGGCGCGTAGTGGCAGAGCATCGCCCGCATCTGGCTGGGCGGGTCCCAGCCCGGGAACCGCTGGTCGATGGCCTGCGCGCGATAGGTCGGATCGACTGCCCGGACGTTCTCGCGCAGGATGCGCTCGGGCCCGTCCGGCGAGGTCAGCCTGCGGGCGTTCAGGCCGTCGAGCCCGCTCGTGTACGCGCTGTAGTCCTGGAAGACCGGCAGGGGATCCCACCGCAGGCCGCCCTCCCAGGCGACGGCGGCCTCCCACGGCGAGACGTGTACCGTCCGCCCGCGCAGCAGCGCCGTCGTCTCCGGCGGCAGGCGGTAGGTCGTCGCGAGGCGGATCGCTGCGACGAACAGGTCACGGTCGCGGCGGGACCGGTCGAAGGCGGTGCGCACCCCCGTCACGGCGCTCCGAGCGTGGGCGACGGGGTCGAAGGCGCGCACCGGGAGGCCGGTGCGGTGGTCGACCGCGAGGTTGACGCAGACGAGCCCGAGGACCGCGCCGAGCACCACTGACCGGCGACCGCCGAACGTGAGTGCCGCGCCGATCCCGGCCGCGGTCGCGAAGAAGATCTCGGCGTGGTTGATGTCGGCGCGGACGTTCGCCTCCTTGTACAGCGTGAACACCACGACGCCTGCCACCGCGACGGCGGCGACGCGACGCCTCCGGGAGTGGGCCTGCGCGCCGGCCGCGAGCACGAGCAGCGCCCCGAGCGCCACGGTGGCGGCCGGCGTCAGCGGCGAGGAGGCCGGCGTGCCCATCGCCTCCCCGTAGCCCGACACGATCTGCATCCCGTTGGCGACGAACTCAGGGAGGTTCCCCAGCCCCTGGCCGGCCGCCCACCAGCACGCGAGGAACGTCGTCACCGCGATGCCCGCGAAGGCGAGCAGGTCGCGGCCCGAGCGGTCGGACGCGAGCAGCGTGATCGTGCAGATCGCCAGGACCACCGGTCCGGACCGCAGCTGCACGAGCGTCTCGACGCCGCCGAGCAGCCCACCCCCCACGACGACGAGGGTCGTTGCCCGCGGCGGCGGGTCCGGCGCGAGCGCGACGAGGCACCAGACGGTGGCGAGCGTCAGCGACACCTCGAGTGCGGGCGCCACGAGGAGGATCGCCGTGGCGAGGACGAGGGCCACGAGGGGCGCGACGGTCCGGCGCAGCGCCCAGACGAAGCTCACCGCCAGCGCCAGGTGGAGCACTGCCTGGTAGGCGAAGGCCAGCGTCGCAAGCCCGGAGTCGAAGGACCACGGCATGCGCAGGAAGCCGAGCGGCCCGTAGGTGAACACCATGTCCGTGCCGAAGTGCAGCCCGTCGGCGGCCCCCATGTAGAGCGCCGCCCACCAGCTCGGGTCGAGCCCGGGGGCAGGCATCACGAACGAGACGCTCCAGCTCGCGATCGCCGCGACCGCGCCGAGCAGGCTCGATGACAGGAGCACCCTTCCCCACGACCGGCCGGACCCGGTGGTGCCGGCGGGGCGCAGTGGCGCCGATCGCCGGCCCCGCACAGCCAGAAGGGGATACACGAGCGTGCAACCTACTCGACGGTGCCGGGCCGGCACCGCGTCGGGACTGACGTGGCCGCGCCGCCCCGCCCCTACCATCCGACGCGTGACTCGGAACGGCCTCCGGCGCGCCTCGGTCGCCCTGCTCGCGGCCGCCGGCCTGGCCGCGGGAGCGGCCGGTTGCGGGGACGGGCAGGCCGCCGTGGCGGCCGGTGGCCCGCCGCCGGTCACCGTGGGCCTCGACGCCAACACGTTCGGCTCCGACGTCGCCCGGGAGCAGGGCGCCATCCGCCGGCTCGGGATCCGGGACCTGCGCGAGCAGGTCCGCTGGGACGTGGTCGAGCCCCACCGCGGCCGCTGGTCCTTCGCGACGTACGACGCCCGCTTCGCCACCTCGGCCAGGGACGGCATCCGGATCCTGCCGCTGCTGTACGGGACGCCCCGCTGGGAGGCCCGGTCGCCCGATCGCCTGCCCCAGCACGCCGCGGCGTGGGCCGGCTTCACCGCGCAGGTGGTCGCGCGCTACGGGCCGGGCGGCACGTTCTGGCGCGCGCATCCCGAGCTGGACTCCCGGCTGGCCCCGACGACCTTCGAGCTGTGGAACGAGCCGTACTACGAGCGCTTCTCGGTCGGCGGCGTCGACGCCCGCCGGTACGCGAAGCTGACCGCCGCGGCGGCACGCGCAGGCCGGGCCGCCAACCCCCGCGCGCGCTTCCTCGTCTCCGGCGAGACGCGCTACGACGCGGGCAACGGCTCGGTCCGCAACTGGGTGGACGACCTCTGGGCCGCCGTCCCCGACCTCGGGTCGCTCGTGGACGGGATCGCCGTCCACCCCTACACGCTCGGCTCCCCGCTGGCCATCACGTCGCAGGCGCGCAACGACTTCCGGCGGGTCGACGAGATCCGCGTGGCGGCCCGGGCCAAGAGCGGCCGGGCCCTGCCGCTGTGGATCACCGAGGTCGGCTGGAGCACGTGCGACCAGCGGCCCGGCTGCGTGTCCGAGGCGACGCAGGCGCAGTACACCGCGGAGCTGTTCCGCCTGCTGCGGACCCGCTACGCGGGCCTGGTGACGGCGGCCTACCTCTACGGCTGGCGCAGCCAGGGCGGGGCGGCGGCGGGCGACCGCGAGGGGTTCTTCGGGATCCTGCGCGCCGACGGCTCGCGGAAGCCGAGCTGGAACGCGCTGCGGCAGGCCGCGCGCGACGGCTGACGGGAGGCGCTCACAACATTGCCACGGGCGTGTCAAGGTTGGCCGTTCCGCTGGTAGCATCGGACCATGCGCGACTACCTCAAGGCCACCCGTGAGCGCGTCGTCGTCTTCGACGGCGGCATGGGCGCGACCCTGGAGCAGTTCGACCTGTCCCTCGAGGACGACTACAAGCTGCCCGGTCGCGCGCACGAGGCCCTCGTCCTCAACCGCCCCGACGTCATCGAGGGCGTGCACGCGTCGATGGTCGAGGCGGGCGCCGAGGTCGTGGAGACCGACTC
>JAXDGY010000340.1:0-19740 GCA_034664785.1 Solirubrobacteraceae bacterium
GCCGCATCGCTCCCGCTCCGCGCCGCACCGTCACCCCGCGGGAGGTCGCGCGATGACCGTCTTCGCCATCGGCACGGGCGTCAACGCCCTGGCGCTCGTCGTCTTCGCCGTCGTGCTGTCGGTGACGTTCGTCATCACCTTCTGGGCGTCGAAGCGCACCAGCACCGCGACGGAGTTCTGGGCCGCCGGCCGCGGCATCACGGGCCTGCAGAACGGCTTCGCGATGGCCGGCGACTACCTCTCGGCGTCGACGTTCCTGGGCTTCGCCGGGCTGATCTTCCTGTTCGGCCTCGACGGCTGGGTGGGCCTGGCCGCGGCCGGGGCGTCCTTCCTGCCGGTCGTCCTGCTGCTGGCCGAGCGGATGCGCAACGCCGGCAAGTTCACGATCGCCGACGTGCTGAGCTTCCGGCTGCGCGAGCGCCCGTCGCGGCTGGCGGCCGCGCTCGGCACGCTGTCGGTCTCGTTCGTCTACCTGCTCGCGCAGATGGTGGGCGCGGGCGTGCTGCTGCAGGCGCTGGCCGGGATCAGCTTCTCGCTGTCGGTGCTGCTGACCGGCACGTTCATGCTGATCTACGTCGTCTTCGGCGGCATGCTCGCCACGACCTGGGTGCAGATCATCAAGGCCGGGCTGCTGATGATCGCCGGCACCGTCCTGACGGTGCTGGTGCTCGCCAAGACCGGCTTCAACCCGGTCGAGCTCTTCAACCGCGCGGCTGCGAACCACCCCGAGAGCGCGGGCTACCTCGGGGGCGGGCTGCAGCAGCCCGACACGATCAACGGGATCTCGTTCGGCCTTGCCCTGCTGCTCGGCACCGCCGGACTGCCGCACCTGCTGATGCGGTTCTTCACGGTGCCCGACGCCAAGGCGGCGCGCAGCTCGATCGGCTGGGCCGTCACGCTGATCGGCGCGTTCTTCGTCATGACGATGCTCGTCGGCGTCGGCGCGCGCGCCATCCTCGGCCCCGGAGCCGTCGAGGCCAGCCAGGGCGGCAACCTCGCCACGCCGCTGCTGGCCGAGAAGCTCGGCGGCGGCGCGGGGACCGTCGGGGGCGACCTGTTCCTGGCCATCATCAGCGCCGTGGCGTTCGCCACGATCCTCGCGGTCGTCGCCGGGCTGGTGATCGCTGCGTCCGGCGCCGTCGCCCACGACGTGTGGACGAGCGTCATCCGCGAGGGCGACGCCGACGAGCACGAGGAGGTCCGCGTCGCGCGGATCGCCGCGGTCGGCCTCGGCGTCGTCGCGATCGGCGTGTCGATGCTCGCCGGCCCGAAGTTCAACGTCTCGATCCTGGTCGGCCTCGCGTTCGCCGTCGCGGCGAGCTCGAACCTGCCGGCGCTGCTGATGGCGCTGTTCTGGCCGCGGTTCAACACGACCGGCGCGGTGGCCGGCGTGCTCGGCGGCCTGCTGATCTCGCTCGTGATCATCATCCTGAGCCCGCCGGTCTGGCCCGGGCCCGACAGCGCCGGGTCGCCGATCTCGCTGCGCAACCCGGCGATCATCTCGATCCCGGCCGGCTTCCTGTGCTGCTGGCTCGGCACGATGCTCAGCCGCGAGCACGGCAACGAGCGCTCCTACCACGAGCTCCACGTGCGGGCGGAGACCGGGATCGGCTCGATCTGAGCTGAGCGCCGCCCGCGACAGGGAGAGGCCCGTACCCACGGGCCTCTCCCGGCGACGTGATGCGCGCCGAGCGCACGCCGGGATCTCCGTGGTCCGTGGTTCGGGTCAGGACGTCCCCGAGACGGGGTTGGCGGTCGCCGTGGCGTCGAGGATGGTCCCTCCCGTGGGGTTGGAGAGCGTCATCGATGACGCACCTCGATCGCGGACCCCGCCAGTCCTTCCGCCTTTCGGACCCGGTCTGCCGATGCGAAGCTGAGCACGTGCTCGTCACGACCTCGGCCATCTTCGACCTCGACCCGTTCGGCGATCGAACCCGGCCCGGAGGCGCCGGCGCGTTCCTGGTGCTCGCAGCCCTCGTGCTGGCGTTCCTGGCGATCCGGACCAGCGCCCGGCTGACGCGGAGCGTGTCGTGGTGGCCGGGCGGCGTCGAGACGGGCGGCGTCCACGTCCATCACCTCGTCTGGGGCATCTGCCTGATGATGCTCTCGGGGTTCCTGGCGTTCGCGGCGCCGCTGGAACCCCCGTGGTGGCACCTGGTGGCCGTGACCTTCGGGATCGGCGCCGGGCTGACGCTGGATGAGTTCGCCCTCTGGGTCCGTCTGGAGGACGTCTACTGGAGCGAGGCGGGACGAACGTCGTTCGATGCCGTCGTCGTCGCGACGGTGTTCGCGGCGCTCATCGTGTTGGGGACGACGCCCTTCGGGCTCGACGATCCGGCCTCGATCGCCGGGACCGCCGTGGCCGTCACGATCGTGCTCGGCCTGGCCATCGCGTGCTTCACGAAGGGCCGGATCCTGCTCGGCGTCGTCGGGCTGTTCGTGCCGCTGGCGGCCGCCGTCGGCGCCGTGCGGCTCGCCGAGCCCTCGTCCCTCTGGGCCCGGCGCCGCTACTCCGGCGCGCGCCTCGCGCAGGCGCAGGCGCGCTTCGCCGCCGACCGCCGGGCCGCCCGGTGGCAGCGCCGCATCTCCGACCTGATCGCCGGCGCGCCGACAGGCGACGCCGACGACCGCGGGTCGTCACCGCCGTTGAAGTGAGCGGGACCCGGGCGTCCCGGCGTCCAGCGCGGCCACGTCGTCGTCGCTGGGCTCGAGGTCGCCACGCGACACGCGCGAGCCTCGCGCAGCTGTGGGTCACGGCCGGGCGTCGCGCTCGAGAAGGCGGGTGAGGAGCTCGACGAGCTGGGCGCGGTCGGCGGCCGAGAGCGGGGCGAGCAGCTCGTCCTGAACGCCGACGAGGATCTCGTCGAGGGTCTGGAGCTCCTGGATGCCGGCGGGGGTGATCGTGATGATGTTGCGGCGGCGGTCGTCGGGATCGGGGGAGCGCTGGACGAGCCCGCGGCCGGCGAGCTCGTTGAGGGCGGCGACGACGTCGCTGCGGTCGATGCTGGTGCGACGGCCCAGCGCGGCCTGGCTGGCCGGGCCGAACTCCTCCAGGGCGGCGAGCAGCCGGTAGTGGTAGCCGCGCGCCCCGGCGGAGGCGAACCCCTCGCCCAGCAGCCGGTGGGAGTAGGCGTAGGCGCGGCTGATCAGCCAGGTCGGCATCTCGAGGATCCGCGAGGGCATCGCGTCGGCGGGCGGGGGCTGGCGCTTCACGCCGGTCAGTCTAGTTGTTCGTTGGCGCTGCCAACGACCTGATACTGTTGGCGTCGCCAACGTTTCATCCACCAACGACCCTTCAGGAGCCACCATGTCCGCCGCACCGTCGACCACCCCCACCTTCAGCCCCCAGATCCTCGGCCAGACGGAGAAGGCCCTCAACGCCATCCTGGCCCGCGAGCTGGCGGGGACCGGCCTGACCGAGCCCCAGTGGGTGACCCTGACCATGACCGTCGCCGGCGGCGGGACCGCGGACGGTGACCAGCTCGTGGCCAGGGTGGCCGGCGTCCTGAAGGTCGGCGAAGCGGAGGCGCGGGCGCGGATCACCGAGCTGGCCGCCGCGCAGCTGCTGCACGTCCCCGGCGACGCAGCGGCGCCGGTGACGGTCACCGACGCCGGCCAGCAGTTGCACGGCCGGATCCGCTCCGCCGTCACCGAGATCACGCAGCGGATGTGGGGCGACCTGCCGGCGGAGGATCTCGCCACCGCCGGCCGCGTCCTGAGCATCGTCCTCGCCCGCGCCGACGGCGAGCTGGCCGTCGCATAGCGTTTCGCGGCCGGGCGGGCCTGGGAGCCCGCGGCGGGGGTGTGAGCGGAACGACCCCGGCGGGGTGCCGCGCCCACCCCTAGGGCTCCTAGGCGCCGCCCCGGCCGCGCAGGACGCTGGATGCATGCTCACTCCCACGGTCACCTACATCGGCCCGTCGCACCGGGTGCACCCGCTCCCGCCGACCGCCCCGACCCCCCGCCGGCACTGACGCCGTGCGCAGGACGCGTTCAGTCGCCGCGTGTCGGCCGACGTCGCGGAGACCGGATGGCCGGCGTAGACCTCCTGGCGCCGCTCCGGCGAGAACGGTCGTCGCGCGGGTCACGTGTCGGCCCGGGCGGCCTCTGTCGCCGGGCGGAGCCGGCACTGCCACGCGGGCGCGCCGGGCGGCGCGGTCAGCGACGCGCGGTAGACCCTGGGCGCCATCGCGGTCCTGGCCCCCGAGCCCGCCGGCGCCGTCCTGTCCCCCACCAGCGCGCCGCACAGCGCGGGCGTCGTCAGCTCGCCGGGCAGCGAGCGCTGGAGGTCGCTGCGGTCCAGCACGTTGTCGTAGGTGCCGTTGTGGTTGTAGTCCACGCCGTGGACCACCACGACGGCGTTGTCGTCGCGCACGTACTGCGCGACCACCTTGCCGAGCCGGATCCTGCGGCTGTAGCGGATGACGCCCGTCGACGGGTAGCGGCGCAGCGCGAGGATGCTCTTCGGGCTGGTGTCGCCGCGGCTCGTCAGCGCGGTCACGGGCGGCCCGTACCACGGCGCGCCGTCGAGCGTGCTGATCGTCCGGTGGCCGTTGTGCAGCTGCGCGGCCTGATCGGACGGGCAGACGCCCTTCGCGCCGGCGTGGATGTGCATCGGATGCCGGGCGCCGTCGAGCAGGCGCGAGGCGTCCATCGTGACCGTCGCGACGTCGCCGTCGAGGCGCACGACCACGTCGCCGGTCCCGGTGACGTGGTTCGTCGGGACCGGCCCGAGGGTCGCGGCGACGCGCCGGCCGGCGGGGGCCGCCGGAGCGCCGCCGCCCGAGCCCGAGTCCGCGGACGAGCTCACGAGCAGTATCGCCGCCGCCACGACGGCGCCCGTCACCAGCGCGGTCGCCGCGATCACCCCGGCGCGCAGGCGCCGCGGCGCGCCGCGGTCGGACGCGGGGGGCTGCCGCTGCCCGTCGGCCGGAGCAGGGGGCGGTCCGGCGGCCGGCGCGGCGTCACCCTGCCTCGTCTCCTGGGCGGCGTCGGCGCGGCGCTTGGCCTCCTGCTCGGCATCGGCGACGCGGACAGCAGCGGCGAGGTCCCCGGCGCTGCGGTAGCGGTCGTCGGGGTCCTTGGCCGTGGCCCGACCGACCGCGACGTCGAAGGCCTCCACGAGATCCGGGCGCCGGGATCGGGGGAGCGGCGGGGGATCGGTGACGTGGGCCCACAGCTTCGCCATGTCGCTGTCCCTGGGGAAGGCGACATGGCCGGTGAGCATCTCGTAGAGCACGCAGCCGAGCGAGTAGACGTCGGCACGCCCGTCGACGGCGCGGTCCTGGATCTGCTCCGGGGCGACGTAGTCCGGCGTGCCCACCCACGCGCCGGTCCGCGTGAGGTCGCCGGCCGATCCCAGGCGCTTGGTCAGCCCGAAGTCCGTGAGGTAGACGTGCTCGCCGGGGCCTGAGCCGGTGACCAGGATGTTCGCGGGCTTGACGTCGCGGTGCACCAGCCCGCGCGCGTGCGCCGCGTCGAGCGCCTCGGCGATCTCGGTGAGGATCCGGGCGATGCGCGGCGGGTCCAGCGGGCCGTGGTCGATCACCCGGCGCAGGTTCGTGCCGGCCACGTAGCGCATGGCGAGGTACAGGACGCCGTCGTGCTCGCCTCCGCGGTGGATCGGGACGATGTTCGGGTGCTCCAGCGACGCCGCGAGCCGGGCCTCGGACTTGAACCGGGCCACGGCCGTCGGGTCGCGCGTGTGCTCGGGCGCGACGATCTTCAGCGCGACGGTCCGGTCGAGCTCGATCTCGACCGCCTCGTAGACGATCCCCATGCCGCCACGGTCGAGCAGCCGCACGATGCGGTAGCCGCCGAAGGTGGAGCCCGGCGCCAGGTCCGACAGCGACGGCGGCGACCGTCCGGCGGCGTCAGTCACGGTGCGGCGATCGTACGCCGCAGGCGGAGCGCGAAGGTGGGGTGATTCCTCACGGCCGCGCGCGGAAGCCGTCCCGCCCGGCGGTCGCCTACAAGTCCCGTTCGGAGACCACGCCGGTCTGGAACGCCCGCTCGATGAGCTTGGCGCGCTTCTGGTTCTGCGGGAGGTCCTCGACACCGAACTTCGCGAACAGCGCGCGCAGATGGGTCTTGACCGCCTCCACGCTGAGGACCAGCTCCCCGGCGATGTCCTGGTTGGTCGCCGGCACCGCGAACGCGCCGGAGGCCTTGTAGGGCCGGCAGAGCGCCAGGAGCACCTTGCGCTGCGCCTCTGACACGGTGGGGGGAGCGAGGTCCGGGCCGCCCATGCGCGTCTCGCTGGCGCCGACGCTCCCCGGGTCGCGGAACAGGATCGAGGTGGCGCCGATGCGCAGGAGGTCGCCGTCGCGCAGCCGCTGCCGGCTGCCCACGCGCTCGCCGTTGACGAAGGTGCCGTTGCGCGAGAGCCCGTCGTCGGAGATCGTCCAGACGCCGCCGACGCGCTCGAGCGCGGCGTGCGTGCGGGAGGCGTCGCGGTCCCAGTGCAGCTGGATGTCCGTGCCCTCGCCCCGGCCGATCGTCAGCGGCCGGCCGCCGTCGCCGAGGGGCACGATGACCTGGACCGCGCCGCCGTCGCGCAGCACCACGTGGGGGTCCCCGTCGCGCTCGGCCGCGAGACGCGCCGAGATCTCCACGGCGGAGGAGTGACCCAGCGCGAAGTCGGTCATGCGCCGCCCTCCGCGTCGGGGCGGCGGAGCGAGCAGCCCGCCGGAGCGCTGCCGGTCATGGGCGTAGCTTCGCGCCGGCCGCCGGACGATGACACCCCCGTTCGGGGGTGAAGGCCGACGGCGGCTTGTAGGCTGCGGCGCGTGACCCCCGCCGAGCTGCGGGAGTGGTGCCTGTCGATGCCCGGGGCGATCGAGGACTTCCCGTTCGCGCCGGAGGTGTCGGTGTTCAAGGTGAACCGCAAGGTCTTCGCCCTGTCACGACTTGCGGCCGAACCGCTGACGGTCAGCGTGAAGTGCGATCCGGCGCTCGCCGCGTCGCTGCGCGACTCCTATGAGTCGATCGTGCCGGGCTACCACCTCAACAAGCGCCACTGGGTCACCATCACGCTCGGACGGGACGCCGAGGACGACTTGGTCCGCGACCTCGTCCAGGACAGCCACGACCTCGTGCGCCCCCGGCCCCGCCGCCGGGGGTGAGCAGGTCCACCCCTAGGGCCGCTGGCCGTCGCCCCCGGCAGGACCGATGCTGTCCCCAACGTCCCGGTGCCCTTGATGCTCAGCCCCGTCACCCATCTCGGTCCTTCGCACAGCATCCGGCGCAACCTGCCACAGCCCCAGGACCCGCGCCGGCGCTGACGCGCCCGCACGCCAGGCGCCGAACGCGCCGGCCACCCGCTGGACCACCCCGCCGCCCCGGCCCCCGGCCTTGACATGCGCCGGCGGGGGGCGTAGCCATGGCCGCATGTCGGGGCTGCCTACTGGGACGGTCACGTTCCTGTTCACCGACATCGAGGGATCCACGCGCTTGCTCCGCCGGCTCGGCGACCGCTACGTGGCGGTGCTGGGGCGTCACGACAGCCTGGTCAGGGCCGCCTGCGAGGGGCACGGCGGACGACAGATGAACACGCTCGGGGACGCGTTCTTCGTCGCCTTCGCGCGGGCCGGCGACGCCGTCGCCGCCGCGGTGCAGGCGCAGCGAGCGCTCGCCGTGGAGCCCTGGCCGCGGGACGCCGGCGTGAGGGTGCGGATGGGCCTGCACACGGGCGAGCCGATGCTCGGCGGAGCGGACTACGTCGGCATCGACGTGCACCGCGCGGCGCGGATCTGCGCCGCCGGCCACGGCGGCCAGGTGCTCATCTCCAGGGCGACGCGCGAGCTCGTCGCCGGTGAGCTGGCGCCGGATGTCGCGCTCAAGGATCTCGGAGAGCATCAGCTCAAGGACCTCGATCGCCCGGAGCATCTCTTCCAGCTCGTCGTCAAGGACCTGCCGCCCGACTTCCCGCCACCGGCGTCGGTGTCCCCCATGCGCGACGCCGACGCGCTGCCACCCGCGCCGAACCGGACGATCGGCCGTGAGGACGACGTCCGCGCGATCGGCGCCCGGCTGCGCGGCGGCGCGCGCCTGCTGACCCTCACGGGGACGGGCGGCGTCGGCAAGACGCGCCTGGCGGTCGAGGCCGCGCGCGCGGTCCAGGCGGACTTCGCCGACGGCGTCCGCGTCGTCTCGCTGGCCGGCCTCGGCCGGGCGGAGGACGTGCCGCCCGCCATCGGCAACGCGGTGACGGTCGTGCCCGTCGCAGGCGAGAGCCCGGAGCAGGCGGTCACGCGGTACCTCGCCGCCAAGGATCTGCTGCTCGTGCTGGACAACGTCGAGCACCTGCTGGCGGCGGCGGGCTTCGTGTCCGACCTGCTCGCCGCCTGCGCGGGGCTGACCGTCCTGGCGACCAGCCGCGAGCCGCTCGCGCTCCGCGCCGAGCAGCGCTACCCGGTCGCACCGCTGGCGCTGCCCGAGCCCGGGACGCCCGAGGACACGCTCGCCGCCGTCGCTGCCGTCACCCTGTTCACCGATCGCGCGCGAGCTCACGATCCCGAGTTCCGCCTTGGCCCTGCCAACGCGGCGGCGGTCGCCGAGATCTGCCGGCGCGTCGACGGCCTGCCGCTGGCCATCGAGCTGGCCGCCGCCCGCTGCGGGCTGCTGTCCCCGGGCGAGATCGCCGGACGGCTCGGCACCGCGCTCGGCGGGCTGGGCAGCGGCGCCCAGGACGCCCCAGCCCGCCAGCGGACGCTGCGGTCGACGATCGACTGGAGCCACGACCTGCTCAGCGACGTCGAGCAGGAGGCCTTCGCGCGGTTCGCGGTGTTCGCCGGCGGCGCGACCGTCGAGGCGGCCGAGACGATCACCGGCGCGTCGCTCGACACGTTCGACGGCCTGGTCGCCAAGAGCCTGCTCGTCCGCCGCCGCGCCCAGCACGCACCCACGCGGCTGGGCATGCTGGAGACGATCCGCGCGTACGCCGCCGAGCGCTTCGCCGCCACGGCCGACAGGGACGCCGTCCGCGAGCGTCATCACCGCCACTACCTCGCGCTGGCCGAGCGCGACGGAGCGCATCGGGCGCTGTGGGCCGTCGGCCGCGAGGAGCACCTCGCACGCCTCGATGCCGAGATCGACAACCTCCACGGCGCCCTTGCATGGGCGGTGGACCAGGACAGCGCCGAGCCGGCGCTGTCCTTGTGCGCGGCGCTGGGGTGGTACTGGCTGATGCGGGATCGCTACGCGGATGCCGTGGACTGGATCGACCAGGCGCTGAGCCTGCCGGGGGCCGATGCCGCCCCGGGGCTGCGCGTCCGCGCGCTCTGCATCCAGTCCTGGGCGCTGTGGCCGCTGGGGCGCGGAGCCGAGCAGGCGGCGGCCATCGCCGACGCCGAGGCCGGCGCGAGGGCGCTGGCGGATCCGGTCGTCCTCTCGCAGGTCCTGCAGGCCCGCGCCAGCCACGAGTCCTCCGGTGCCCGCCGCGCCGGTGTCGCGGAGGCCTTCGCCGACGAGGCGCTGCACTGGGCGACCGCGGCCGGGGACGACTGGACGACGGCGATGGCCGTCTTCGCGCAGGCGATGGCGGCGTCGACCGAGGCCCAGCTTCGCGAGCGCGTCGGCCGGGCCGCATCGCTCCTGGAGGACCTCGGCAGCGTGTATCACCTCGCCGACCTGCTCTCCGGGGCCGCCTACGTCGCGCTGTGCCTGGGCAGCGATCGCGACGCCAAGGCGTTCGCCGACCGCGCCATCCCGATCGCCCGCGAGCTCGACAACCCCTACAGCTGGATGACGCTCCGTGGGAACTTCGGGCTGGCCGCGCTGCTGACCGGCGACACGGCCGCGGCCCGCGACGCGTTCCGCGAGGAGCTCGAGCTCTGCCGCGAGCTCATCGTCCGCCCCTTCGCCTCCGAAGGCCTCCTCGGCCTCGCCGCCGTCGCCGCGGCCGACGGCGACGTCGACCGTGCCGCGCGGCTCGCCGGCGCCGCGGCCGCGAACGCCTACGGGCAACCGCAGGACGTCATCGGGGCCAGGCTCGATGCGGCCTTCTTCGCCCCGGCGCGGACGCGCTGCGGAGACGATGCGTGGGCGGCGGGCCGCCGCGACGGTGCCGCGCTGAGCTTCGATGAGGCCATCGCCTACGCCCTGCAGGAGTCGTAGAACCGGTCCATGGGAAGCGGCGCCCCGCTGTCAGCCGTCGAGGACGGTCAGGTCCAGCGCGCGGAGCCGGTCGGGGTCGGCGAGCAGATCGATCGCGGCGATCCTGTCGCGCGCGACCGTGAAGCCGGCCACCGCGATCGGCCGGCCGCGTGGAGCCACGACGAATCCGGCGGCGCCGTTGACGAGCGCGGGCCGTGCGAAGCGAGCGAGCGACGCGAACGTCCGCACCTGCTTCGCCACCGCAACCGAGCCCCGGAGCTCTGTCGATGCGCCCGGACGCTGGGCACCGCGGTCCACGCGGAGCACGACGTCGGGGTCGAGCAGCGCGACGAGGGCGTCGAAGTCACCGCCGCGCGCGGCGGCGAGGAACGCGTCGACCACCGCTCGCTGGCGGCCGAGATCCACGTCCGGCACCGGACTCGCCCCCTGCACGCGGCGTCGCGCGCGGCTGGCGAGCTGCCGTGCCGCAGCCGGCGACCGTCCCACGATCGGCGCGATCTCGTCGAAGGGCACCGCGAACATGTCATGCAGCACGAAGGCGAGCCGCTCGGCGGGAGCGAGCGTCTCCAGGACGACGAGCAGGGCGAGGCCGACCGAGTCGGCCAGCAGCGCCTCGTGCTCGGGGTCCATCCCGTCCTGGGGGCTCACGATCGGCTCCGGCACATGCGGGCCCAGCGGCTCCTCGCGCCGCGAGCGTCGCGAGCGCAGCATGTCGAGGCACACGCGCGCGACCACGGTGGTCAGCCATGCGCGCAGGCTCCCGACGTCGCTCGCGTCCGAGCGGCTGAGCCGCAGCCAGGCCTCCTGCACCGCGTCGTCGGCCTCGCTCACCGAGCCGAGCATCCGGTAGGCCACCGCCCGGAGGTGGGTCCGGTTGGCCTCGAACTCGTCTGCCGGCCATTCGCGTCGGTCCATCGGTCACATCCTCTCGTCGCGGTCCGTCAAAGGGGTGACGGACCAAACCCGGCCGATGTGACCAAGGAGATCCACCGTGCATGCAGCACCCGACCCATCCGCAGCCCCACACCACGACCGTCGCTGGCTGATCCTCGCGGTCATCGGCATCGCCCAGCTGATGGTCGTGCTCGACGTGACCATCGTGAACATCGCGCTCCCGTCGGCCCAGCGGGACCTCGGCTTCTCCGATGACCAGCGCCAGTGGGTCATCACCGCGTATGCGCTGGCCTTCGGCAGCCTCCTGCTGCTCGGCGGCCGCATCGCCGACCTCTTCAGCCGCAAGTGGACGTTCGTCGCCGGCCTGCTCGGGTTCGCCGGCGCCTCGGCCCTCGGCGGGACCGCGCAGAGCTTCGACCTGCTCGTGGCGGCCCGCGCGCTGCAGGGCGCCTTCGGCGCGTTGCTCGCCCCCGCCGCCCTCTCGCTGCTGACCACGACGTTCACGGACCCGGTCGAGCGCGGCAAGGCCTTCGGGATCTACGCCGGGATCGCCGGCACGGGCGGCGCCATCGGCCTGCTCCTCGGCGGTGCGCTGACCGAGGTGCTCGACTGGCGCTGGTGCCTGTACGTCTCGATCGCCTTCGCAGTCCCGGCGGCGATCGCCGGCACGCGCCTGCTGCACCATGTTCCCGCGACCTCGCGGCCACGGCTCGACGCCCCCGGCGCGCTCACCGCGTCCTCGGGCCTGTTCGCGCTGGTGTTCGGGCTGGCGCACGCCCAGTCCGACGGCTGGGGTGATCCGGTCACCCTCGGGTTCCTGGTCGCCGGCGCCGTCCTGCTGGCCGCGCTGGTCGCGCTCGAGCGCCGTGTCGCGCACCCGCTGCTGCCGTTGCACGTGCTCACCGACCGCGACCGCGGCGCCTCGTTCATCGCCATCGCGACCGCCAGCGCCGGCCTCTTCGGCCTGTTCCTGTTCCTCACGTTCTACCTGCAGGACACCAAGGGGTTCACGCCGCTGCAGACCGGGCTCGCGTTCCTGCCGATCAGCTTCTCGATCGCGCCCACCGTGGGCATCGTGAGCACGCGCCTGCTGCCCCGGACCGGCCCGCGCCCGCTCGTCCCGGCGGGGATGCTCAGCGCCGGCCTCGGGATGGTGCTCCTCACCGGGATCGGGGTCGACACCGCCTACGCCACGCACGTGCTTCCGTCGCTGGTCCTGATCGGCGTCGGCTTCGGGCTGACGGTGGCACCGTCCTTCGCGATCGCCACCGCCGTGCCGCCGCAGGACAGCGGCGTCGCCTCGGGCATGGTCAACGTGTCCCAGCAGATCGGCGGCTCGATCGGCACCGCGCTGCTGAGCACACTGGCCGCCTCGGCCGCGACGGGCTTCGTCACGGACCGGGGACCGGCGCCCGACGTGCTGCGCCAGGCAGCCGTCCACGGCTACACCACGGCGTTCTGGTGCGCGGCGGGCATCTTCGCCGTCGGCGCGCTGGTCTGCGGCAGCCTGCTGCGGCCCGGCGCGCGGCCCGAGCTCGCCCACGGCGCCGAGCCCGCACCCGCGCACTCGTAGTGCGGATGCCGGCCGGTCCGCAGCAGCTAGCGCGGCGGCGAAGCGCCGCCGGCGAGCGCTCCGCTGATCACCGGGACGAGCAGCCGCTCGAGCTCGGCGGCGCTCTTGCCCTCGACGGCGCCGCGGGTGCCGCCGGTGGCGAGGACGTGCATGACGCCGGCGGCGCACTCGGCCCGGAAGCGCAGCTCGTCGTCACCGACGCCGGGCACCGCGCGCCGCAGGCGGGGCACGAGCTCGGCGTCGGCGCGCGCGAAGGTGGCGGTCATCCAGTCCTCCAGCTCGGGCGGCGTGTTCATGGCGACGCGGGCCATGATCCGCAGGAACGCCAGCTCGGCGCAGCCGCCGTCGGCGATGGCCGCTACGAACGGCGCCGCGAGCGCCGCGGCGATCTCGTCGAGCCCGGCGTCGTCGCCGAGCGCCCGCAGGCGCTCGTTGTGCTCGTCCACCAGGGTTCCGAACGCCTCCTCGATGGCGGCACGGCAGAGCGCCCCGAGCGAGCCGAAGTGGTAGCTCACCGCAGCGACGTTGGCGTCGGCGGCCTCCGTGATCTCGCGGAGCGTGATCGCGTCCTCGCCGCGGGCGGCGAGCAGGGAGCGCGTGGCCTCGAGGAGGCGCCGGCGGGTGCGCTCGCCTGCCTCTCGGCGACGGTCGGTCTTGGGCGGCGCACTCATCTGGGGAGATATTGAAGCAGATGCTTGACAAACACGCGAGCGGGTGCTGACCTTGTCAATCAAGCATTTGACTTTCGTGTTCGGACGATCTGGAGCTGCTCATGAGCACCGTCACGACATCCCCGCCGGCAAGGCCGTCGTTCGGCCGCGGCAGGTCGCGCGCCCCCCGCACCGCGTTCGTGCTGTCCGGCGGCGCGAGCCTGGGTGCGATGCAGGCCGGCATGCTGCGGGCCCTCTACGAGCGCGAGATCGTCCCTGACCTGCTCGTCGGGACGTCGGCGGGCGCGCTGAACGCGGCGTTCATCGCCTCGCGCCCGCCGACCGTCGCCACCGCCGATCAGCTGGCGCGCGTGTGGCGCGGCCTCCGCCGCGAGGACATCTTCGCGGTCAACGCGCGCACGCTGATCGGCGGCCTGGCCAACCACCGCGATCACCTGGTCTCCGACCACGGACTACGACGGCTCGCGGGCCGCCACCTGCAGATCGAGCGGCTCGAGCAGGCGGGCGTCCCGCTGCACCTCGTCGCCTTCGACCTGCTGACCGGGCGCGAGGTGCGCCTCTCCGACGGCCCGGCGGTCGAGGCGTTGCTCGCGGCCGCCGCGATCCCCGGCGTGCTGCCGCCCGTCCGCCGCGGCAACGAGGTCCTCGTCGACGGCGGCGTGGTCAACAACGCCCCCATCTCGCACGCCGTCGAGCTCGGCGCCGAGCGCATCTACGTCCTCCCCACCGACGACCCGCTCGCGCGGTCGCTGCCCGTCGCACCGCGCGGCGCGCTCGACGCCGCGGTGCACGCGTTCAGCCTGCTCGTCGGCGCGCGCCTGGAGGCCGACCTTGCGCGCTACGCCGGCGCGGCCGAGCTGATCGTCCTGCCCGCCGTCAACCCGCACCGCGTCCAGCCCACCGACTTCGATCACTCCAGCCGCCTGATCCGCGCCGCGCTCGGGGCCGCCCGGGCCGCCCTCGAGGCCGTCCCCGCCGTCGAGCCGATCGCGGCCTGAGCCATGATCCGCGTCGCCTTCCTCGACGATCACCCCGCCGTCCGCGCAGGCCTTGAGGCCATCCTCGAGCCGGAGCCCGACCTGCAGTCCGTGGGGTCCGCCGCCGACGAGGAGGAGCTCTGGCCGCTGCTCCGGCGGGCCCGGCCGTCCGTGGTCGTGCTGGACGTCCACCACCCCGGCCGCGACGGCCTGACGCTCACCCTCCAGCTCAAGCGCAGCCTCCAGGCACCCGCGGTGATCCTGTATCCCTCGTCCACCCCGGCCACGCTCCGCGTCGCCGCCACCCTCGCCGGCGCCGACGCCGTCGTCGGCAAGTCGAGCGCGGCGCGCGTGCTGCTCGAGGCGATCCGGGACGTCGCCCGCGAGCCCCACCGGCCCAAGCCGATCCCGCCGCGGCTGAAGGCCGAGGCGGCGGCCCGGATCGACCCCGCCGATCACGCGATCCTCGCGATGGGCCTGGCCGGCGAGTCCCCGGCCGACATCGGGGCGACGCTGGGCCGGACCGCGACCGCGATCGTGGAGCGCATCGCGGCGATCGTCGCCGCTCTCGCGCCCGCCGATCCGCCGCGCCGGCCCGCCTGGGGCGTCGGCTGATGGCCGGCACCCTCGCATTGACCGTCGGGCCCACCAGCGAGGGCTGGGCGATCTTCCTCACCAACGGCGTCGTCGTCGCGCGCTTCCGCGGGCCGTGGGCCAGGCGCCGCGCGTTGCGCCACCTCGCCCGGACGCCGGTCGCGGAGCTCCTCGCCCGCCGCTGACTCCGTTGCGGGGTGCCTCATGGCAATCGTTTCCGGCACGTCCCGCGAATCCATCGGGAATACTCTGCGCGATGACAGACCTGCGACGCCTCGAGGAAGAACTCAAGACGCTGCTCGCCTCGTGGGAGTACGCGTTCGCCATGGGCCACGGCTGCAGCATCGGAGATCACCCGCAGCACCGCGCGGTCCGCGAGCGCGTCCTGGACCTGCGCGCCCGGATCGCCGAGTTCACGACGTAGAGCGCGGTCCCCGTCCGCGGTCGAACGACGCCCGGCGCCGCTCGACCGCTGACGGCCGCGTCGGCCCGCCTACTGCTTGATCATGTCGTTCGGGTTCAGGACGAACTTCCTTGCTGCGCCCTTGTCGAAGTCCTCGTACCCCTTTGGCGCGTCGTCGAGCGAGATGACCGTCGCGTTGACCGCGTCAGCGATATGCGCGCGGTCGCTCAGGATCATCTGCATCAGGTCGTAGTGGTACCGCATGACCGGAGTCTGGCCGGTGGTGAAGCCGTGCGACTTCGCCCACCCCAGGCCGAGGCGGATCGACAGCGAGCCCTGCTTCGCAGCCTCGTCGATCCCTCCCGGGTCGCCGGTCACGTACAGGCCCGGGATGCCGATCTTGCCGGCCGCGCGGGTGACCTCCATCAGCGAGTTCAGCACCGTCGCGGGCGCCTCGTGGCTCGCGTCAGCGCCGTGCCCGTGCGCCTCGAAGCCGACCGCGTCGACCGCCGCGTCCACCTCCGGCACGCCGAGGATCTGCTCGATCTGGTCCTGCGGCTCGCCCTTGGAGATGTCGATCGCCTCGGCGCCGAAGCTGCGCGCCTGCTCCAGCCGCTCCGGGATGAGGTCGCCGACGATCACCACCGCCGCGCCCAGCAGGATCGCCGAGTACGCCGCGGCGAGCCCGACCGGCCCGGCGCCGGCGATGTACACCGTCGAGCCCGGCCCGACGCCGGCGGTGACGGCGCCGTGGAACCCGGTCGGGAAGATGTCCGAGAGCATCGTCAGGTCGAGGATCTTCTCCATCGCCTGGTCCTTGTCGGGGAACTTGAGCAGGTTCCAGTCGGCGTACGGCACCGCCACGAACTGGGCCTGACCGCCGACCCAGCCGCCCATGTCGACGTAGCCGTAGGCTGAGCCGGGGCGGTCGGGGTTGACGTTCAGGCAGACGCCGGTGTTCCCCATCTTGCACATGCGGCAGCGCCCGCAGGCGATGTTGAACGGGACCGAGACGAGGTCGCCTTCCTTGATGAACTCCACGCCGGGACCGGCCTCGATGACCTCACCGGTGATCTCGTGCCCGAGGATGAGGCCCTCGGGCGCCGTCGTGCGGCCGCGGACCATGTGCTGGTCCGAGCCGCAGATGTTCGTCGAGACGATCCTCACGATCGCCCCATGGGGGAGCTTGCGCCCGACGTTGCGGGGATTGACCCCCGGGCCGTCCTTCAGCTCGAGCGTCGGGAAGTCGATGTCCTGCACCTCGACGGTGCGCGGACCCATGTACGCCACGCCCCTGTTCTCCGCCATCTCCCTGCCCTCCTCTGGTTGTGGCTCCGTTCGTCGCTGCTCACCGCCGCCGGCCCGGGACGTCACCCTCGGTGCCCTGGCGCTCCCTCACCGCCGCGGCCCCGCGCGTGCGCTCGCGCTCCGGCTCCGACGGGATCCGCCGCGCCCGGATGTCGCCCTCGGTGCCCTGCGGCGGCTCCTCCGCCGCCACGCGCGGACGCGCGATCGCGTCGTACGCGAATGCCGCCACGACGCCGCCGACCAGCGGCCCGATGATGTACACCGGGAAGTCGCCCCACTCGGGATCGCCGCCGCCGATCGCCGTCGCCATGAGCGGGCCGAACGAGCGCGCCGGGTTGAGCGAGGCGCCGGTGACCGGGCCGAAGACGATGATCGCGCAGGTGACCGAGAGCCCGATCATGAGGCCCGCCCATCCGCCGGGTGCGCGGCGATCGACGGCCAGCGCCATGATCGCCGTGACCAGCAGGAAGGTCGCCACCGCCTCGACCACGAGGCCGCGCCAGAACGAGACCCCGTCGGCCAGCGTGGTGGATCCCGCGCCCAGGTCGGCCGCTCCCACGAACGTGGCGAGGATCAGCAGCCCACCGGCGATCGCGCCGACGAGCTGGGCGACGACGTAGGCGGGGACCTCCCCCCACGGGAAGCGCCCGGTGGCGGCGAGCGAAACGGTGACCGCCGGGTTGATGTGCGCGCCGGACGTCGTGCCGAAGGCGTAGATCACGACGGCGATCACGAGCCCGAAGGCGAGCGCGACCATCCCCAGGCCCGGGAAGTCGAGCGCCCCGTTGCCCAGCTTCTGCGCGGCGACGACGGATCCCGGGCCGAACAGCACGAGTAGCGCCGTGCCGACTGCCTCTGCCACGAGTCGTCTCGGCAGCTCCGGGGTCATGGCCCCTCCTCGCGTCCCACGGCCCACTCCTCTCGTCCATCCGAGTGACGCAACCGCTGGCCCGGACGCTACCGCCGCTGCGACGCGCGTTCCATGGCGTGCGTCCGTGCTCGGACGCCGGGTCGAGGAGGTCGACCACGTAGGAGCCGGGGCGCCGACCGCTCGAGGGCTGTCCCGTCCCTCGTGCGGCGTTGCGCGCCCCGGCTTGGGTCCCACGTGCGTGCACCGGACGCTGGGTCAGGGCGCCAGGGCCGTCCTTGCCGTGCCGGTTGCGGCGCTGCTCAGGACGTGATCACAGGCTACGGCGCGGCGCGCCGATCCTGGATCGACATCCGGTCCGCAAAGGCGGTGGGAATGTTCGCCGCGCGGTCCGACCGGGGCGCGGCTGAGCGCCGGCTCCTCAAGCGGTCAGCGCCGGAACCGATCAGCCGGGCAATGGGGTTCCCCCGCAATCTCGGCGCGCCGTTCGGCGAGCGCACCCGGCCCGGACGGCGCGACGCGCGCCTGGTCAGCCGCGGCCTGGTCGTCGAGTCGGGCCCCCAGCAGCGCACCCGCCAGGCCCTGCGCGCCGCCGAGCATCTGAGCCGCGCCGTCGTCGAGGGCCTCGAGGAGGGCGTCGTCGTCACCGACTCCGCCCTGCGCGCGGTCTCCTGGAACGCCAGCGCAGCCGCGATCCTCGGGCTCGAGGCCCAGCAGTTCTCCGGGCACGACCCGCTGCTGGCCTGCGGCGCCGGGCTCACGGGCGAGGACGGCGGCCCGTTCACCGCCGCCACGAGCCCGATCACCCGCGCGCGCGACGAGGACGGTCCCGTCCGGGCCACCGTGCGCCTGGCGGCGGGCCACGAGCGCCCCGAGCGCTGGATGACCGTCGTCGCTCGCCCCATCGGCCACCACCAGGGCGGCCTGGGCGGCGTGGTCTGCACGCTCAACGACGTCACCGACTCCTACACGGCCGAGCACCGCCTGCGCGAGGAGCGCGACCGCGCCCAGCGCTTCCTGGAGGTCGCGAGCACGCTGGTCGTCGTCCTGGACGCCCGCGGCGTCGTCGAGCTGGTCAACCGCCAGGGCTGCGAGCTGCTGGGCTTCACCGAGGACGAGCTCGTCGGCCGCGACTGGTTCGACACCGTCGTCCCGCGCACCGACCGCCTCCACGCCCGCATGGCCTTCATGCGCCTGGTCTCGGGCGTCGAGCCGCCCGGCTCGTCGCTGGAGACCTTCGTCCAGACGCGCGACGGCGAGGACCGCAAGATCGCCTGGCGCAACGCCGTGCTGCACGACGAGGAGGGCGCCATCACCTCGGTCCTGCGCTCCGGCGAGGACGTGACCGAGCGCCGCCGGGCCGAGGCCCAGGTCGCCTACCTGGCCTACCACGACCCGCTCACCGGGCTCGCGAACCGGACGCTGCTCGAGGAGCAGATCGGGCGCGACCTCACGCGGGCGCGGCGCACGGGCGACGCCGTCGCGCTCATCGAGTTCGACCTCGACAACTTCAAGCTCATCAACGACTCGTTCGGGCACGCGGCGGGGGACGCCGTCCTGCAGGCGACCGCCGAGCGCGTCTCCGAGCTCTCGCGCGCGGGCGACGTCCTAGCCCGCCAGGGCGGCGACGAGTTCCTCCTGCTCCTCGACTGCACGGGCGCCGAGGACCCGCGCGCCGCGGCGCAGGCCGCCGGCGACCGCATCGCCGCGGCGATGGACGCGCCGTTCGAGGTCTCCGGCGCGGAGTTCCACGTCGGGACGTCGATCGGCATCGCGATGTACCCCGAGCACGCCGTGGACGCCGAGACGCTGTTCAAGCGCGCGGACTCCGCGATGTACCAGGCCAAGCGCGGCGGCGGCGGGATCGTCGCCTTCTACGAGGCCGAGGACGGCGACGCGCGCCAGCGCCTCGGGCTCACCACGCGCCTGCGCCGCGCGATCGGGGCCGGCGAGCTGCGCCTGCATTACCAGCCCATCTTCCGCTCCGACCTCGCCGCGGCCGCCGGCGACGGCCTGCTCGTCGCCCTGGAGGCGCTCGTGCGCTGGGAGGACCCGGACCGCGGGCTCGTGCCCCCGGGCGAGTTCATCCCCGTGGCCGAGGAGACCGGCCTGATCGACGAGATCGGGGACTGGGTCGTCGAGACCCTCTGCGCCCAGGCCGCCGCGTGGGCGCCGCTCGGCTTCCGCCCGCGGCTGACCTTCAACCTCTCCCCGCGCCAGCTGCGCCGCGCCGGCCTCGCCGACTCGATCACCGAGCGGATCGCCGCCCACGACCTCGACCCCGGGCAGTTCTGCGCCGAGCTGACCGAGAGCGCCGTGCTCTCCGACGGGCGCCG